>NZ_AKVN02000001.1:0-187500 GCF_000271485.2 Pelosinus fermentans DSM 17108
GGTTTACCTACGGCTTTCTTCACAGGTAAATTCAAAATCCGCGCTGCTGCCGGATTGTATTGTGCAATAAGGCCATCAGGATTAACAGATAAAATACCATCATGCACAGATGTTAATATTGCATCAAGCTGCTCAGCTCGTTCTTTGGAGGGCATGGCAGATATCTCGTTAATTCTTTGAATGCCAGTAATACAAGATAATTCTGCAATGCACTCCTTGCATTGCTGCTCAGATACGCTTTGGCATTCCAAATAAATTTTATTTTTCTCAACTTCCATCGATACGATATTAATTCTGCGTTTTGCTAGGATAGCGGTAATATCATGAACAACTCCGATACGATCGATGTATAGTATTCGCAAATACATCTTTTACACGCTCCTCTTATCCATATCAGGATTTCTTCATCCAAATAAGGTCAACAAAATCAGCTGGCGTTAAAAAACCAACTGAATCTTGTTGACCTCATTGTACAACTTTGTATAGTATTTCTTCAAACTAAATTTATTTTCCTGCTGCGACCAATGATTCTAGAGAAAAATCATCCTAAATTCCTATCCTTTAAATCCCACTGGCTTTATTGGTGAATTTCCTAACATTTTCGCTAACACGTCTTTAAATTCTTCCTGCTGTTTCTTTTTCATTCCGTCCCTGGATTGCGGGTTGTCATGCTTTTGGAAATCAATTGGATAAACCCTTGATACCTTAGTAATCATTCAAACCGCCTCCTTATTTCTTCTATATTAAATATATCGAAATATAACAGGCTTTTCTTAATTGTTTTTGTTAATTATTTCCATTTTTTTATATTTAGCAGCCAGTTGCAATAAAAAAAGTAAAGATTAATATAAATAGTATTTCTTAGACATCGCCTTAAACTGATCCGTGTCTTTTTCCCATAAGCTATATAACTCATGTAAAGAATATGTACCTTTTCTAATACTGTCGTCCCCTGTAACCAAATCAATGGAGCTTTCATTTTTTCCATTACGCGTAAAAGAAAATTTATCACCGCTCATTTCTTGTATCGTATATAGCAAGCTCATAGCTGTTTTTACAGGCAGGAATGTTTTTTTATCAATTACATGCAGCTGAACGCCTGCACATGGCTCATTTTGATATAATCCAAAGGTTGGAGTAAAGAAAGCTGGACGAAAAATCACTCCAGGCAGCTGTAATGCTGTCATTTTTTCTGCCAGATCATATGCATCAAGCCACGGTGCGCCAACGAACTCAAAAGGTCTTGTTGTTCCCACACCTTCTGAAATATTAGTACCACCAAAAATACCCGTTCCAGGATAGACAAGGGCTGTATCGGGAGTAGGGATATTAGGTGATGTCATCACCCAGGGCAAATGGGTTTCTTCAAAATTCATGGTTCTTTGCCAGCCTGTCATTTCAATAACCACCAAGTCACAGCCGATACCAAACTCCGCATTAAATAGTCTAGCCAGCTCTCCTACCGTCATGCCATGCCTTGTTGGGATCGGATACATTCCAATAAAGGATTCAAATCCAGGCTTGATAAGATTCCCTTCAACCATAGTGCCGCCAATCGGATTGGGTCTATCCAGGATCACCATGGTTTTTCCCAATTCCTTGCAAGCCTGCATCGCATAAGCCATCGTATAAATATAGGTATAGGAACGAGCACCTACATCCTGTATATCAAAAGCCAATACATCAATATCAGCCAACATTTCGGGGGTAGGTTTTTTCGTTGCACCATATAAACTGTAAACGGGCAATCCTGTCTTTTCATCAACACTGGTATTCACAGAGTCTCCAGCTTTGGCAGCACCGCGGATGCCATGTTCTGGAGAAAATAAGGCGACTAAATTCGTTTTTTCATGCAGCACATCCACCGAACTCTGAAAAGAGCTATTCATCCCTGTAGAGTTGGTAATTAAACCAACTCGTTTTCCTGCAAAGATCTGTGAATAGGCATCAATCCTGTCAATACCTAATCGCACTGTCACAGATTGCTTGATTTGCGGATTCTTTTTTGGCGTTGCTTGCTTTTTTGTTTCACCAATGCTTATCAGATTTGCCATTCCTATAATAAGTACCATAAATAACAGCATTACCCTCGCGGTATTACGATTCATCCCTTTTACCTCCATTTCAAAGAAAGAGCCCGCGAGCTGCAGCTGCTCGAAGGCTATCTCATTTTACTTATGTGCTTGCGCCTGTAATTAATTCTCTTTTTGTATGTTTTTCTGCTACTGCAGCTGTTTCTTCAATACCCGTAATAATATGCTGCATTGACATTTCAATATTTCCTAAGATATCATTAATTTTTTTGGTTGCCTCTACACTATCTTCCGATAACTTGCGGACTTCAGTGGCAACGACTGCAAAGCCTCTGCCATGTTCACCCGCCCGAGCTGCCTCAATCGCTGCATTTAAACCAAGTAAATTCGTCTGCTGGGATACCTTATTAATAAAATCAATCACTTCGTGAGTATTATTAATATGACTTTTAGCTTCACTTACGGATTGTGATAATACAGCAACCTTCTCATTCAATTCTTCGCTCATTAAAACCTGAGATTTAATTAAATGATACAACATACTCGTAATAAAATCATCTACCACTTTGATATTCGGCGATTTATGTTCTTCAATTAATTGATTTACTTTCTGATTGCCGGTAATATTTAGCACTACATTAACTGTTGGCATTTTAAGACCGTCACGAACATCTGCAAAGGTACGAATTCCCAATCTTTGTGCCAGTTGTATTGCTACAGCATCTGATTTTACATCCACAACCCCGACAATTTCTATGTCCGGTACTTGACTCACCATTTCTATAATCCCAACGCCACCTCTACCGCCACCAACTAACAAAATATTAATCACATATTCGCCTCCCAATATTGCTACAAAGCCAAACATTCTCTTATGATATATTATACTATAAATCTCCATTATCCACATCAGCATATTTTCATTGTTTTTCTTCTTAAAATAGATAAACCAAAAAGGATTTTCCCCTTACTTCTTAGAATATTCATTAGTCTAAGAAGCATATGACTATAATTTAATATCGAAAGGAATGAAGTGATGACCTATCTCCTACTCCTTATTTTTTTACTCTCTTTACCCAATATTGTACAGGCTCAGCAACTGATTATGGAGGGGAAAACAACTGTCAAATACGAATCACGCCAATACAAACATCCCAATCTTGCCGATGTGGACTTTGTCGAACGGACGATACGTCTGACTGGAACAGCTCCCCTCTCTGCACAAACCTCACTTTTTCTGCGTTTAGGTCATCAGTCTTATAGCGGTGATGCGGTGGATTCAGCTAAAACAGCGATTGATCAATATGGCCTGCGATGGAAAAATGCCCGTACAACGGTTACAATCGGCAGCCAAGAGACTTATATAGGTGCATCTGGAGCTATATTCGATAATAGCTTGAACGTTGGTGAAGGAATGTTACATGGCATTGATATTCGTGATAAAAGAGGCCGCAATGCTTACCATCTATCTGGCGGCCGCCTCGATTCAGCTCTTTTTGACGATAATCAATCCCGCAGCTTTTTGGGAATGGAATGGGCTCGTTACTCCGGCAATATTCGATTATTAGTTAGCTACTTACGCATACCAGATCTACCTACACAAGCTGATGATTTTACAGGATTCAGCATCAGTTCACCCATAGGCAAAGCAGAATGGCTTACTGAGGTGATTCATTCTTCGGCTCCCACTGAAAATCAAGCTATTCTTCTGGGCATGAAATACTACCCGACTAAGCAGCAAACGATTAAATTAATTATTGGAAAATTACCTGATAACTCTGTTCCAAAAGGAAAATCCAGCCTAGGAGGTTACGATAATGGGATCCGCGGCTTCCAGCTATCTGCTATGCATGCGCTAACTCCGTCCAATCGAATAGCTGTGAAATATAGTCACGTAAAAACCATTACAGGCAATATCCCCATTCGAAAAACGGAAATAGAATATACGCAATTATTTTAAAAACCATCTGCCTAATAAAAAGGGCTACATTATAATGATTATACAAATTGCCGCCCCTTGAAGGAGCGGCAATTTGATTTGCTATTTGATCTTATCTATTTTCCCGTATTTTACGGAATTCTATTTCATGGCGTTCTCTTTCACCTTTCTGCCTTTGGTGCCATTGATTTTCTGTTTCATGAGGACGTCGCTTCATTTCTTGTTCATGTCGTTTCTTCTCAGCACGTTCCCGGTCTTGTCGATCCTTTTCACCACGTTCTGGTTGATTTGGTTTTTGTTCTTGCCGGTCATATTGCTGCTGCATGGGAATTGAATCCCGATGTTGAGGTGAAGCTTCTATTACTGATGCACCTATCCCTAGCTGCATGACGCCTAACATTGAGTAAATAGCTATTTTTTTAAATATACTTTTCAATTATATATGCCTCCTTCATTAGATTAACCTCATTATAATTTAGAGATATGACAAGGAAGTGACAATTAGTTTTTTCAATCACCTTTTATCGATTTAATAATTTCAATATAATAATAAAATCGCCCTAGCAAGAAGAGGTTCTCCTTACTAAGGCGGTTATTATGATCCCTATTTCCTCATCTCATACCCACACCACGTGTTCATCTTGCTCATATGTTCCTGCACATCATTGAGACATTCACCAAATCTCTGAAAATGCACCACTTCTCTTTGCCATAAGAATCGCAGTGTATCTTTTACACAAGGATCATCAGTTAAATCAATAAGATGCTCATAAGTGGTACGGGCTTTTTGCTCTGCTGCCATATTCTCAGCTAAATCGGTAATAGGATCGCCAAGACAAGCAATGTATTTTGCTGACCAAGGAACGCCATTAGCATCCGTCCAAAATAGTCCATGATTGTGCTGAGCATATTGGCCACCCCATCCGGCTGCTTCCATATCTTTAGGATCGGCGCCCTCAATTAATTTATATACTAGAGCAGCAATCATTTCCATATGAGCCAATTCCTCTGTACCTACGTCTGTCAGTAAAGCTTTTGCTTTATCCGTCGGCATTGAGTAGCGTTGGTTCAAATACCGTAGTGAGGCTGACAACTCACCGTCCGGTCCACCATACTGAGTAATAACCAGCTTGGCAAATGCCGGGTCAGGTCTACTAATTTTTACAGGACGTTCTAAACTTTTTTCATATATCCACATAAAGCGATTCCTCCATCTACATTTCCCATGGCCATGGCCCCATAGCCCATTGCCATGGTTCTTTAGAATATCCGCCAAATCCAAAATTAAAAAGAGGTCCAAATTCATCTTGATACGCTTTTTTACGTTTTTCCAGCATTTGAACGGCACAGTTGAAATCATTAATCGCATCTACATCACAAGGATGAGTATCTAAATATAAATTCAGTTCAACAGCAACAAATTGCATTTCTTGAATTTTCCTTAGCATACTCATTTGCTTTTCACAATTCACTGCTTTCACCTCCCAATGTTACCTTGGTATCGGATATACACCATATAAGCTCGGGAATAAGGTTCCCTTCCTTAACGCCTCTTGAGGACTAAAAGCTTCATCATAGCACTGCCATGGAACGTATGCATGAGCTAACATCATCTTTGCGCTTGTCTTTTGACAACTACATGTATCATTCGTATTCCACATATTCATACTATCCCTTTCCAGCTCTTCTTGTTCATCATTTTCTTCGACCCGTTCATCCTTTTCTTCAAGTTGTTCGTCCTTTTCTTCAACCTGTGCATTATCCACATTCCTTTTCACTGATCCATCCTCCCCTCATACTACTTATTACATTTTATGTAATTGTGTCACTGTATGTGACTTAAAATAAGGAAATATACTAGAACATAGTCGTTTTAAAGCATAAAACACAAAATCGCTTACTAAGACACAAAGAACACAGAGTGGGAAGAAGAACTACTTCTCCGCTCTGTGTCCTCTGGCGTTAAAACAGATTAGTTAATGGATGGCATAATCAGAAAGGCAAGTATGTATAATACGATACCTGCCCCGCGGTATAAGGCCAACAACGCCCAAGCTAATCGAATGAGACTGACATCAATGCCAGTATAGTCACTAACCCCGGCACATACACCAAAAAGCATGCCGCGAGCTGGATCAAGAGCCAGCTGCTTGTGTAATGAATTGATTCCATCTGCGTCACCTTGGAAAAACTGCCATGCTGTTAATCCACTGACTAGATAAACTCCTATACGAATAAGACCAAACATAGCATTCTCACCTCCCTAGTATGTTATCCCACATCCTCCATGAATTTATACTTTGTCAGACCATAGTGAATAGAGACGGCTGGGCAGCCGTCTCTATTCACTATGGATATTGTATTTTTTAGAATAGGATTATCAGATTCTGTACTATCAGAAAAAAACGCTGACGCGTTATATATTTTCACCCTTTAAACTTATAAATTTTGATATTACAAGTAAAACTTTATCAGATAAACAAACACATACAAAAGCATTTTCAGTAATATATTGCATAGTGATAGACAATATTTAATAGTTCGTAAGCTTGTGCCTTTTTAACATTCTCACATTACTTAACTCTGTTTAGATTTCTGGCTTGTCTTGCTAATTTTAAACGAGTGCTGCGGCTGGCATCTGGCTCTGGCGCAGTATCTTGAAGTACAGCATCATCAGCCTGACGCCCTACATTCAGAATCAGACCAATTGCCATTAGATTCACAATTAATGATGTGCCTCCGAAACTAATAAAAGGCAGCGGCACACCTACTACTGGAAATATACTTGAAACCATAGAGATGTTAATAATCGCTTGTCCTACGATTAAAAAAATGCTGCCCATCGTCAATAATTTACCTAATCCATCCGGAGCCTTTAAGGCAATGCGCACACCGTAATAAGCTAATAAGCCCATAAGGCATAATACCCCTAGAGCGCCGACAAATCCCATTTCCTGACATAATACAGCAAAAGCAAAATCGGTATGAGCTTCCGGCAAATAGTTGAACTTACTTGATCCCATACCAAGGCCTGTTCCCCAAAATCCGCCAGAACCAATTGCCAGCAGCCCTTGTACCGTCTGATAACCGATACCCAATTGGTAATCCCAAGGATTGATCCATGCGGCAATACGCTCTGCCCGATAGCTGGCTGCAAAGGTTGCATATATAAATAAGGCAATACCGCCGCCCACTAAAGTTAACAACTGCTGTTTTGGCAATCCAGCAATGATGTACAACATAAGGCTTATACCAACGATAATGACTGCTGTCCCCATATCTGGCTGCTTTAATACGATCATTCCTAATATTGCTGCAATATAAAAAGGTGTAGAAAGCAGCGAAATTCTGCGTTTACGGTCAATTAGCGGACCTAAGAATCCCGCAGTAATCATAAGGCCGGTCAGTTTTGCCAATTCGGAAGGCTGGAATTGAAAACCAATATTCAACCAACGCCGTGCACCATTTACTTCAATACCAATAAAATGTACCGCAATTAGTAAGCCGACCGTTAATAACACGAATGGGAAAAGAAAACGATTGAATCGATGATAATCGATTCTGCTGATAATCAGCATCGCCATAATTCCAATACTAAAGGAAATCAAATGCCTTTTTAAATAATAATAACCATCTCCCATTTGTTGCCCAGCCTCTACAAAACTAGCACTGAAAATATTTACTGTACCGATCATAAATAACAGCATGGAAATGCATATAACAGCTTCAGCGTTGCTCCGCCATAATTGAGATAACTTCATTTTGTTTCTCCTTCACTACCCAATATCCCTATTATACAAAATTAATCCCCCAGACCCAATAACCAAATTGAGATTTTAGAATATTATATAAGGAAATCGGCATTTATAAATTGGGATAACCGAGGTGATTACATGGAAATCCAACCCTATCAACTCGTTGTAATTGATGATACGACTCATGCTTTACTGCTCGTTGATGGTCAACAAGGAGAAATCATCGCTGAAATGTCCTATCCGCCAGAATACACCCCAACCGAGCTGCTGCTATCATCTGACCAGAGTAAAGTCTATATGCCCGTAGTAAAAACAAATGGCAAAGGCGCACTCTTCGTAGGAAATTTAGAACAAAAATCTGTCTACCGCTTACCGATAGAGCTGCCTCCTCCTACACAATTTACACTCGCGCCAAAAGGCAATTGTGCCTATATAGCAGATCCAAATGGCGGATTATATTCTCTGACCATACCGAGTATGTCTCTAACAGCCTGGGGAAATCCAGCAGAAGCTGCCTGTGTTGGTCTCGCTGCTGATCATGATGCGATCTACAGCGTCTGGGAGCATGACAATCAAGGTACGCTGGCAGTTTTTAGCCCTGCCGGACAATTACTCCAGGAATACTCCTTACCGGGAATTCCCACGAATGTAATTCTTCATGGAGATGAACATATTCTAGTACCTTTTACTAGTACAACATTTACCCTGGAAGGCATTATGATTTTCACAATCATAAAGGCAACGGAAACAACTCCTGCATCCATGACATCGCAAAGCTGCTTATACCCCAAGAATAAAACCTCATGTCCTTCCTATCCTTCCCACATTGCAGCTTGTCCTAATGAGCAAACTGCCTATGTTGTCAATGAAGAAAGTGCCTCTATTACAGTGATTGACCTTACCACAGCATCTATTTCCCGCCTCATTGAGCTGAATCGTTCTATATCCTGCCTACATATTGTACCTGGCAGTCAGTTAGCGATCGCTACCAGCCATATTTTTGCTGACCTTAGCATGATTGATTTAGCGAATGGCCGCCTGTTATCTGTTACAGATACAAAGCGTGAATTGTTGGGCTATATCGCGATTGTACCACATCTTCCTGCGGATCCCGCTACTATCCAGTTAACGAATAAAGACTTGGCATAACGCCAAGTCTTTATTTGTTAACTATAAGTATTTAATCCTTTTTCTTCCCTAATTGACGGGGCCACTTGCCACTCCACTTATATTTAGAATCACTATTCTTAGTATCAATCACCTGTGCTGTCGAAGAGGTATCTTCCCCTTCTTCAATCAGGATATCTTCTAGAACCAGTTTCTCTTCCACAGCTTTTCCTTTGCTCTCGAAATGACTATGCTTTTTTTCCCTATTTCCTTTTCCTTTACTACTAATTTTCTCTTGTGGTACTTCCTCTACTTTCGGCTCTCTTTCTTTTGGCTCTGGTAAAACTTCTTCTTCCCGCTCCGACTTCATCATACCTAGTATGGAACCTGTATCCAGATCTGCGATTGTGGATAATGTAGAAGGTTCATCGCAGTATTCCAAAGATGCTGCCGTTGTGTTCTTCATAATTCCTTTTTCCATCATTGTCAGAATCAAAAGGAAATGATCCGCTTCCCGTCTTACATGATCGGCTAATAAAGCTGGGATCAGACCGACTAACCGACAATCTCTGATCATCTCTTCAGCAGCACGTTTAAAATCCCTAATGCGCAAAACAGCAGCGCGAACATCTTGCAGGAAACGTTTGAAGGAAGCTACTTCCGGATAGCCCTGCAGCATACTAGAGAAATCCCGGCCTTGCAGATAAAGATCATCAAATTCTTGAGAAAAGCTATTGGCTGTTTGAATCAAATTGCGCTCTGATGGATCTAACAAATGACTAATAAATTTAGCATGGTCTGCCAAAATCCGCAGCCAAAATACATTTTCCTGGGCCTTTGCTCCCCCAGATAAAGCTACTTTCCCATTCTTAATTTTGTCTAACAGGCGCATAAAGTACTCGGCTTCGCGAGCCATATGATCAAGAAATAACGGAAAGTTATAGCCACCCAGCTTGCACTCTAACATGCGATGTAATAAATCACGCTTAAACGTATAAAACTCTTTCAATAATGCCTGGGTGTCAGTCACGAGCTCCATGAATTTCTTGTCATTTTGTAATCGCTCTGCCCGTACGCGCAAAGACTCAAACTCCTGGTAAAAAGCTTGGGCATCATCAATTAAATCTTCACACTCACAAGGCAGCCCCGACTTAATAAATAATGCATGCTCTTCCATAATCCGTATCCAAAATTTTACCTCTTCTAAGTTAAGTGGTTCCAAGGGCTCAGGAACCATATATGACATGAGTTGACGCGACGACATAGCAACACTCTCCCTTTTTGATCCCACTACACATTTATTACATTCTATGCCGAAACTTTAAATTCTGTCATAAAAAAATGGAACCTAGCACTTTTATTTTTATGGATGACTAAACCCTCTAAAGCTCCCATCATATTTCAGAGGGAGCTAAGAGAGGCTCAGTCGCACTTAGCTTTGAATTGCATCCAGGTTCAAGTATGCGATTGCAGCATTTTAGTATGGAGATTAATGCGAAGATTGACCGACTGTGCCTGCCAGAAACTTCCGGTGTAGGACAGCACTGTTTCTACATTGGCAAGGCCATCAGCATTGTAAGCGCCGGAGATGCGCTGTATACCTTTTAATTCATAAATGCCGTCATGGTTCGCATCAACTGCTTCCAGCCTGCCGAAAGGTGTCACCATGAGTTTTGTTTGTTTTTGAAGCTTTCCTTCTTCATTATAAAGACCCAAACGAAGATAATCGGCTGTACGATCATGAACATCTATCGTCACCCCTGAGCCAGCACCGCCATTGATCTCCACTTTAAATCCATCAAGGAATTGACCGGATATAGAACCTCCATTATTCTCTTGCTCGCCGAAAAGAATGGATGGTTTCTCGCCCAATGCAACAACCTGATTATAATACCAGCCGCCGCTGCCGCCGGACGCAGCAGTGACTAAGGCATCAACAGTCTTATCACCAGTAAAATCTCTTAATAATAATTCAGCCTGATAGCCACCCATTTTATCCAAAACTACGTCGGTCCGCTTTTGATCAGCCCCATTCTCGACAATCAGCTTCATGGAATCCACATAGGACGAAGAGTCCTCCTGCTTATGTCCAATCAGATATACCGTATCAGAGACTCCATCACCATTGACATCTCCTTCCTGCATATCCAAGACCTGATAGCCTTCTGGCAGCCATTGCCTCGCAATTACAGGGTCTACGCCGCGAGTGGAACCGATAATTTCTCCATTATAATTATAGACAGATTTTGCTGCATAATCGATTTGATTTGCTTCTGCCAGACCAGCCAAGGGAGCCACCATCAAGCCTAAAGCCAAAACCGCCGTAAGCTGATAGTTCTTATACATAACCAAAGTCCTCCTCTTAAATTCTACTTCTAACCTTATTAACGTCACAGCAGCAAAAAAGTAACTATATGTCTATTCGAAGTACATTCTAAGTTTATCCAGCCATAAACGTAACCGCCTAAAAACATATGGATGTCATATTCCTTTTTCTAAAGACACAGCAAGAAACCTTCTGAGATAGCATATCTTCGACTATTCCAGAAGGTTTCTTCATCTGCCATTCCTATACTGTTATGGGAATTTTACTTCACACCGATTAATCGGTGTGCCCATACCGCTAAATTTCTTTTCATATTCAGTCATAACATTACCTTGATAATCACTGTTATGCAAATCAAATGTTACATTCGTGACCTGCAGATTGCAAGCCTCGAATTGTTCCAAAGAAAATTCAAATAAAGGCCTGTTGTCTGTTTTAAAAAATATTTCACCACCGGCAGGCAAAAGAATCCGATACTTGTTTAAAAAATTTGCATGGGTTAACCGTCGCTTCGCATGTCTAACCTTAGGCCATGGATCGCAAAAATTAATATACAGCCGATCAACTTCCCCTGGAGCAAAAATATCCAATATGTGATTAATATCAAAAACCAGCAGACGAACATTGGTCAGCCCCTTTTCTCTCACTTTTTGGGCTGCATAATATAAGACATCCTGCTGCGCTTCAATGCCAATAAAATTAATCCTTGGATTTTGCTCAGCCAATTCACTAATAAACTGTCCCTTGCCTGTACCCAATTCAACGTAAAGAGGTGCTTTGCGACCAAAGACTTCATGCCACTGCCCCTTCCGATGCTCATGTGCATTTCGTTTTTCCAGGCTAGAACCTGGCTGCTCAGGCACACCAAAAGGTATCTCTTTTATAACTACAATATCACTATATTCTTCCAATGCCGCATCCACCCACGGCTTTCTTCTCAGTCGCATTCCATTCCCACCTGTACCTTTATTATTCTTTGTCTAAACCAAACTTTTTCAAATATCGATATAGCGTAACACGGCTGACATCCAGCATATTTGCTAAGCGGCTAATATTACCGCCCGCCACTTTCCAAGCCTCAACAAAAATATCCTTATCTTCTTTCCATGCCGTGCTGATACCCGTCTCACCTAATAAACTTATGTCTTTTAGAGCAATTGTATTGCCCTCTGTATTAAAGAAGGCTTGTTCCGCGACCCCCTGGAGCTGTTTAATATTCCCAGGCCATTCATAAGACATTAAGAGCTCTTTTGCTTCACTCTGCAACTCTTTCACTGGCATATTATGTTGTTCCGCTAATTCACAAATAATATGTTCAGCGAGCAGAGGAATATCTTCCCGCCTCGCCCGCAATGGAGGAATGCGAATCATGCTTTTTGAGATGATCTCGTGCAGGGGAGAGAAAAATGCGCCCTTCTCCGTGAGCCGCTTTAAATCACTATCACAAGCAGCAATAATCCGAATATCAAAACCACGCTCCACCTTTTCACCTAAACGGCATACCTTACACTTTTTTAGAGCATCCGCCAAACGAGCTGCCACATGCATGGGTATCTTTTCGATCTCATCTAAAAATAAAGTCCCGCCATTTGCCAATTCCAATTTTCCGGGACGGCTTTCATCCCGATATTCACCACTGCCAAATAATTCTTCTTCCAGCACCTCCGGCAATATATCACCGCACTTTAAAGAAATAAGAGGTCCAGCAGCCCTGCCGCTTGCCTGATGAATCGCATGAGCCATACGCTGTTTACCGGTACCCGATTCCCCCTGCAGCAACAGATGATTATTATTCCGGGCCACCCTGCCTGCTTTTTCCTGCATGGTAATAAAGACAGGAGTTTCTCCCACCATACTGGTCAGACTATACCTGGCCTTATATCCAACAGCATGAGCAACAAGAGTCCTTAAATCTTCAATTGGCAATGATACGGCCACTACGCTTGTTACCGCTTTATCCTGTTCTAAAGGCACTACTGTTGTTATATCTTCATATGTTTTTCGCTGGGTAATCCATGTGACTTCCTTGTTATAGGATGGTATCCCTTTGAACCCTTTATACAAGGGTGTATGTCGATAATTTAAAACCACATCATTTAAATTCGCCACATCATCCTTCGTCCCTACGGCATCAATACCCGCTAAGCGGCTTTTCCCCAATTTATTGCTATATACAACATCGCCGCCTGGTATAATATGATACACCGCAAAAGGCACAGAATCTAAAATAACATGACGAGCCTCCAGCTGTGCCAGCATTGTCAAATGCTGTTCCATAGCATATCGAATACTAAGCAGCAATGACACAACTGCGCTATGAGGCAGCTCTTCCTGCTCTACAGAAACAATGGTCACAATATATACAAGTTGTCCATCTATCATAATAGGAACAGAGCAGGCATCACCGTCTTGGCACTCTTTAATCCACATTTCCGGACCAAATAATAAAAAGGGAGATTTGTGCTCATGTACAATACTGATACTTGACGTTCCGATATCTTCCTCAGCAAGCCTGGCTCCCTCTAATTGACCAGGGCTCTTTTGGAAAAAAGGCAGGGCATAATTTTTCATTACATAACAATCTTGATCGAGTAACAGCAAGCTTAAGTTGTATACATTAAAATGTTCTCGTGTCTCGTTATATAATCCATTCAAATAGTCCATAGCAGGCTGATGCAAATGCTGCCGCCGAGCCAGCTCGTCCTTGGAGAGCTTCACTAATTTCGGCATGACTTGGGAAGTAATCCCCAGTTCTTTACTTTGTTCCCAGGACTCGGCCACCCATGGATGCACGTTAGGATCCACGACGCCTTCATCAATAAATTTTTTATAATAGTTCATTAGTTTCTCTTTACTGCGCCGCTCCCGTATCATACAAATCCTCCATATATTCATATTCTCTACTACCAGTATACAAATGATCCACCCTTGGAAGATCTTTCTATTAAAATTGTAAGAAAAGACAAGGCAATTTCTGTTCATTATTATCCATTCTTATCGATTTAGTGTTTACCTAGAAAAATAATATCACATATTGAATAAAATCCATAGTTCTCTTGTTTATTATTCTTTCCAATTTATGCATTTTGTCAATCATTTGCTTTTCGCAAAAAAATTGAGCAGGTAGGCGTATTCCTGCCTAACCCACTCAATAAAGACAACTGGCTCTATCAAGTACGATACTGATTGATATCTTGCCCAAAATGCTGGATTACAACCTTAAATTCACCAATTTTCTCCATCATATCTACAAGCTTGTCATTATAAATCTGAACTGACGCACTGACTTCCTGACTCGCTGCCGAATTCTCCTGGGAAATTGCTGCCAAGGACTCAATTTTACCATACACCTGTCCAAGTCCAGTCATCTCATACTCCAATTTCCCAATCATCTCTACAATATTCGTAGCGACATTCTGTACATTACCTACATGGCGGCTATTACTAGCTACTACCTCATTGAGCTGATGACTTTCCACTGCCAGTACATCATATTCTTCCTCAATCATCGATACCACACCACTAATAATCTCCATTAAAATCTTAAGATCACTGGTAATACTATCCGAATGATGATGAGACTGCTCTGCTAATTTGCGTACTTCTTCTGCTACAACGGCAAAACCTCTGCCCTGCTCACCGGCCCGCGCTGCTTCAATCGCAGCATTGAGGGCCAATAGGTTGGTCTGTCCTGCAATGGCTGCCACCATTCCTGTAATTTCCGTAATTTTAGCAGCTTGGGACTGCAGGTTATTAGCCGACTCTTTCACCTCAGCGAATTTCTCCAGACTATGCTGCAATTTAGATCCCGATGTCTCTACCTCTCGAAAACCTTGATTAATTTCCGATACGGCGGCTTCCAGTTGTATTTTGTTGTGATTCTGCTCTACGACAAAGGTTTTTAACGTCTCTAAATTACCACTTAAAATACCAACTGCCTCAGTAGTCTCAATCGCCTGATTGCCAGCAGCAGTTGCTACATCATACACCACACCGGAAATACCCCGTGAAGTATCCTTCATTTCATCAGCTAACACATTAAAGGTATCCGCATATTTATTCATTTCATCGCCAGTACCTTTGAATCCTACAAACTCACGCTTTAATCGTTTTTTATACAAAGACAGGCCTTGCATAATACCTTCGAACTCATCACCAGTATAAAGATTGGTTTCATGAAAATACTCGCGCTCCTGCATATTTTGGAGTTCTTCATGGATCGCAGCAAAAGGTGTTAACAAAAGGGAAGATACAATCCCTGCAATCCCCCCGCTAACCACTGCTGACCATAAGGGAACGGAAAAGCCAAGCAAAGCTAATATCCCATCTGCTGCTGCAGTCATGAGAGCAACCGCTACGCCGATCTTAACGGGCAATTTTTTGATAAAACCAAAAGATAGCAGCTGATTCATACGATATTTTTTATTATATGTAATAGGTTTGGAGAACCGAATTTTTAGTTTTACATGCTCAGAGGACTTTTCCAAGACTTCTGCCTTAATCTCTTCCTTAAAATGCTCTGCACCACCGAGAAGAAGACCATTGAGATAACCGAACATCCCTCGTTTGGACTTATAACTAAAAATTGCCTCATATTCTGAAATGGGTTCAATTAAAATCTCTGGCGGATTAGCACCAGGAATTCGTTGTACAACTACTACATGCACATCATACATGGATCTAAGAAAAGAATACAAGGTTTCCTGTTGAAAAAAAGCTGGATAAACAGCTAAGAAAGCTCTAACGTTATCTTTCCCAATGGTTAGCCAAATGTCATCCTCTGATTTGCCTAAGGAAGTCGCCAAAGAGGTTATAAACTTTTTGACCCCATTGTCCTCAACGTCTTCTGTTGGACCAACAATACGATCCTTCGCCCATCCTGCACTCTCCATTGCTTTGTTGACCAAGTCCTGCCCCCACGCATTACGGGCAGTACTGACCCAAGTCGCAACAACTGTTCCCTTCATTCCTATCACTCCAATTTAAATGTGTAACAATATTTTTTCTACATTGTATCGTGATGTTGTATATAGCATTTCGCCATATTTTTACAAAATCCTGCCAGTTTAAAATGATTATCCATACCAGCTAGGATAGAGGATTGCTATCTTTTAATAAATAGATGGTTAAACTGTGATATTCGTCACAGACTGTGACAAACATCCACTTATAATAAAAGTAAAACACCATTACCATCTAAGGAGGATCTTTCATGACAATACCATTAGCAAGCATACCCTTTCTCAACAAAAAAATTAAATTCCCCGTAACACCCCACATACCTGGCGGATTAACTACCGCTGCTCAACTTAGGCAAATTGCCGATATCGCTGATAAATATAATGGATCATTAAAGATCGTGGGAAATACGATTACAATTATAGGACTTAACCTTGCAGATGGAGAAAAAGCCATAGACGAACTTGGCTGCCAAGGTGAATCCTTCATTGCAAAACAAGTACGTGCCGTTGCTTTCTGTCCTGGAAAACCTGACTGTCCTAGAGCGCTGCAAGATAGTACAGGCTTAGGTCTTACCTTAGACAAAGAATTCTTCGGTCAAGAATTGCCCAGTAAACTGCGCATTGGTGTCAGCGGCTGCCCAAATTGCTGCATTGAACCATTTGTGAAAGATATTGGCATGTATGGCACAGCCAAAGGATATACGTTAGTAGTTGGCGGCAACTCAGGCTTTTCTGCGCAAATTGCAACCCCTGTCGCCGAAAAGGTACCTGCTGATGAGATTGCGTCTATCGTGAACAGCATATTGACTTACTTCCGCCAGCATGGAAAAAGCAAAGAACGCTTAGGACAGGCTATTGAAAGGCTCGGCTGGGATCACTTTTTACAAGAAACAATACCAGAGAATTATCGGAAATAATAAAAACATGAACCGCGAAGATGCGAAGAAATGCAAAGAACACGAAGAAGGGATATCCTCCAATCTTCGTGTTCTTCATTACCTTCGCGATGCATTATTCAAATTATATAATAAGAAAAAACACTGATGCTTCTTTAAAAATATATAAAACAATCGAACCACAAAGACGCAAAGGACACAAAGGGTTCTATTTCTAATTTATTTTGTGTACTCCTTTGTGTGCCGCATCAGCGGCATTGTGCCTTTGTGGTTCATAATTACTTATATTTTTTCACTTACAAAACTTTTAAATTCTTATATAACAAAAAAATCCCGCTTTCGCGAGAATACCTGTAGTACTATATAAAAATTCGGGGCAACGGAGTTCCCCCAAGATTATCTCAGCATCCACCCCAACACTAAGTAATCATTAACTCCGCTGCTTCATTATCTATTCTACCACAGTTTTCATAACTATAAAAGTGGGAATAGCCAATCTTTTAGAAAAACTTTATCTTTTTTAAGCATGAATCTTTATTTCCACCATATTATATACACATTCCAGATTATCAAATAAGTTTTTCACAATTCTTTTATCAATTTTATTGTGCTTCACCATAGTATACATAATCCTTTTCACTTCACTGGACGACAATAAACTGCGATACGAACGCTCTTCTGTTAACGCTGAAAAGATATCTGCTACCGCAACAATGCGTGACCCCATTTTAAGATGATCTTCTTGCACGCGAAAAGGGTAGCCCACACCGTCTAATGTCTCATGATGATAAGCCGCCCATTCAGCGATGACTTCAAATTCATCGATTTGTTCTAATATCCGATAGGTGTAATATGCATGCTGCTTAATGATTTCAAATTCTCCAGGAACTAAATTCTCTGATTTCTCCAATATTTTCTTGGGTACAGCTAACTTTCCTAAATCATGAAGTAAACCTGCAATTTGCATGGCCTTGCATTCATCTTTGCTATAGCCTTCCAGGGCTGCTAAATAAGACGAAACCATCGCTACATTTCGTGAATGGGCACCTGTAAAGGAACTCGTCTGATCAATGATCTTAGCAAAAATTTCTGCAATATCAAGTATATCATCCACATTAAAACGTATCTGACCATATTGATTCATATGATCAAAAAAGCGCTGAGCATAGGCTGCATCTGCCAGATCCAGCCAAAAACTTTCTTGCTGCGAGCAAGTCTGAAGAGCCGCTATTACCTCAGGATCAAAATAAATCCCGGTTAAACTTTCCAGTCTGGATAAAACACTATCTTTTTGGCCCAAAATATATTTATCATCATCAATCAATACATCCAAACGATCCGCTACGTTTATAATCCGGCTGATCAAAGGTATCTGGCTCCCTGATAATCCCGAGGGACTGGAGCCATCATAAAAATCATGATGATGGCGAATGGGTACCGCTAACATACCTAAGATTGGTGAATCTTTTAATAAACGATATCCAATTTCAGCATGATCATAAATGGTGTCCTCTACTTCAAAAGTACGCAGCTTCACTCGTTCATCCCAATTTGCTGCTGCCCCTAAATCATGAAGCAAGGCTGTATATACTAAAATCTGATGCTGCCAGTCCTTCATATTCATAGCCCTGCCAATCCGGCTGCTGATCATCGCCGTGCGCCAGTGATGATGGGATAATCCTCCGTTGGACAATTCTAAGGCTAAGGATAGGGCACGAAATAAATTAATGGGATGGATATTATATACCATCTCCATCCCTCCCTTTCTATGATGTTTTATCCTGGTGATCTATAATGAATGTAAAAACCATGTCACAGCCAATAAATCTGCAACACCACCAGGACTGACATTTTCTTGAATAAATTTTTGATCTAAAGCCTCACACCTATGCCGTCCATCACCAGCTTCCATACCGCCTGCCTCAATTATCATTTGCGCCTGTTCCCGAACCCATACTCTCATCTTATCAGGATGATGGCGGTGCATGACGGTCGTATCATCTACGCAAGTCATAAGCACCAACAACGTATGTACTAAAGCGTCATTGATTGACAGCCCTTTATCCAAGGCTTCCCGCAAAGCCGGCAAAGCCTTATATCGTACCGATGGCAAACCTTCTGCTAATTCTCCGCGAATACCAGTAATGCCATAGGTAACATATAAACGTTCTCCAGCAGTCAGCTCTTGCACACTCTTATGAATAGCCCCTGCCAATTCTTTTTCTACAATCCCCTTTACCATTTGTGAAGCATGTTCCAGTACAGTACTTTGCGTTACAGGTAATGAACGTCCATGAAGCCATCCAGCAATCCCGGTCATAATTCCGAGTAAAAATATTAATCCCTTTTGCGTGTTAACACCCCCAGTGGACGCCAGCATCGCTTGTTCCGCTTCCAAACCGATAATTCTTAGTACTGGCAGCAAAGCATCTACAGCTCCGTCATGAAGAATCCCGGCCTGAGCACAGCGATTCATATAACTGCCGAGAGAAGCTGAGCTTGCCATGAAACTGTAAAAATCCATATCCCGATGAGCACCACTATTGATTCGGTCCACCAAACCCGGCGAGGGGGTACATGTGACTTCATACAACATGGCCTCAACTGCCAATGCTCCGATTCTTTCAGCAGCGGGACTAATACACCTGGTTTCATAGGCTCTAAATTGCTGCAGCAGTTTTTCCACTACATGCAATAAATCCTGCATACTATGCCGTCCTTCTCGCCGGCACACTACAAATTCTCCGCCGCAAACAAAGCAGCTCCGCCCTTTCCCCTCATCCCGACGGGATAAGAGTATACCGGCTTGATCAAATACATCAATATCCAATAGACGCGAAAAAGCAAAGGCCTCCTCAATCTTCTCGGCTGCTTTCTTGACTAACCACCCCTCAGTGTCAATTGCAAGCAAGGCTTCCGGACCTGTTATTAGATTGATCTGTTCCTCACCTAGGATTTCAAATTGTTTTTTCACTTCCTGCGCGGCATAATCCCTGAGACGTCGTAAGACAGGAGTGTCTTTTACTGCCCCTGGCACATTTAAGGTTATACTGACGATTGTCTTCCGATACTTTTCTTTAAACACTTGCTGCCTATTATACCTAGCTTCTTTTGCTGCTAAGACATCTTCTAATGTAACGGGCTTAGTTTTCATTGTAACACTCCATTTTTTCCAGCTACTTCTTCTGCAAGGAAGAAAGGATTTCTACGACTTTATGAATTAAGGTTTTATTCAAATATTGACGATTTTTGCAGGTCAGAATATAATGACTCAATTGATTATCATGAACCAAAACGGGTACACTACTATTATGAGCCTTTACATGGACTGCTTCATTCGTGAATAGAACAATCCCCTCAACCCATACATTAATCCCTTGTTCCTTTAAAAATTTAGACAGTTTATACACTTGCCCTTTTACCTGTTTTACAGGGTTGACCATTTTCTTAGAATATTTTCCGCCGCCCCGCCCAACTTTATGCTGCGTCCATTCCGTATCTTGTGCATCTCCCACAATGTATCCGTTGTGATTTTTAACCTCTACTACATATACCCCTTTCATGCCTACTATAATCAAATCCGTTTCTTGACTATAATTCTGATACGAAATACTCACATTGGTAAAGACATGATAATCTTCAGGAAGGTGCAGTGCTTCTACTAAGCCTATCGTTTCCCCTTTTGCGCCAAAACGAAATATAACGCCGCGTCTAATATAATAACTGGATAAAACAATGGCAATGATCAGCGGTGCTAGATAATACCACTGATTTACCTGCAACTTATGCACAAAGATTAGATAAAAGGACATACACACAAGCACTAAAAGAATGATTCCTGCAAATAGACTTCGATTGGCCTTTCCGCTTAAATTATTTCTCCCCTTATGAAATTGAGCCATACCTTTTACTCCCTTATGTTCTCTAGACTTTATTTCGTGACTCAAGTCACCAGATACGTTCACCTCTGACTCTAGATGCCTTAACACTTCACCTCAAGTCAACTTTTTCTCGTCCGTACAATCTATACGTTTACTTATTCTGTTTAAACCTAAAAAAACCTCCACGTCATCGGAGGTTTTATTCTTTGGTATTCTTTTTAACAAAAACATAACGTCTATTATCTTATCATTGGATAGTATACATCACTGGAGGCTGCAACATGTATGAAGATACTGCATTAAAAACATATAAACGCAAAATTCATTGGCAAGTGCTGTTAGTATTTATCATTGTTCTCATCGTTGTCATAAATGTAGCTGGTCTATTCGCTGGTGCGGTTTTTTATAAAGAATTCTGCGTATTAAATACCCGCACCAGCTTAGAGAGATTCAATCCACTCAAATCCCGCCTGCAAAGAGGTCTTCAAACAAAGCATTGGTACTCCACCAATATTCAATCGCCTTTTGGCTACTACTTAAAAGGAACCTACTTACCTTATGCAGATCCTTCTAATAAGACGGTCATTATCGTACACGGTATTGCTTCCAACCGCTTAATGAGCTTATGGTATGTGAATATCTACCTGGATCAGGGCTACAATGTGTTAATCTATGACTCAAGAGCCCATGGCGAAAGCGGCGGAACCTCCACAACATGGGGATTCTATGAAAAATACGATCTTGAGGCATGGGTGAAATGGGTGGCCAGCGAGCATCCAAAGGGAGTCATTGGCGTACATGGAATCTCCATGGGAGCAGCGACAGCACTTATGCAAGCCGAGCTCAATGAATCCTCTAAACAAGTAGATTTTTATATTATCGACAGCGCTTATAGCAACTTAGAAGACTTGCTAACCAAACAAATTGGTGCTGCCGTAAATTCTCATAATCCCCTATGGATCAAAACCTTATTAAAATATTCCAGTGCAGTAGCCTATATCCAAAATCGTTTTTTTTATGAAGATGTATCTCCTATCCACGCGGTTGAAACCGTTACCACACCCATCTTGTATCTACATGGTGAGACAGATCCTCTTGTTCCTGTGAGTATGTCCCATCAGTTATATGCCGCTACCAAAGGTTATCGCCAAATCCATACCTTCCCTGACACAGGGCATGCCATGGCCATTTTTGACAGCAAAGCCGAATACCGGGATGTCATTACCCATTTTATTAAAACAGCGACAAAATAAGAAAGACGCTGCGCGTCCTTTAAATAAAACATAGAGAAAAAGCACGTTGAAACACGAAGACGCGAAGAGTGCGAAGAATTATGAAGTTTTTTATAACGATTCTTCTTTGTGTCCTTCGTGTCCGCGCTAGCGGTTTCGTATCTTCGCGATTACAATGTTTTATCTAAAAACTTATACTTTCTGATATAGTAAAAAAGAAGCCTCTACTAGCTGAGGCTTCTTTTTATTGTTTATCTAAGTGGTTTGCAATGCGTCTTAATGACTTTGATATATGGTATAGCAGATAGAAAAAGCCTCCCGCTGCAACAACATGGGCTATGCCAAAAGCAATGCCAATTGCAGGATTTCCATGCATCATATTTTCACCTCCAGTCTTACGATATTCTCATTATCACACAAACCTATGACAACAATATGACAATACTATCCCTTATAAGAAAATATTAACATGTTCTTATAAAATTCTTCGAAGCTTCATTATCCATTTATTAACATTTATAGAATTTAAAGTATATTGTTTGACTAACTGACAACTTAATGTTATTATAAGGTTGTTAGTATATTACATGGGGGGCGAATAAGGTGAAAATCGCATTAGTAGGATTGGGTAGAACAGGGAAAGTTGTGGCAGAATATCTTCTTTCGCAGAATGTGCTTAGCATGGTATTGTGTAGACCAAATAGTACTAATGCTAATAAGGATCTTGGGGAGATATTGGATCGTAATGATACAGGAATTATGATCGAAACCAGCGACCATTTAGAAAGAAAGCTATTTCAATATAAACCAGATATTCTTATTGATTTTTCACGCGCAAACTTTTTAACCGATAACATTCACATCTTAGAAAAATGCGGCGTAAGCGTAGTTACAGCAGTAACTGACTATGATTCTGCAGAAATAGAAAAAATAAAAAATGTAGCACAAAAAGGTAATATTGGTGTTGTCTTGGCACCGAATATTACATATGGCGTTAATGTATTAATGTTGATGACTGAAATAGCAGCGGAGTTAATGAACTCCTATGATTTTGAAATTTACGAAGAGCACCATAAGCAGAAAAAAGACAGTCCATCAGGAACTGCTAAGAAAATTGCTCTGAAAATACAAGAGGTTCTGGATCGTAATGATGAGATCCCCACTCATGCCGTTCGGGCAGGCGGTATTATTGGGAAGCATAAAGTTATCATCTGCGGAGAATATGACTCTATTGAAATCTCTCATCAATCCTACTCCAAAAAAGCCTTTGCCCAAGGCGCTTACAAAGTATCTCAATTTCTGATGGGAAAAACAGGCTTTTATGAAATGAGCGATGTTTTTGAACAAGAAAGAGAACAGAAAAGACAAATCATAGCCCTGCGCAAAATGATGGAAGATATGAATATTTTGAATTTAGCATAGAAAATCTGCTATACTATCGTAGTAGATTGATTCTATGGAGGTGATTGTATGGGAAAGGTATCCCCTAAAAGCAGCTATAAGAACATTAAAACCGCAGAGAAAAGTACAAAGTTTTTTATTGACAAACAGGCACCTAGAAAGCCAGTAAAAAAATAATACGATCACAGAACCTACCTTTAGGTCAGGTATTGCTCAAAAAACTCCTATAAAAATTCGTACACGAATTTTTATAGGAGTTTTTTGCAATCTTACCGGTATGCTAGTTCTTATCCATGATACAATTGATTACTTCTATATTATATATCGTAGAAATCTTACATATCATAAATAATGAGGATCAAACTAGTAATGACATATTCCATATCGGAAAAGAAGGGATTGACAGTAAAATACAACTATTTTATAATTCAGTTAACGAACGTTAACTTTGTGGAGTGATTGAGATGAATACACTGTTTTCCCACGACGGCAAAAAAAAAGATCTTATAAAATCAGCATTGGATTTATTTGCAGCTAAAGGATATGATGGTGTTTCCGTAAGAGATATTGCCAAAACAGCAGGAGTCTCTGAAGCTGCCTTGTATAAGCACTTTAAAGGCAAAGAAGATTTAGCTTTATATATTTTTAACGCCATTATCAAAAATTACTCTGAGCGTCTGCTTGTCTTAAAAGCTCAGCCTCTTAGTTCCATTGATAAGCTTTGTAAAATAGTGGAGTATACCTATGATCTATACGAGATGTATCCTGCTGAAATTCGTTTTGCTTTGTTATCCCAATATTATTTCTGGGATTCTTTAAGTAACGAAATTAAGCCTCATTTCATCATGAAATGTATCGTAGAAGAAGGAATCTCCGCTGGAGAGATTCACAGACAAGAAGTTTACTTGTGGATCGCAGTCTATTCAGGAGTCATGTTACAGCCCTTAGCTCAATATCCCTATTTTCATGAAAATCTGCCGGATATACAGACACTGAAAAAGAACGTCATTGAAATCGTGCGTAATTTGTTTTCAAGAGAGTAAAAAATGAGCCATGGCTATTCATAATATAAAGAATAAATGACAGGGAGCAAAAACAATGCTGAGATATTTATTGAGAATTCTACTTCGCTTACTCTTTAAAGCAAAAGTAATCGGCTTTAAGGAGATGCGCTTTGACGGTCCTACGATTGTACTACCCAATCATGTATCTTTTTTAGATGCAGTATTCTTATATGCTTATTTGCCCAGTACTATTTGCTACGTAATTAATACAGATATTGCAGAAAAGCTGCGCTTTTATCTCCAATTTATTAATCATATTAAAATTGATCCTTTAAACCCTTACTCTTTAAAGAAAATCCTGGCCGTATTAAAAGCAGGAAAGCCTTTAGTCATCTTTCCTGAAGGACGTATTACCCGTACAGGAAGTTTAATGAAGATCTATAGCGGCATCGGATTTATCGCCTTTCGGACCAATGCAGCAATTTATCCGGTGATCTTCTCAGGGTTAGAGTATTCCAAATTCTCACGAATTCAGGATAAAGTACGCTCAAAATGGTTCCCAGAAGTATTGATGTATGCTGACAAAGTCATTCATCTGGAATCCGGCGGGAGTAAAAGCATCCGACTGCAGAAACGGGAAATTGGTGACAAAATTCGTACAATTTTGGAAAATACCATGTTCAAAGCTAAAGAATATACGCAGATTGAAATCAATTTATTTAATGAATTATTGCTGGCAGGCAAGACTCACGGCATGAATAAGATGATGGCAGAGGATAGCAGCGGAAAGATTACCTATCGTAAAACGATTATCAGCAGCTATGTATTGGCAAGTGCATTTCGTACAGCTCTTGCATCAGACGAAAGAGTTGGAGTTTTATTACCCAATTCGATCGGTCATGTCGTTACACTGTTTGCCTTATGTTACGCAAATAAAACGCCTGCAATTCTAAACTTTAGCGCAGGTATACAAAACAATTTAGACTGTGGAGAAACAGCGGGAATCAAAACCATACTTACCTCTCGTACCTTTGTGGAAAAAGCTAATTTTCAATCCTATGTCAGTCAATTGGCTGCTAAATTTACTATCCTTTATCTCGAGGATTTGAAAAGTACCCTATCAGGTACTGATAAACTATCAGGCTTGTTCAGCTACTTTGTAAGAAAAAAAGCATCTCCCATTGGCAATAGAGAGATCATACTCTTTACCAGCGGCAGTGAAAGCAAGCCCAAAGGGGTTGTATTGGCCCATTCCAGTATCCGGGCTAACATTCATCAGATTTCTTGCGTAATTGATTATACCCACCGAGATAAAATGCTGAATGCGCTGCCCATGTTTCACTCTTTTGGCCTGACGGCAGGAACGCTGCTGCCCATTATGGAAGGAATGGAAGTATTCTTGTATCCCAGTCCCCTCCACTATAAAATTATTCCTGAAATTGCCTATGACCGAAATGTTACTATCTTATTAGGAACGCCGACTTTTCTGATGGGATATGGAAGATATGCTCATAACTATGACTTTTATAATGTACGATTTGTTTTGGCCGGCGGCGAAAAATTAAAAGATGATGTGCGCAATCTGTGGAATGAAAAGTTTGGCATACGTATTTTTGAAGGCTACGGAACCACAGAAATGTCCCCAGTGCTTAGTTTCAATACGCCTATGTTTAATCGCCGCGGAACTGTCGGTAAAATTCTTCCAGGCATTGAATGGCGATTGGAAGCCGTAGAAGGCATCGAAGAAGGTGGAAACCTCTTCGTAAAAGGACCGAATGCCATGAAAGGCTACCTATTGCATGGCAAAGGCTTTGTACCTTCAGAAGAATGGTATAATTGCGGCGATGTCGTTGCCATTGATAAGGAAGGTTTTATAACCATAAAATCACGCTTAAAACGCTTCGCGAAAATTTCCGGCGAAATGATTAGCTTGGATGCTGTTGAAAAAGTTGCCGAAAGCTGCTTTGCTACTGATAAAAATGCAGCAATCAATATTTCAGATACAAAAAAAGGTGAAAAGATCATTTTGTACACACTCCATAAAGATGCAACTAAACAGCTGCTGCGGGAATACATCAGTCAGAGCGGACAAAGCATGCTCGTTATGCCAACCGCATTGCGAGTCGTCGATACCTTACCCTTGCTGGGAAGCGGCAAGATTGACTATGTAGCCCTAAAAGAAATAGCCGCAAAGGAGCTGGAAAACGGTGCGTCTTAAGCTTTCGCCCCTCAACGCCTTATTCTTAGCTCAATTTATATCTGCCTTTGTTGATAACATGATCTTATTCATTGCCTTGGGAATTATCCATAGAGACGGCTATCCTGGCTATTATCTGCCTCTCGTACAAAGCACTTTTTTATTATCTTATATTGTTTTATCTCCCTGGGTTGGCAGGTTTGCGGATAAGAAAGCAAAATCTCAAGTATTAATGGTGGGCAATGTCATAAAGACATTGGGAATACTCCTTCTCCTTGCAAAATGCGATCCCGCATTGAGCTACGGCGTGGTAGGTATCGGTGCTGTCATTTATAGTCCCGCGAAATATGGTATCCTGCCCTTTCTGGCAAGAGGAGAGGATGCCCTCCTGCGGGCAAACTCCAGCTTAGAAAGCTATACTATAGTAGCCATTCTTACAGGCTCTGTTGCAGGGGGGTATTTATCCGATATCTCCATTGTGCTGTCATTGATAACCTGTATCGCGCTTTATCTACTATCCATTGGCGTAAATACACTCATACCAAAAGATCCCGGCAACAGAAGCATTCAATATCGTAACGCGATTACCGAATTTGCTGGCGATGCAATAGCCTTGTTTCGTGATAAACAAAGCCATTTTTCCCTGATTGGTACCGGCTCATTCTGGATGGCATCAGCGGTCTTACGGATGATTATCTTTGCATGGGTGCCCCTTATCCTTGGCATTCGCAGCGGGATAAATATTAGTATGATTATTGCCGTTACCGGCATTGGCATAGCCATAGGAGCAGTAATTACCCCTTATCTCGTTACCGTGAAAGAGTATCAGCGCACTGCATGGTATGGTTTGGGTATGGGACTTTGCATTCTAGCATTCTTATGGGTTACGACCTTACCCATCGCCATTATCTTTTTACTCTTAATCGGCTGTATGGGAGGCATCTTTATCGTTCCTATGAATGCGTGTCTGCAGCATGTCGGTCATCAAACCATAGGAGCAGGCAAGACTATCGCCATCCAAAATTTCGTGGAAAATAGTTTTATGTTTCTCGGGGTAGGGGCCTATACTCTTGCTTTAAAATTAGGCGTATCCATTCATACTTCACTGGCTGCTGCCGGCATCGTCTTACTGGCTTTTGTTGCCTACTTGATTGTACTAACCTATAAAAAAGCTGATGCTGACTAAAAAGATTCCCTCCGTATACTAGTACCTTATCAGCCCTAAATCAGTGAATACTGACGGTCTATTTTCCGCACCCCTTCGTTGTCGTCGGTCGGCATACTCCCGGTATGCTTCCCTCCTCCGCCTTGTGCTGCGAAAAATAGCCTCGCCATAATCCTACCGTTTTAAAGCTGACAAGGTACTAGATACGGAGGGAATCTTTTAATACTACATGAGAAAAACGACTATCACGCAATTAAAGAATTATTCTTGGGCATACTAAAATGTGCCAGCAGTCTAAAGCCCCCCTCTACTTCATTAAATTTGAAAAGCAGGAGATCTCTATGATAAAAGATAAATCAACCTTACTGAAAGTAAGCATACTGTTCTTAGCCATTCAACTTGTACTCATTTTTCAATTGAATAATCTAGGCCAATCCAGCTATGCGCGAAGCATTATGACAACTACATCGTTTTGGATGTTATATACCTTTCTAGAAGCTAGATACGGTTTTTATATGAATACCTATGTGAGAGGTATCGCCATTCTCTCCCTACTGTGCGATAGTTTTTTCGGCAGTTATTTAGATTTTTATCAAACGTCCTTCACTTTCGATAAACTCCTGCATATATTTGGCTCCTATTCCGTCTCCCTATTTGCCTATATCTTAGCAGTTCAATTACTTCGGCATCCCCTAAGCCGCCCATTTAAATTCATCTTTATTCTGTCCCTGGGACTTAGTCTTGGAGCTTTCTATGAGATTCTAGAATTTCTTACCGATACCATCTCACATCCAACTCCCGTTAGCCAGCCCAGTCTGCTGGACACGAACCTGGATTTGATCGGCGATTTAATCGGAGCAATGATCGCTGCCATCCATGGAACGTATCGGACTTTTATGAATCATAACTTTTAAAATTATCTAAATACTAGTCTATGCAGCCAATGTTTTTTTATAGTAACGGCTCTCTTGGGGCATAATTCGTGGCAGCAAAAACAACTTATACATTGATTGAGATCTAATATTGGCTTACCAGAACTCATATCAATGATCTTGGCAGGACATCCCCTAGCACACTCACCACAGGAAATGCAACGATTATAGTTAAATACGGGTTGTGCCCGCAATGCATTGATTAAGAACTCTTCAACAAATCGGGGAACCTTTCCGCTTACCAAGCTTTTACCTAAAGAGCCAGGCAATTTAAAAGGAGGTATGTGTATATCTTCTAACTGCAGCCCTCTAACTGACAGTTCTTTAAGCTCTCCGCTGAAAAGGCCTCTTTCCTTTGCAACTTTTACAGTCGGAACTTGCAAGGGCCGCATTCCCATGATATGAGCTCCTACTGTATCCAATGCATAAGGATTCTCAGACGCCAGAAGCAATCCAACCTGTCTTTTTTCCCCTGCAGAAGGCCCATCCCCTTCCATGCCTTCGATTGCGTCAATGATTGTAAAAACAGGTTTAATATACTCACATATATCAATGAGATGATGAGCAAAATTTTCCGCATTATTCATTTTAAAATGATATTCAGCTTTTGTTAGCCCGGGGATAACGCCAAATAAATTTTTTACCCCTCCAGTATAAAGCATCATTCCATGTGTCTTAAATTTGGCTGCCGATACAATGAAATCAACCTCTTCCGCAATTTTTATGATTTGCATTTGCTTCAATTTCTGTGCCTTTTCATTCAGAATAGCAACAGCTGACGTATCATAATTTAATTCACAGCCGGTATTTTCTGAGACTTTCGTCATCCCAGTAGCTTTATAAATGCTGATCAATCGTTTTACATTATAGGGGCCGCCCGGGCTATCCCCTATAATGACGCTGCACCCTAATCCTTGAAGATACCTGACGATCGCCTCGACAACTGCCGGATGAGTGGTCACCGCATCTACTGGAGCATTTTTCTTTAATAAGTTGACCTTAACCAAAACCCTGGCTCCGTTTTTTAGCCTGCCTTTAATTCCAGGAATTCCATCCAGGCAATCATAAACCGCCTTTTCTACTTCTTCCTGCTTGTAGCTTTTCGATTGGGCAATACTGACTATTTCCATTTTCCTCTCCAATCATAATGTATAAACATTTCTCACTAAATAATTTCAAATTCCTCTCAGTACTCTATCATCAATCCAACTTTTACATAATTTAGTTCACCTATTTTAAATTTAACTAGATTATACAGTTTTTTACAAATTAGATCAAATATTTATTCATGATTTATGTCCCATCCCCGTTGTCTATTTTGGTAAAAAGATTACCAATATCAATACTTCTATATCATACCATTTATTATATAGTGAAAATAATTCGTTTATATGATAAAATATCTATTATGTAAACTAGAAGATATTATAGAAAGGATTTGGGATTATGCGTCCAGTATGCAAAATTCTGATGCTCCTGGCGGTTCCTGTAAGGCTAATGAAAGCTATTTATTCCAGGAATATTAGTGTTTGTCAGCAACGAAACAGCATCGAGGTTAAATCGGATGAAGCCGTGAATACATTTCAAGTATCACAGGTTTATAACGATTCCATCGAACGATATGAAAGCTGTTAAAGAATGTCTTCTTATCCTTACTATTAAAATGACGCAAAATCTGCGACCAGTAGCTATAGATCATAGCCGTCGCATATTTTGCGTCATTTTAGTTCTCTTAGTCTAGAACCTTTTGAATACGTTAAAAAACAATTCCTATTACTGGAATCCTATATTATACCTTTTCCCAAGCTAGATTTAGAACTCTCTTAGCATTAGCGACCACAAGATCAGGATCTTCATCACCGAAAGGTTTTACTTCAAAGCTAACGATTGGTCGTTTTTCTTTGCTGATAAAACCAATATCCATCAGCACTCTTAGATATTCTACCAGCTCATCAACATCATTCTCACCGCCTGGAAAACCGAAACGAGGATGAGCATCGCCGTAAGCAGGCAATGATGAATCTTTTACCACACAATTACCCATATGAGCGTGGAAGATATACTCTTTAATTGGAATCAGGGATTCTTGAGCAGATTCATGAAGCAACGGTAAATGACTTAAATCTACCATCAAGCCAAAATTATCATATTCGGCTCTCATATCTTCAGCATATCTTTTAGCCAAAGCTACAGGTCCAATCAGTGATTTTTTATCAACATCATAGTCAAATACTTCTAGTACCACTGACATACTGCCCTTTTCTTTGGCATAACGGCATAATTCTTTTGTGGATGCAAGAAGAGCTTGGTAAGCTTCCTCTTTTTTCTCTTCTGTATAATTACCACTCAAGAAAGCAAAACCTTTTGCCCCCATTTCATAAGCTTCATCAATGCCTTCCTTAAGAGAAGCCAAGGCTGCTAAACGTCCAGCTTCATCAATATTATTAATATTAAGACCAGTGGTAAGAAGGCGCGGCTGACCACCATATGTGACAATCATATGAGAAGTTTCAATCATTTTTTTGACATTTTTCCTAACTTCTTTATCTTTCATCCAAGTAATTTCCGCAACCTCAAAGTAATCATCAATGGCAATTTTTTTAAAGGTTTCCTCAATAGGACCTTCCCCTTTTATTACAGCAGGATAAGCCATAAAGTGGATTAGACCGATTCTCATATATTGACGTATTGATTCATTCATGGATAAATACCTCCTTAATCCTATTATTTCTTAGCAATTACACGACGTACAGCTTCCACTATGGATGGAGTATCCAGTCCGTGTTTCGCCAGCAATTCATTATAATCACCTGACTCACCAAATACATCCTTAACGCCTACCAATTCCATAGGTACAGGTTTATTTTCTACTAGTACCTCTGCTACTGCTGAGCCAAGACCACCAATGACAGTAGCTTCTTCCACACTAACTACTGCGCCAGTTTTTGCCGCCGATTGAATCACTAGTTCGCTATCAATGGGCTTAATAGTGTGCATATCAATTACTTCAGCGACAATTCCCTCTGATAGCAGTATTTTTCTAGCTTCCATTGCCCGATGAACCATATAGCCGTTAGCAATAATGGTCACATTTTTCCCCTCTGCCAAGACATTGCCTTTACCAATAGAAAAAGGACAATGAGCTGCGTTATACACTGGGGGGACTTCTGCTCTGCTTAATCGTAAATATACGGGGCCAATATATTCCGCAACCGCCGTAACTGAGGCTCTAGCTGCATACTCATCCGCTGGCACAATTACCTTAAGATTAGGAAGAGAGCGCATGATGGCTACGTCTTCTATTGCCTGGTGGCTGCCACCATCGTAGGAATCTGAAAAACCGCCATACGCACCAACCACTTTAACGTTGAGCTTATTATAAGCAATAAGACTGCGAATAGGGTCTGTGGCTCTCACTGCCATTAAAAAGGCAAAGGTGTTGATAAAGGGTATTTTATCTGCCAAAGCAAAGCCTGCAGCCATTGCTGCCATATTGCCTTCGGCAATTCCCACGTTGAAAAACCGATCAGGAAAGGCTTGACCAAACAAGGCTGAACGGGTAGAACCAGATACATCCGCATCTAAAGTTACCACTTGAGGATTGATTTTTCCCAATTCTGCTAAAGCTTCGCCGTATGCTTCTCTCATTGCTTTCATTATATGCTACCTCCCAATTCTGCAATGGCTGTTTCATATTCTTGCTTGCCAATGGCTTTGCCATGCCATGTATTTTTGCCTTCCATGAAGGAAACCCCTTTACCTTTGATGGTTTTCGCAATAATCACTGATGGCATGCCGGCCTCTTGTTTTGCAGCAGTAAAAGCTTTATCTAAAGCTACTAAGTCATGACCATCACACTCAATAACATGCCAGTCAAAAGCTTCAAATTTCTTGCGTAGATTTCCTAACGGCATGACATCATCCACTGTACCATCGAGCTGAACACCATTATAATCAACAATGGCAATCAAGTTATTTAATTTATATTTAGCACCTGCCATGAACGCTTCCCAGTTTTGCCCTTCCTGCAGTTCACCATCGCCTAAGAGTACATAGGTATTATAGTCCTTTTTGTCCAATTTAGCCGCTGAGGCCAAACCAACACCAACAGAAAGACCTAATCCCAAGGAACCAGTTGATAAGTCAACTCCCGGTATCCGTTTCATATCAGGATGTCCCTGCAGCATACAACCTAGCTGGCGCAGACTGCCAAGTTCTTCTTCTGGAAAATACCCTTTACAAGCAAGCGTCGTATAAACAACCGGTGCACAATGTCCTTTGGAGGCAATGAACCGATCTCTGTCAGGACAACCTGGTGTAGTGCAATCCACCCGCATATGATTAAAATAAAGTGTTGTCATGATTTCAACAGCTGACAATGATCCACCAGGGTGACCTGTTTGCACCTTATACAATGTCTCAATAATATCAATACGCATTTTCTTAGTAATTTCTTCTAATTGACTGACTTTTTCCGCAGTTAATGCCATCTTTAATACCCCCCTATATGTATGTGAATTTATTCTTGGTTAGAAGTCAATAGCGTTCTATCAATCACCACCTTTATTAGCACCTTCATTACTTTGGCCATATTTTCATCAATGTACTGATATGCCTCATTGTAGTCCTTAATATCAAAATAAGTGGAGATCAGCGGATCTACTTTCATATCTCCCCTAGCAATAAAGCGAATGGTATCCTCATAATCTTCCGCCAGATAATTCATGACACCCACTAAATTAATTTCCCGCCGCTGTACCAGCCCCAATTCTACTGGCACTTTGTCATAATAATTTCCTGTTAATACAATGTTGGTTCCACGACGAGCTGCGTGCACCATTTGCTCTACCAGCACAGGAGCACCAGCGCAATCTAGAATCACATCCGCACCGTCGGAACCAAAATGTTCTGCAATAATGTCGGCTAAACTTCGGTCCCTGGAATTAACACAGATGTCAACTCCGCACTTTTTAGCAAGTTCCAGACGTTCTTGGCTAATATCAACAATGATTACTTTTTCTGCCCCTAAAGCTTTTGCTGCCTGAGCAACAAGATTCCCCACAGGACCCGCCCCTACGACTAGCGTTTTATTACCGACAGGTGCCGCACCTAGTTTAACGGAATGAACAGCAACCGCCGCCGGTTCTACCATGGCCCCCTGATCCAGAGTTATTCCCTGAGGAAGTTTATGAACTAAGGATGCTTTAATTAGGAAATACTCAGAGGCCATCCCGGTAGTACTGCCAAGTACACCAATCACTTTATAATCTAAGCAAAGATTATATCGGCCCTTCCGGCACATAATACACTCTTTGCAAAAAAGCTGCGGACGAATCGTAACTTTTTCACCAATCATCAATCCTGAAACCTCAGAACCTGCCTTGGCAATAACTCCGGAACCTTCATGTCCTTGCACAACCGGCAATGTAGCATATTTATGCTTACCGTGATATACATGAATATCGGAACCGCAAATCCCAATTCGGCTTACTTTTAGCAGCACCTCATCCTTGCCAGGTTCGGGAATGGGTATTTCATGGAATACTATGGTCTTTGGCTTTTCTAAGACCGCCTGTAACATGTTTTACTCTCCTTTACGAAACAATTAGTCAAGGATTATTGTTTCAATATAAACTTTTCCTTTTGTCATCTCTCCAAAATAAGGCTCCTTGAGTACTTCCCTAATCTTTTTCAGCCCCGCCAGCCGGCCATTTTTGCAGCAATGATAATTGCCTGCTCTGTTGCATCTGTTTTCGCTATCCCTTTGCCGGCAATATCAAACGCTGTCCCATGTTCCGGTGTAGTAATAGGGTAAGGCAGTCCGGCAGCAACAGTGACCCCGATATCAAAACCGATCAATTTCGTAGCAATTTGTCCTTGATCATGGTACATCGTAAGAACAGCATCATAATCTCCCTTAAATGCAGCGATAAAGATGGTATCTGCTGAAAAAGGTCCCAATGCCTCAATGCCCTCAGCACGCGCCGCTGCGATGGCCGGCTGAATAATAGTCACCTCTTCGCTGCCGCATAATCCACCTTCACCAGCATGAGGATTTAATGCCGCCACACCAATTCGTGGAAGTTCATATCCGGCAAGCCGCAACGTAGCATCCGCTAACTGAATTGCGCTCAATATATTTTCTTTATTCAAACTACATGCTACTTCACTGATCGGTATATGGCAGGTAACTCGAAATGTCCATAGCTTGTCCAGCACATTCATAATCCCGGCAGGCTTCTCCCATTTGAAAAATTCACGAAACAAGGCATGCTCATCTTCGTAATCATACCCTCCCAAAATGAACGCCTGCTTATTCAGCGGCGCGAACACCATGCCTTGAATCTCTCTCTTATCCAGCAAATGAAGAGCCGTCACCAACGTATCGCCAGTCACTTTTCCAGAAGGCACATTAATCTTTCCCATTTCCAAATAAGTCGGATCAAAGTTCTTTTGATCCAGAATGGAAATAGGTCCGTCCCAGTCAATTGCTGATACATTCTCAACAATAGCCACTGGAAACTTCACATTTGCAATTTTTTTCCCCAACTCCAAGACTCGCGCATCCCCGATAAGTACAGGGCGGCAATAAGGCCTCAATCGATCATTAGCAGCCAGCTTTGCAATAAGTTCAGGGCCAATTCCTGCAGCCTCTCCGAGTGTTATCCCTAATATGGGCTTCATCATGTATCCCCCTTGTTCTTTAACCTCTGACAAATATACATTGCAATAAACATGCCAAGGTTTTTTCTTGTTTTCAACAGCTTATTTGCCCCTGCATCCTGCCCTAAATTCCGCACATTATGCCTATTTTATATGAATGATAATTTCAACGATAGGAATATAAATTTCACTTTATTTCATATTTTTGCGAAGTATTTCATTTTCTTTCAATTATTAGAACTTCATCCATTTTCTTCAATCGTACATTTGCAACCCTATTCATCTTTTGAAATAAAAACATCCTAGGGGGAAAAAGCGTATATCTTCACTTTCCCCTAGGAATCTGATACTTATAAAAAATTTCATATTTTGGCGAAAGTTTCTTTTTGCCTCCGCCATAATGTCGTTCGACTAATCCCCAGTAACTGCGCCGCTTTATCAAGATCAAAATTTGTTTCTTGAAGAACTTTCTCAATCTTTTCGGCCTGTGCAGCTCGTTTTCGCTGACTAAATGTACCACTATTCCTGATGGATTGATTCGGGCATTTAATCGTATCTTCACTTGGCAATGACAATATGTCTCTCATATTTCTTTCATCTATACATTCACTATCTTGTATACGCAATACAATGAGCCGCTCTGCAATATTCTTCAATTCCCGCACATTTCCCGGCCACTCATATTGTTTTAGCAATTCACAAGCTGCTTGGGTTAACTTTTTCGTTGGTCTTTGAAAACGTTGAGCATAATCAGCCATAAAACAATTTAATAGTTTCAATATATCTTCTGGTCGATGACGTAACGGAGGGATTTCCAACTTTAAAACATTCAAACGATAGAATAAATCCGGCCGGAAGCCACCATCCTGCATTGCTTTCTTTAAATTTCGATTGGTTGCCGCCACTACCCTAACATCTACAGGTATTACCCGGTCGTCTCCAATTCTCATAACTTCACGTTCTTGAAGCACACGCAGTAGCCGAGCCTGAATATTAGGAGATATTTCACCAACCTCATCCAAAAAAATAGTACCTTGATGGGCCTGCTCAAATAAGCCCATCTTTCCTGTTCGAGACGCTCCCGTAAATGCACCATCCACATAGCCGAAAAGCTCGCTTTCCAACAAATTTTCTGGAAGGGCTGCACAATTCACAGCAACAAATGGTCCATATTGCCTCTTACTCGCATTATGTATGCTCTGGGCAAACACTTCTTTCCCCACGCCTGTATCTCCCAGAATGAGTACATTTGAATCAACTCCGCTAAACTCTTGAGCAAGATGGATCGTTTCTGTCATCAGAGAATTATCCGTAATAATATCTGAAAAACTCAACTTGGCAACCAAACCTTTTCGGTGCAGTTTTGTGCGGAATCTGCCCTCAAGTTCTTGTATGGCACTTAAAGGCCGGAATGTTGCCACAGCACCAACCATTTCTTCCTTTATAACAATGGGAACACAATTAATAGCAACTTGCTTACCTCCCACCTTTTTAAAGATCCCAAGTTCAGCCTTTCCACTCTTTAATACTCTTTCCATCTGAAATTGAGGCACTAATTTTTCAGCCATCTGACCTATATTAGAAATTTCAACACCTGTCATTTCAGCAGCTGACTGATTGATCACGCTGATCTTACCTGCCGCATCAACAGCAATAATTCCTTCTATAGAATACTCTAAAATCATTCGGAACTGTTCTGCCCGCTCTTGCTCCTGATGCCGGACAAGGGCAACTCGTATTGCCTCCCGCAGCGCTTGGTATATGCCTTCTTCACCAGAATTTATCATCATCGTATGAAGTCCAAATGATTCAGCGATAGAAGTGGCTGTGCCTCCGCCGATAACTGTCGTAACGCCACGCAGCCTAGCTTCAGAGATTTTGCGTTCCCCGTCCGCCTCATCTTCAATCAGAAGAATCTCTATTTCCATACCACTAATCTCTTTGATTGTATTCACATTACAGACCATATCAGGTGAACCGACAATGGCAATTTTCTGTACTCCAAACGCTTTGCGACAGTCTATTACAGCTCTTAAAATATCATACGCGGTAATCGGCAGCTCAATAACTGGTGTATCATGCAATAACCGCTTGGCAGCATAGCCAGTAAGACCTCTGGCAATAACGACATCAGCCTGAATCTTTCTCTGGGAAATTTGACGAACGCCTTTGGCAAAACAAACTTCTAACGTCCACTTACTATTGTTTTCTTTATTAAAAATTTCTTCTACCAATGCTGCATCCTGAAGCCTAGGAATAAAAAAGATGATTTTCCCCATACTGCACCACCCCTTATATTTATCATTGAAAGAAACTCCTACACCCCTATAAAATTCTCACAGCAGAGTAATTATCCTATATTTTCATATTATTGTTGAAATATTCGGCAAATTTCAACATTACACCTGCACATTTAATCTCGGTATGAGCAATCTCAAATGTCAGTCCCGAAAATAATGAAATTCTCAAGAGCAAATACTTAAAAGTGAATGCTAATGACATTCACTTTTAAGTATTTGCTCTTGTAATGAATAGGGCGTAAAGTCGCCTACTGGGCTTTAGCCTGTTTTTCTTCTTCAAGCTTATCCAAGCCTAGTTCTTCAACTATAGAAAGTTCCGGGTTAACCTTCAGCCAAAGCAGGGCACCAATGACCAAAATTGTACTAGCAACAAGAAACGGATATACCCACAAACCAGTAAATTGAAGAATCGCACCAAACACTAGGGGCGATAAAGCAGATCCAACATTGCCTATGGTATTCATCATCCCCGATACCGTCCCTGCGTACTCATGTCCTACATCCAGGCATACAGCCCAGTAAACACCTACTGCCATTTCTAAACCAAATAGTGAACAGGCCAGATAAAATACCGCCATATTCGCATTATCAGCCATTGCACCAGGTATCATAAAGGCCGCTGCTATTAACATACCCGACATAGCCACTACCCGACGAGCAAATTTACCATTTCCAGTTTTCTTCCAGATTTTATCGGACAGCCAACCTCCCAGAGTATCGCCAACCGTTCCCGCTAGCAACGGCAAACTAGCGAAAATACCCATTTTAATAATACTAAACCCCTTTGCTTCCACGAGAAAAGCAGGCAGCCAAGTCATAAAGATCCAGACAGTATAACAATAGGTAGGATAACTTAAGCTAAGAAACCACATATTCTTACTTTTCAAAAGAGTTCTAAATGGCAGTTTCGGAGGAGCCTTCTTAGCAGATTTTCCTCCATCAATAAGATCCATCTCAGCTTGATTAATAGAGCCCCATCTTTCTTTATATTCGCTAGGTTTGTCACGATACCAAAAATACCAAAATCCAGCCCATGCTAAACCAATAGCCGCAAAGATATAAAATACGGACTGCCAACCCCAAGCATTCATAATTATAGCAACAATTAGAGGGGTAATCGCACCGCCAAATCTTGCTGCACCATGAGTAAATCCTTGGGCAAAACCACGTTCGGTAGAAGGCATCCAATGAGCAAATGCTCTAGTTGCGGTAGGGAATGCCCCTGCTTCCCCTACACCAAACAATAGTCTTACTACTACCAGCGACGTGAAATTCCATACCATGGCTGTAGCCACCGTCATTAGCGACCAAAAACATACGATTGCCGCAAGAACCTTTCGAGCGCCCAGTTTGTCGCCAAGGAGTCCAATCGGAATCTGAAAGGATGCATACGTCCATGAAAATACGGATAATACAAGACCCCACTCAAGTTTATTGATGCCAAAATCTTTCATCATTAATGGTGCCGCAACCGAAATTGCCACACGATCAAGATATGTAATTAAATATACTAAACATACTACAAAAAGGACAATATATCTTACTTTCGTTGGTTTTTCTGACATTTTAAAATCTCCTCCTCCTACCATAGTAGCTCCATTCGGTCTTCTTGCAAACCGCCATCACAAACATTGCTGTAAGCTCTTTTAGGAACTAGTTGCTTATGCTATCAACAATGAATCCCTCCTTATCAACCTCAGTTGATTTCTGTCCCGCCCATAAATTTTGCAGCATTTTACACTGTAGGATTTCACTCCTTGTAATTTTTTTTCTTTACCGTCTCAAAAAAGATTAATTGCAATTCTTATGCCAGAATTGCAATTAATCTTTTATTTCCTCAGGGGGCTGACTCATAAACATAAGCACTGTGCAGTAAAAATATTTTTATATTTGGGGAAAATTTACTGCAAAGTTTCATTCATTCGTTTTTTTTAACCGCTCACTTTTCTGTTTGTCTCATTTCATTTCATTTTATTGCATTTCGTTCCATACCATTTTCGTCCATACGAATTAAGACTCGTACAGCTATTTGCAGCAACTACGTTTTGCTCATAGAAAAGGACAAGGAGTACCATCATCAGTACTCCTTGTCCTTTTCATTCCTGCACAATCTATCTGTCAATCAAAAGTATTTTCATTTCCGTAAAGAAGTCAACAGCCACACCAGCCATTACCTTATATCCAGCTGCATTTGGATGTATACCGTCAGAATGCAGCCCTTCTTTTATCCTGCCGCTGCCCTCATCTACCATTGCTCCATAAAAATCAATGATCCCAATAGTATTCGCCCCAGCATATTGACGTATTTGCTCTCGATACTGCCCAAGCAGGCTTTCTGCATCCACATCATTACAAGGAATGGGCAGACCAAAGATTGGAGTTATCGTATTATCTACCGCCAGTTCTGCCATAGTTTGAAGATTGTTTATCACTTCGTCAACAGCTATCCCAGCGTAAGCATCATTCGTACCGCCCATAATGATAACATGGGACAGCTTTTGACGTAAAACATCCTTATAAAAGCGCTCCAGCATGCCATCGGTGGTATCACCATTGATTCCTTTATTCATATGCTCTATGTTTAGCTGCTTTGCTGCCAGGTTAAACCAGGAACCTTCCGATGTATAGGGGAAACCATAGGTTATGGAGTCACCAATGGCAACTATTTTACTCTCTATATGTTCCATGTGATTTCATCCCATCCTATCTATGTTCGTTCATACTACTATATTTAACGAAACAAGATAATGTTCCTCTTTATCCGGCTAAGTAATTCACTATTTCTCACCACTCTGCCCAGTCTCTTAAAGATCTTTACAACAGTGTTGGCACAATACGATAAATAATATCATGGATTACATCATCATCATTACTTACAGCAACACAATCTGCAATCTTTTTTACATCTTCTTGGGCGTTAGCGGGCGCAACTCCACAATCAGCACGCCGCAGCATTTCAACATCATTTTCAAAATCGCCCACAGCAATTACTTTTTTAAAACGATATGCTTCCATATTCAGCAATTCACCAAGCATATTTCCTTTCGAAACATGCTTACCAACAATCTCTAAATAAGTAACAGCAGAAAAAAACTGATTCGTTTTATTTTCCAAATGAAATTCGGCTAATAAATTCCGACAAGCGAGTAAATGTTCATGGCTGTCACAAAGGATAATCTTAATCCATGATTGTTCCAAAATATCATCAATTTGGGCATAAACAAACTCCTGTTTCTCTCGTTTCATATGCTCATCAATATTGACAGGATCAGTAACCACATAGAGTTGCTCTTCAGTAAAAACTTCAATGCACATTTGTGGAAATGACAGTATACAACATCTTAGGAAATCGCTTACATCATTGCTTTTCATCTGCATTGTTTTTATAAAGCGCTGCTCCTGCCAGGAAAAAAGTGCCCCGCCATTATAAAGAATACATGGTGCATTGATAATAAGATCTGTCATGTAAGGTACTAAATTTTTTTGCGTGCGTCCTGTTGCTATAGAAAAGTGTCCGCCTTGCTCTACAAAATAGGCAATGGCTTTCTTGTTTTTTTCTGAAACCTTGTGTTCACTGTTGGCAAGGGTTCCATCCAAATCTGAAATAAGAATAAAATCCCGATATAGTTTCAAAATTTCAGCTCCTTCCACTATTTATGAATAATACAGCCACTATGCTTAACAAATTCTGTAGGAGTGGTTTTTGTATATTTCTTAAATACTGCGCAAAAATGCTTATAATCACTAAAGCCTGTCAAATTAGAAACTTCATATACCCGATGAGTCCCTTTTTTTAATAGACCGATCGCCTTTTGAATACGATAACGTGTCAATAATTCTAAAAAAGTCTGTGATGTTGCTTCTTTAAACTTACGACTTAAATAACTGGCACTTACATCTAATTCATCGGCAATCGAATCAATACTGATCTTCTCATGATAATGATCACGAATTTTATAAAGAGCCTGTGCAACATAACTGTTTTTAAGGGTATCTCCATTTAGATATACATCCCAATCTACAAGTTTACTAATATCCCGTTTCTTGGTAAGCGCAATAATATTAGAATAAGCTTTGGCTTCTTCCATACTGTCCTTGATTCTCTTGATTGTATTTTTCAGTTCATCTTCATCTACAGGTTTAAGCAAATAATCTGATACCTGCAGATGTACTGACTTACGCGCATAATCAAAATTGGCATAGCTTGTCAAAATGATACTTTTAAATGGCTTAATCTCCATACTTTTGGCCTTTTCCAACATTTCGATGCCATTCATGTGGGGCATAATGATGTCTGCAATGACCAGATCGATTTCATATTGCTCTAACATAGCAAGTCCTTCTTTACCATTCTCTGCTGCGCCCACCACCATACAATCCATGCTCAGCCAGTCAATTGTGTAAACAAGTCCTCGGCGTATAATTTCTTCATCCTCGACAATCAATACCTTGAGCATATGAGTTTACCTCCTTTTATTTCAGCCAAAAAAAGCGGTAACCGTCATTTATTGTTTTTTATGAATGGGCAAAACAATTTTTACGATCGTTCCTTCACAATAACTGCTGACAATTTCCAACCCATAAGAATCACCATACATCAACTGAATCCGCCGATTGACATTATATAGTCCTGAATGCTGCGAAACATTTGCAGGTGATATCAGCATCGCTCGAATCTCATTAAGAGACTGTTCATCAATTGCAGTACCATTATTAGTAATCGTAAGCACAAGTGTGTTCTCAATCATCTTTATTTCAATTTCCACCAGCATATGCTGGCAATCGTGAAAACCATATTTTATTGCATTTTCGATAATAGGTTGAATCAGCAATTTAGGAACGCTGCAATGATTTAGCTCTTCTGGTATATGGAGAATATAATTCAGCCGATTGCCAAATCGATATTTCTGAATATCAAGATAACTTTGAGTATATTCCATATCTTCCTGAATGGTTACCTCGCTGCTGCTGGTACTAATGCTGTAGCGCAATATATTCGACAAGGCAATAATCATTTTATTCGCGGCAGCAGGGTCTAACTTAATCATAAATTTGATATTTTCTAATGTATTAAATAAAAAATGAGGATTAAATTGTGACTCAAGCTGTTTAATTTCAGAAATAACCGTTGCTCGTGCCTTTTCATGATTGGTTTGCATAAGCTCTTTGAGACTGAAAAGCATTCGATTATAAGCCTCACCGATAATTTCAAATTCATTATTCGTATTGATAGAAAGCCGCATATCCAGATTCCCCTGTTTCACTGCCGAAAATGCTTCCACAAGCTGATCTATCATTTTTGTCTTTTCTTCCACTTGCTTTTTTACACTGATAACAATGGACAGGGATAATATAATTAATACCCCAATGAGAATCATCACTGCATTCACCAGCTGACTGACGATACCGCCGATAGAAGTAAACGCATACACCGTTAATTCTCCGTCTAGAATTGCTTTTTTGCTGCTATAATACTTTGTATCTGCAAAAGAAAAATATCCATTGGCGTGCTGAAATTCAGGTTTCATTTTGTTCATAGCAGCACCAAAAAAATCATCTGTACAAATTGGCATATAGTCATAACGATCCTTTACAACAATATGCACGTCAGGATTCGTCATCGCACTTAGAATTTGTGCGGCCGGCACAACAAAGAGAACATAGCCAGTGATCTTGCCTTCTTCCAGTATGGCTTTACCAATGATAAGATCCATCTGGGAGTCAAAACGGTGAATTGAATTCGCAAAAGTAAAGATTGGTTCCATTGGCTTTCTCTTGATCTGCCCTATAACGCCCCAATCTGCAGTCCTTGCCAACTCGGCAAATTCCGGATCTTGTATTTGATTTGAAACTAATCGATTCATCTGTGTATCAAAAATATAAAAATCCGTGTGTACACCTATCATACTGGTATATTGATATAATTTTTCATACATTTCTGCCTTTGCAGTTTTGTTATCACGCAGCACATTCATATCACAAAGACCGGCAATGTCATTGGCGTTATCTAAATAATTAGAAATCATTGTACTCATCATATCACAAATAGCATTCAATCGATTGTGATTGCGTTCCAGCACATTGGTATTCCAATACGCAAAAGCAAGTATAAATACGATAATCGAAATAATAAAAATCGGGATTAGTGCATAAATGGTAAAAGTTCGCCGTAATTCATCCTTCAAGTGGTTCACTTTTCTACTCATGTTTCACCCCGATCCTCTATATCAACTACGACCATACAAGTGTTTACATTTTCTATTATAAACTAATATCTCTGCTGCCGGAAACTTTAAAGAATAAAAGCAGCCCAATGACTGTAGTCAGCGTTAGAATGGTAGACAGTGCTGCTGCCGTACCATAACTTGCACGAATCACTTCTGTATAAATAGCCACGGACATTGTCTTCGTTCCGCCGGTATACAAGATGACTGATGAACTTAATTCATTAATACAGGTAATCCAACTTAAAATCGCCCCGGATAACACTCCTGGTATCATCATTACCGCAGTAATTTTGAAGAAAGTCTTTAATGGTGATGCACCAAGACTAATGGATGCTTCCTCCACACTTGGACTGATTTGATACAAAATGGCTGAGCTTGAACGCAAGGTATAAGGCAGGCGCCTAATGACCAAAGAAACAATGATAATCGTTGCCGTTCCTGATAAGATGAGGGGGGCCTCATTAAATGCCAGGAGCAAAGTGATGCCCAGTACCGATCCAGGAATAATATAAGGAAACATGGTAAGAGTATCGATAATATCAGTAAGCCAGCTCTTCCGTCGTGTCGTGATGTAAGCAACAAGCATACCGAAGAAAACAATCAGCGAAATGGCAACAAAGGAATACACATAGGTATTGGTAATTGCTAAAGCCAGATTGTCAAAAACGATACGATAACTATCCAGAGAAAAGCCCGATACAAATATTTGACCCTTTGTTTTTAGAAAAGAAGTGTATATCACTGTAACTTGCGGGATGATGGATACCAATACCAGACCATAAATAGCGATATGCATAACTATATTCTTTAATCCTGACAATCCTTTCGCCTGCATAGGCCTAAGGGAACTCATGGTAAAGGATTTCCTATTTACCACGTATTTTTGCAATAAGAAAATCGTTGTCGTAAGAATAACCATTAAGGTTGCCATGGCTGCGGCAAAATTGGCTTGCCCACCCACTTCATTAATAAACTCAGAATAAATCATAACTGGCATAACGTTAAAACCTTCCCCAATGAGCATGGGTGTGCCAAAATCAGCTAATGCATTCATAAAAACCATCAAAGCACCCGCAAGCATTGTAGGCATCACCAACGGCATAATCACCGTTGCTACCTTTTTTATGCCGCTGCAGCCGAGGCTTTCTGCCGCCTCAATCAGGGATGCATCAATCTTTTTCAGCGCCCCGGATACATACAAATAAATAAAGGGATACAGCTTTAATGTAAGCACTAAGAGTATGCCGCTAAAACCATAAATAGACGGCCATTCCATCTGGAATAAGTCAGAAAGAAACTGCGTTATTATACCGCTTCGCCCGCCTAACAATACCCAAGAGTAAGCACCGATAAAGGGGGGCGATAGCATGGAGATAATCACAAGTACCTCGACTGCCCCCTTGCCTTTTACCTTAAATGCCGTCATGAAATAGGCTAATGCCGTACCAATCATGATGGATAGAATGGTTACACAAGTAGTAACCCACATGCTATTGATCAACGATTGATAGTAGTATTTTCTACTAAAAAACTTTCTGAAATTTTCCAATGTAAAAACCCCTGTAGCCGGATCCAGGAAACTGCTGATAAACAATGAAAATAAGGGATACATCAAAAACAGTCCAAATACAGCAACAGATGCGATCGTAACGAATGTCCAGAAATCCCAGGTAAGCAGCTTCTTATTCATACTGCTTCACATCCCTGATTAAATTCATCCTTTGGTCCGCAGTAAAAATATTGATTTTTGCTTTGTTAGGCCGAAGAATCATTGTCTCACCAATTTCGAACACTTTTTCTGCATGGCCTAAGTCTTGCGAAAATTCAGTTGCAGATTGATTTTCCATCACCATACCAGGAGCAAAAGCAAGTGTATAATTTACATATTTACCAAGAAATACTCGGTTATGAATTGTGCATTGTATGCCATCTTCTTGTACTGAAAATTCTTCCGGTCTAACAGAAATAATAACCTCTTGCCCATCTGCTACTGTACTAAGATTATCCATTTCCAGCTGATAACCGTCCTGAAACAAAACAAAGGTCTTATGATCTTCGACTTTTACTTTGCCGGCAAATAGATTAGAATGGCCGATGAAAGTTGAAACAAATACATTATAAGGCCTTGTATAAATGGACTGGGGTTTTCCAATCTGCTCAATTACGCCAGTTTGCATAACTGCAATTCTATCGGAAATAGCCAAGGCTTCCTCCTGGTCATGAGTTACATAAACAGTGGTAATTCCTACTTGATTTTGTACTTCACGAATAGCACTGCGCATTTCTACGCGAAGTTTTGCGTCTAAATTGGAAAGGGGTTCATCCATAAGCAGTACATTGGGATGGATCACAATGGCTCTTGCTAAAGCAACCCGCTGCTGCTGCCCCCCAGACAGTCGTTCCGGCAAGCGATCTTGATATTCTTCGATCTTTACTGCTTTTAAAATAGCATCCACTTTGGTTTTAATCTCTGCCTTGTTGAATCGGCGCAGTTTTAGACCATATTCTATATTTTCCCGTACTGTTAAATGAGGAAATATGGCATAACTTTGAAATACCATACCAATATTACGTTTATGAGTCGGAATCTCATTGATCACCAAATCATCAAATTTGATTTCTCCTCCCTCAATACTATTAAATCCTGCAATCATTCTCAGTAACGTCGTTTTACCACAGCCTGAAGGTCCCAATAACGTAAAAAACTCACCATTTTTGATATGGGCTGATAAATTGGGGATAATCGTTACTTGATCGTATCTTTTGATTACATGGTCAATATGAATTGCAACACTCATAGATAAAACCTCCGTTTAAAACTTCGGACATTTTGATAGAATGACAGCCCACAACAAATAACTTGTGTGGGCTGTATAACAACCATGATCGGATCAATTAACGGCTCAACACCAAAATATCCACTTGACAATATTGTCAAGTGCGAGGAGGCGACAGCCGACGTGGCAATCTCTACTGCCGCCCAGCTTGCTCTTGGAGATTGCCGCGCTCCGCTCGCAATGACAGAACGTCAAGCGTACTTTCTGGTGAAGACCCTAATTAACGCTGGTAAATATGTCTTTAAATTTATCTAGCCATTGCCTTTGATTGGCTACAACCACTTTTTCATCATCATTGATAATGTTGATTTTTGACTTTTCAATCAAACCTTTTGGCGGTTCGACGTCATCACGGACAGAACGTCTGTGTAATTGTTGTACAATAATAGTCTGGGCATCTTTACTGGTGATAAAATCAATAAATTTCTTTGCATTTATCATATTTTTCGCATTTTTTATGACGTAAACACCATCTGGCTTAGAAATAACCCCTTCTTTCATATAAACCAATTTTACGGGAGCGCCGTCAGCAACGTATTTTGCACCGCCTTCTTCGAAAGTGCAGCCTACAGCGTATTCACCATCAGCCACTCCTTTGTAAACAGCTGAAGAACCACTAAGCAGCTTACCATCTAGATTCGCACAGAGTGCTTTTACATAATCCCAGCCTTTTTCCGGATCACCTTTTCCCATGGCGTAGAGCATGTTAATTAAATGTTCATAAGAAGAAGACGATTTTGATGGATCCGAAAAGGCAATTTTGCCTTTTAATTTTGGATTTAATAAGTCTTCATACCCTTCCATTTTGATATCGCCAATTAAATTTGTATTGACCATAATTACACTTGGAATATCGGTAAATCGAGTCAAAGAACCTTCTGTATTCTTAAATGCCTGCTGAATCTTATCTTCATTAGCTGAAGTGTAATTTTCAAATAAATTGGCCTTCGGCTTCATCGTACCAAGTGATCCGCCCCAGAAAATATCCCCCAGCGGATTTGCTTTTTCGGATTCCACCCGCTTTAGCAATTCACCACTGCCAGCCGCGACAACCTCTACTTTTATACCACTTTGTTTTTCAAATTCACTTACTAATGGATTGATAAACGTCAACGGATGGGGACAATAAATAACCAGTTTGTCTGTTTTTTCTGTCCCAGATTTTTCTGTCGTCGCTTTCGTATTTCCACCACCACAACCGACAAGGAGTAAAGAGGGAAAAAGTAAAATGAGCATCAAAGACATAAGCTTTTTCATTAATTTTCCTCCATTCAAGTGTTCTCTACCCAAATTATATATAAACCATTTCTGCTGAACAATCCCAGAAATATCTATAACTATCTGAATTAATGAACTTTTATCATTTTTTATTTCAATATTTCAATTATTCAAAATATTAATCTTAGAAGCGAAAAGACCTCCGATGTATGATTGACTCCTGAGCCCATTCGCAGTAATTTTCTATTTTATTTTCGATACACCATCTTGCAGGCACCAAACCTGATGTAATAGCTTAACACCCTGATCAATTTCATTGCTGCTCATACTACCAAATCCAAGCATGACTTGAAAGTTGGCAGCACTATGATGCAGATACGTACTGGAGAGAGGGAACAGTCTCACCTCTCTTTCCTGAGCGCGATGAATCAGTTCCTCTTCACTGAGGGAATTGCCGATCAGCTCTAAAATAATATGAAGTCCCGCCCCCTGTCCAATGATATGAGCTTGAGAGGCAAAATGCTGCTGGATCGATTGAATGATTGCATCATGCTTCTTTTTATATACATTTCGCATTTTGCGCAAGTGTCGTTCCCAATACCCTTGTTCCATAAACCTATGGAGTGTTCTCTGATCTAATAAAGAAACATTCGCAGCATAATCTCTAAACAATTCACGATAAACATCAAGTAATCGATAAGGCAATACCATATAACTGACCCGAAGAGCAGGCGATAATACCTTAGAAAACGTACCTACATAAACGATATTTCCTTGGGGATGCAATCCCTGCAGGGCAGGAATGGGTTTGCCCAGGTATCGCAGTTCACTGTCATAGTCGTCTTCAATAATGACCCCTCCGACAGTTTCTGCCCAATCAATTAATCGCAGTCTGTTTGCCACAGGCATAACATGCCCTAAAGGAAACTGATGGGAAGGTGTGACATACACAATGGTACTGTCGGTCTTTTGCAGATACCCTATATCAAGGCCTTCGGAATTGACTGGTATCGGGGTAAGAGAAAAGGAATGATTCCGAAAAACAGCTCTTGGAATAAAGTGTCCGGGGTCTTCCATGGCAAAAATAGAATGATTTTTTCTCAATATGGGTGCCAGAATCGAAAAACTGTCTTGAAGCCCCGAGCAAATGATGATTTGCTCGGGATCACAAGAAATCCCCCGTGAACGAGACAGATATCGCTGTATCTCATAGCGCAATGCAAAATCCCCCTGCTGATTGCTATAAAAAGCAAGCTGCCTCGACTCTTCCTTTAAACACTCCATATACAATTTGCGCCATAGATTGACAGGGAAACTTTCTGGCGAAAGACACGCAGGGTGAAAATCAAAGGAATATGTTTTTTTATCTTTAGAGACTTTTCTCACTGATGCGCCGATATTGCCCTGAGAGGCTGGAAAAACGTCTGGTTCTATAAAGGAAACATAGTATCCACTTCTCGGTTTGCTGTGTATATACCCTTCAGCACATAACTGCTGATAGGCATACTCTACCGTATTGCGGCTTACAGATAATTCAATAGACAAATTCTTAACTGATAGAAGCTTTGCAGCCGGGAGCAATTCCCCTGATAAGATTTGCTTTTTTATGTAGCTGTAGATTTTTTTGTGCAACGGCTGACGATCCTGACTGTCCAATATAAACACGGCTTCTCACCCTAATCCTTTATTTTCAAGGCTCTTAACTATCGCCATTATATCCAGGGTGATCTAGAGTGTCAAGGCGCTGGAGATCCTTCCTCAGAAAAAACTGACCCCATATTTTATTTGAGAATTGCCCCTATAATTGGGGGTAGTTTTATCTTATACTATGAATATTGAATCCAGGGCACAATAATGCGGATAACCTTATCCGCTGACAAACTTCTTACTTTAAACAGAAAGGATGTATTTTATGCTTAACGAAAAATTATTGGACGTACTTTCCCACCCCGCAGATGGAGCAATCTCAATTGTTACCAATGGCAACGATGGTCCTCATGTAGTGAATACCTGGAATAGCTATATAACGGTTACACCGGCTGACAAACTATTGGTTCCCGCTTCCGGCTTTGTTAAAACAGAGAGAAACCTTAGCACCCATAACGATGTGACTCTTTCTATCGCCAGCAGGGAAATCGAAGGTTACAGAGGAAAAGGAACTGGTTTCATTGTGAAAGGAACCACCCGTTTTATAAAATCCGGTGAGGATTTCGAGTTCATGAAAGAAAAATTTTCATGGATTCGTGCAGTATTAGAAATCACAGTAACTTCTGCAAAACAAATGCTTTAAAATCTCAAGCCACCGACATCATAAAAAGGTGCTTGCCATCATCAAGTAATACTGCGTTCACTAAAAAATCATCCTGCTATAGATTAGGCCTTAGTCAGCAATTGACTAAGGCCTAATACTATACGCTAGCTGTTGAATACTGCCTTTCTACTCACATTTTTAACTCCACACCGCTTTTTTTCTCGCGAATTAATAATTCTACTAGATTTACAAGCTGTGCACCAGCTTCTACCGGCGGGACACCTTTGCGGTGAATGTTGGAAATCACGGTTCTTTGTGATTCCGGCTTTAAGGTGCTGGATTCATAAGCCATATAGGAACTCATGCTTTCATCCGTTGCCAAACCTGGTCTTTCACCTACCAGCAAAATCGTCACTTTCGCCTGTATTGCTTCACTAATTTGATCCATGGTCGCAACCCTGCCGTATTTTACAAAGATAGGCGTACCGATTGTATACCCTTTGGCGGTTAGCCCATCCATTAGAATCGGATAAATATCTGCTAAATTGGCATTAATAGCACAGGCACTTAATCCATCAGTTGCTATGATTTGCACATCAGGACTCTCAATACAATTATCCTTAATTCCATCGAGAGTTTCCTGTGAGAATATTCTTCCTAAATCGGGTCTTTTGATATACTGCTCTTTATCTTCTACCAGAGTCTGTACTTTGAAAAATCCCAGCTGATCAACAATCGTTTCATCGACTTCCGACCAAACTGCATCCATTGCTACCCCATGATCCGCTCTAAATTTCAGTAAGGTCTCGGTTTTACACCGATCCCCTGCTCTGCCTAAACAAATTCTTGCATTGGTTGTCTTTTTTAGCCTGATACAACTTTCCGTATCCCGAGGATTATCGATGGTCACCCGTTCATAGTAATCGACCAGGGATATATCTTTTATCATTTCACTCATAATGCGCTCCACTCCTAAGCTGTAAAGATGGAAGGATCTCCAGCCTTTCTAGTTAATTTCCCATTTTCTAATATGCCAAGCTCTTCCATCCTTTGATTAAATTCCTTAATCGGTTTTTTACCCGTAATGTCTCGCAGGCTGGCAATATCGTGATAGCTGGTCGTTTGGTACATTAACATCACATCATCGCCTCCAGGAATACCCATGAAATAGGTGCAATCACATGCTGCAAGCAGCAAAGCTAAATTTTCTACATCGTTCTGGTCGGCTTTCATGTGGTTGGTATAGCACACATCCACTCCCATAGGCAAACCCGTTAATTTCCCCATAAAATGATCTTCCAAGCCTGCCCGAATCATTTGCCGGCCGTCATACAAATATTCCGGACCGATAAAACCAACTACTGTATTCACTAAAAAAGGATGATACCGTTTCGCCAGACCATAACATCTTGCTTCCATCGTCAACTGATCGGCGCCATGATGTCCTTCTGAAGACAGCTCTGAGCCTTGCCCGGTTTCAAAATACATAAAATTTGGACCTCGGGAACTCTTCTTTTCCCTCATGACTTCATAGGCTTCATCCATGAGTTTTACCGTTATACCAAAGGCTTCATTGGATTTTTGGGAGCCCGCCAGGCTTTGAAACATCAGATCCATCGGAACACCTTTCTGCAAAGCAGCCATTTGGCTCGTAACATGGGCTAATACACAATTTTGGGTAGGAATATCCCATTTCACCATAAAATCTTTAAAACTATGTAAAACAGCCGATATGCTGCTTATCGTATCCACTACAGGATTTAAACCAATAACCGCATCACCAATACCGTAACTAATCCCTTCCATAGTAGAAGCCATAATGCCGGCTAAACCGTCCGTAGGATGATTGGGCTGCAACCGTGAAGACAACGTACCCCCTTCACCAATTGTCGTATTGCAAGTAGCAAGGTTATGTATTTTCTTAGCAGTATATACTAAGTCCATATTACTCATTAACTTCGTAACGCCAGCAATCATCTCCGAAGTTAAGCCATCATGGATATTTTTGATCTCATCCTCACTTGATTTTAATAAAAATTCTCTAAAGGCTCCCACCGTCATTGATTTGATCATGCTGAAAGCGTTTGGATCAACGCCATCTTGAATGGCTCTTGTAACTTCGTCATCTTCATAAGGAACTACGGGATTATTTCGCAGATCCTCAAGGGTCATTTCCGATAAAACAACCTTTGCTGCTACTCTCTCTGCTGTATCCCGGGCTGCAATGCCTGCCAGAATATCACCTGATTTTTCCTCATTGGCTTTAGCAAGTACTTCCTTTATATCTTTAAACTCATAACTTTTCCCAAATAGCCTTGTCTTTAGTATCATTTTCTTCACCTGTTCTTTTTCATTTCTTCACTGCTTAAAAATTAACGTTTTTACAACCGTGGGCACTACATTGGCAATGGATTTGCCGATATCAATATAATCACCATTATCAACCTTAATTTGATCAATACAAATTACCCTCGTACCTGTATTCAGCATATTCATTACCGTTTGCCCCAATGCTTTGGCAAAATCATTTTCAACAATTACAATCACAGGATGGGAACCCACCGCATTGGCGGCAATGGCTTTTGCCATCTCTTTTATTTGCCCATAGGATGGTGACTTCGGGCCTTTGAACGCAAGGGCTACGGGAATATCGCCATATCGTTTGATTTTCTCACCAATTCCGTTGAACATATGATTGATATCCTCATTCTCTGCAAGCTTAATAATAGGAATATTTTTAAGAGGAAGCAGGTCCTCATCAAACAAAATCGTACTGCCGCTGATTTTTATAGAATGACTGCCTGCCCCTATGACAGTAGCCCGTATCTTCTCTCTAGCTTCTACAAGATGATATTGATCGTTTTCAAAGGCTTTTCGAATGGAGCATCCTAATAATGGACCAATATCTCCAAATAGCGTAACGTCTTTCATACTGCCGATTTCATAATCGCTGTAGATAAATTCAGCAACGCCACCGGAAAACATGATTTTTTCTGCTTTCATCCCCTTATGTCTGTGACCAATAAACAGCTTCGCAGCCTCTTCTTCTAAGCTTTCGCTGCTGCTTATTTGTACAAATATCTTGGCAAAAGCATCTGTAAGAGCTTTTATGTCTTTCAGCTTAGCCTTTGCCCCAACAACCAATTCCAGCTGCAAATAGTTAATAAGCTGGGTTATCTTTTCGGAAATATAGCAAATCACACCTTGCTGATCAATCTGTATCAGCCTTCCACCGATATCCAGGGCAAAAGAGTCAATCACTTCCCCTTCCCAAAAGATTGCACCGTTGGTGGTACCTCCGCCAATATCAAAATTAACGACTCTTGCGGTAAAATGATTTGATGCTTCCGCAGCTCCGGCCCCATAACCCGCCAAAATGGACTCTAAATCCGGTCCTGCCGTTGCAACAACAAAATCGCCAGCAAAGTCAGATAAAACACGGAGTACTTCTTCGGCATTGTTTTTGCGAGCAGTTTCACCCGTAATAATAATGGCTCCTGTCACGATTTCATCTTTTTGAATACCGGCCTTATCATATTCAGATTCAATGATTGCTTTTAATTCCGGTAGATGAATCTTGTCTCTTGCCAATAATGGGGTGAAATGAATCTCACTTTTATAAAGGATCTTCTTATCGGTAATTTTCATTTCAGGAATCAGAAAAGAAGTCGCTGTATTTTCTACCTTAATTCGGCTGAAGATAACCTGTGTCGTTGTTGTGCCAATATCAATGCCTACACTTAAAAATTCTCTTTCCATTCCAAATCTACCCACACCTTCTATTAGGGATACGTCTCTAATTGAAATTCTGGGACATGTCATGAAACCCATGCCCCAGCCTCACCTATTTATCTAACTCATCAAGAACACCAAACTCTTCCTCAAAGGGACGAATATTCTTATTTCCCCAAATATAATAATATACAATGGCTACCCCATAAACAGCTAACACCCATGGTACTACTTCACTAGAAGCATAGAACAAACTAACGAGACAAAAAATCGCAATCAGAAAACTAATCAGGGGCACTACTGGATAGGAAACCTTAAAAGGTCTTTTAAGATCTGGCTCTTTCACCCTTAAAACAAATAAACTTACTAAACTGATTAAATACATCGCAACGGAACCAAACACAGCAATGGTAATAACCACATTTGTAAGCCCTGTCAATGCGGCTCCCAAGCCTATAATGCCAGGAACGATAAGCGCCCATACCGGTGTATGATGTTTAGGATCAACATATGCTAAAAATTTTGGCAGGTACCCAGTGCGAGCCATGGCATAGGTCTGACGGGAATAGCCCACAATGATGCCATGCAGAGAAGCAATCAGACCAAATAATCCAATGAAGTTCATCAGCATGGCACTGAAGGATCCCTCTCCATAAACAGAACTTAACGCTAAAGGCAACGGAAAATCAACAGAATCAATTAACTTTACATCCGTAATCCCCGCCGTAAGGAATAACGTGAGAAATGCCATGATCATCAAAGTTGCCATACCACTTAGAAAGCCAATGGAAATGTCTTTTTGCGGATTGACCATTTCTTCTGCACTCATAGCACCGCCTTCAATGGCTAAGTAGAACCAAATAGCAAAAGGTACAGCCGCCATGACACCGCTAAAACCATTGGGCAAAAGAGGTTCCGCCATAACCCGGGACAATTCAAAATGAGGCAATGCCAAACCCCAATAGATCACCAGACCAATCAAAGCGACAATCGTTACAATCAGTTCAAAAGTAGCAGATACCTTCATTCCCCAATAATTGATAAAAATGAATAATAAGAAGGCGACTACAGTTGCCGTCATAATCTCAATGCCTGGAAACATGTTGTGAATATAGCCGCCTACTGCCAAAGCAATGGCAGGTGGAGCAAACACAAATTCAATCAAGCAGCTCACGCCATTCATATATCCCCAAAACTTTCCTAAAGCACGCCGGGCATAAGCAGAAGGTCCGCCAGCATGAGGAATCGCTGTCGCCAGCTCCGAATAGGATAAGATAAATGTCACATAAAAAATTGTCACCGGTATTAACGCCAAAGCAAGACCCATGACCCCGCCTACAGCAAAACCATAACTCCAACCAAAATAATTACCTGATATAACAAGCCCAACTGCCAATGCCCATAAATGAATTGGCTTTAACACGCGAGAAAGATTTGCGCGATCACCATCTTTCTTATGCTGAATAACCGGATTGACCGTTTCTACCCTACTGCTTTCCATACCTATTTCCTCCTCCGTAATGTGTCAGGTCAAAATAAAAGCCTAATACAACCTTCTTTTTTCTAAGAAGAATCATATTAGGCGGCATTGCCTGATATTAAGTTAATAAGACTACTACGATTAGTGAGAACCGTTAATCCACGAAGGCTATCCCCTCCTCACTGTAACAAAAAATAAGCGCTTAATAAAAATGTTAAATGAGTTTAACATTTTTATTAAGCGCTATTGCTACAATATTCCTTTTTGAAAAAATTCTTTGATCTTTGGTTTTATACTATTCGCCCTAATCAGAAATAGTCCTGCAAAAACAAAAAGTTTTTATTTTTTTATTTTTTCAATAATCCGTTGGGCGATTTGAGCAGGAGTTGTCTGGCGCTGCATGGATTCTTGCAATAAGCGTTTATGAGCCTCTCCAGCAGATATACCCAGACGATCTTGAATGATGGACCGCGCTTGGCTGATTAATTTTTGATTTTTTAAGTGTTCTTTTGTTTTATCCAATTCTTGATGCGTACTATACATGTCTTTCCAACGAGCATATGCGATCTGCACCGCAGCAATAAGATTCTTCTCTGAGACCGGTTTAACCACATAACCATATACATGTACGCTTTCTGCCCGTTGCAGCATCTGGGGCTGACTATGAGCCGTTACCATGACGACTGGTATATTGAGACTATGCATGCATTGTGCGACTTCCAAACCGCTTATTCCTGGCATCATAATATCCATAATTACTAAATCCGGTACATTCTCTTTGACTAACCGTACTGCCTGCTCCCCATTACCGCACTCGGCACACACTATGTGACCTGCCTTCTCCAGCATTTCTCTCATATCAGCCCGTATTAATACTTCATCCTCTACCAATAGAATTGATAAGGGTTTCATCCTGTTTCCTCCTTTTTATGCACTGGGAATGAAATGTTAGCAACTACGGATTGACCACAATTCTCGAATTGAAAGGTGCCTCCCAATTGTTCACAAATAAGCAGCTTCACGATGTATAAACCAAGCGTACCACCCTTGCTTATTGCAGCATAATCCCATAGCCCGCAGCCGCTGTCTCTCACCTCAACACTGATATTGGCTCCAGACTCTTTTACGATTATACTGATTTCACCATGAGAATCCGCTTTAATACCATGCACCAGACTATTTGCAACTAGTTCATTCAGCACTAATGCTACTGGCACCGCCTGGCTGGCATGAATCAGCACAGCCTGCCCCTGCACCATTGTTTTTACCTTTTGCTCTGGTAAAATATAACTTTGAACAACCTGCTCTAGGATATACTCTGCCAAGTCATGCAAATTGACAAGATCACGATATTGATAGGTAAAAATCTCATATACTTTGGCAATGGATAATATCCGATTAATAGTCGCGGTAAACTCCCGCCGCACAGCTTTCCATTTTGAGCGGCGCATTTGCAGGCGCAATAAGGAAATTACATTTTGCAGTGTGTTTTTAACCCGATGATTAATCTCCTGGATAATAATATTTTGCATACCCAGCTGACGTTCTTTTTGGCGTAACTCTGTCACATCCTGAAAAGATAGTACACAGCCGTTAAGCTCTCCCCCTGTTAACAGCGGATGGGCTTGAAAAAGATAGCTTGCATTATCAAACTCGTAATTCCTGGGATTCTTTAACCCCTCCACCATTGCTGGAAGAGACGCAAAGGACAACAATAGCATTAGATTGCCATCCATTGTATCCCCTTCATATAAGCTCTTCGAAATGCACATCGCCTGCTTATTGGCATATACGATCTTTCCCTTATCATTCAAGATGAAAACACCATTACCAAGCCACTCTTCCCAGCCATATCCCGTAACTCTCAAAGACATTAACGTATGGCTTAAGTGCTCTGCCGTTTGGCTCAATAATTGAACCTGCTGTTCCTGGCGAATTTCCTTGGAAATATCCTTTTCCATGATTAAAACACCAATCACTTGACCATTATCATTCGTTAGAGGAACTACAGTTTGAGCAATCGGTACCCCCTCTTGGCTCACACCACGGATGTTATAAAAACTTTGCCCCGTTGAAAAAGCCTGATATACAGCTGGCTCACACGCAGCATAGGCCAATTCACCTACTACGCTGTTACGATACAAAGATGGCGAATTCGGCGAGCTTGCCCATGCCAAAACAATTGCATCTTCTTGATTCACTGTCAAAGCATCAATAAAAATATCTGTACCCGTTAACGTAGCAATCACAGGCAGCTGATTTACCATATTCTCTAGAATTATAATATCGGGTATCATTAGATCCGTATGTGCTAAGCACAAATCCCGGATGGAATGCTCTGTTTCTGCCATAAAAAGACCTCCGGCTGAAATTGCAATAGCCAAATAATATAAAAAAGCCTATTATAATCATCAGTTCTTACCAATGATTATAATAGGCTCCATTGCCTTATTGCGTTGCTCACTTTGATTTTCTTTTTTTACTATCCTCTCACTTATTTACCATCCGATTATAAAATTCCTGCAAAGTCACAGACTTTGTTTATTTTTTATACGATCTAAATTACGTAAGGCTCTATAATGACCTTAATGGCTGCATTCTGAGAATATTCCAGCATTCTCAGCGTTCATTCTCTTCAAATGAAAAGAACGCCCTGAGGCACTGGGACCTCTCTCTTATATCATTAACTCCTCTAATATGCTGATGGTATAATGTCTCCTGGTTGTGTGATTGCGTACAACATTGTACTCTTTTGTTAATCAAATACGTTCATTGCAGTAAAGATAAAAGAAGCCAACTGCAGATACCATTCGGCTTATGGGGTTGGCACGCTTATTGCATTATATAGTATACATGTAGGTTCTAGCCCATTGGCCAACAAAAAAGGGAGGATTGGAAAAGGTTGGATCACTGGATCATTATCCAATTATGATTTTCCTGTTATAAATGAGAATAAAAAATGAAGGAGTGTTTCTTAATGAAAAACATAGTAAAAAATATAGCCGTATTGTCAATGGTAGGTATGCTGCAAGTAGGTTTTGGGGTATCAGTAATAGAGGCTTCATCCCTGCAGAATAATTCAGCATCTGTTTCACAACAATCCAATGACTCAAATCGGGGTCAAAACCGTCCTTGCCTGGATAGAAATGGTGATAGAGAGCAACAACGGTATGATCTGGAACAAGCTCGACAAGGTCGGGAACGTATAGAGAATGAAAGACATGAAATTGAAATGAAGCGACATCCAGATGAAGGCAGACGAGACTGGAAAGAACGTCAGAAAAAAGAAAATGAACGCCATGAAGAAAACATGAGGCGGATTGCCAACAATATTCCCTTCTTAGTTAGATAATAATATAGTAATCTACATAAGACCAGCCGTCGATCTTTAATAAGATCGACGGCTGGTTTGATTGGATCAAGATCTATGAAACGTTTTGCATTAGACTTGTTAGCGATCGTAAGATACATCAGCTCCATATTGACGTATATTTATCGCGAAACAGAGCAAGACTTAGAAATAAACGATCTTAGGGGGACTCCGATGAGTAATCAGACATTACTGTGGGCAAGTTTCGTAATTTCTTGGCTATCTGTCATTTTCCTAAAGAAAGAAGACCTTAAACGCTATATGCCTGTTGCATTATTAGGCGCACTACTATCAACCATTGTAATAGAGGCAGGAATTACTTTACATTGGTGGTCAACTAAGGAAACTGTCTTTCCATTTGTAAATATGCCGATATTTATTTATGGCTCATTCCTTGTTGGTATCCTTTGGATCTTTAAATTTAGTTATAAACGCTTTTGGCTGTTTCTTGCCACTAACGCATGCATTGATCTCATTCTCATCATCCCATTAGATAACTGGTTTGTCAGGCGGGGTATTTTAGAATTGTATAATATAACTACCCTCCAAATGTTTCTTATGTCTATTGGACATGCCACCCTTTTGTATTGCTATCAGATTTGGCAGGAAGGCGAAGCGAGCCCGTTCAAAAGGTTGAATATAAATCTATCATCTAATGTGCAGTCTGCTGCCAGCAAGCCTCTTAGAGATGATAAAGACGAAGATTAAATTCCACCAAACATATAAGGCACAACTATGGTGTCACGTTTATCATGCAAGCTTTTCACTATTTTCATTTTTTTTCAAATTCCCCTGTTTATTTCTAATGAGATGATATCCATATATTACCGCAAACGCTACTAAGAATATAATAGAGATTCGATACATAACAGCATAATTCGTATGGGTGGCAATCAGACCTAATACTACGGCGCCAACTGAATATCCCAAATCCAAAGAAGATAAAAATGTGCCGTTGGCAGCCCCTTTACGTTCCCCAGGTGACCGCGCAATCGCCCAGGCTTGCAGCGAAGGATGAGCCGCCCCATATCCTAACCCATAGAATAGCGAGGATGCAATCAACATATAAGTCGTAGTTGAATAAGACAACATCAAGAGGCCAGCAATCATAAGCGCTATTCCTGGCACAATTACGAAGGCATGTCCCTTTCGGTCAAATAATTTCCCGGCAAATGGGCGGCTGATTAAAATCATTAAAACATGTCCAACAAAATAGATTCCGACATTCTCAATACCGGTTTCCTGACCAAACAGCATAATGAAGCTCATAATTCCACCAAAGGTTATTGAATGCAAGAAACATAAAGAAGCAGGCAGCAATGCACTTTTCTCAAATAAATCACTCCACAGGATTCCTTTTTTAACACGTTTAGGTTTAAGATGTTTTTTTGCAGACTCCATTGATATACCTAGCGTTAATAACATTCCACCACCAACTAAAATGGTAGAGATCAGTAAAATAACTTCAAAATTATAACGCTTCATCGCCTCTATTCCAAGCACCGTTGCAAAAGATGTCCCTAAAATAATCGATAAAGCAAAATATCCTGTGCCTTCTCCCCGCTGCTTAGGAGATACAATATCCGACATAATCGTTGCCAGCACTGTTGATGTCATCCCCCAACCGATTCCTTGACAAAATCGTAACACCAGTATGATGCCAATTCCTGAAGCTACAAAATAAGAGCAGTTAAAGGCAATAAGGATGCACATGCCAATGATCAGCAGTGGTTTTCGTCCAAATGTATCTGCTGCTGTACCGCTAATAGAACGAACAATTAGAGCAGATATCGATATCACGGCAAAAGGCAGACTAGCTTCCAAATCATTTCCGCCGATTTGTTTAATATATAACGGAAAGGTTGGAATTAGCATTAAAATGCCTTGATAAATAAAGAAGTTTCCAAATAGGAGCAGCAGAAAGCTTCTAGACCATAGTGTTGTAGTACTATGACTTTCGACTTTTTTTATTTCCATAGTACGCCTCCATAACAATTGTGTTTTTCCTTGGTGAAACCTTTGGATTCACAGTGTATTTTTATTTTTCATATTGTTGTGCATTTTGAAAAATAGTCTTTAGCAGCATTGTTAATTCTTTCTGCTTTTCCTCTGATAGATTATTTAAAATGGCATTTCTATGATGCCCTACGATTTCTTTCCAAATAAAGCATTGATCCACTGCTTCCTGACTTAACGTAACCTTCTTTTCCCTTTTATCAGCGCCTGGTATCCTCATGATTAGTCCTTTTTGCTCTAATCGGACTAAACTTTTAGATACTGCAGGCGGTTCAATATTTAAGTAGCTTGCTAACGCTCCCTGGGTCATTGATCCCTTTTCCTTTAGCGTTGTAATAATCGACCATTCAGAGCCATAGATCCCGTGAGGCTCTAATTTTTTATTTAGACCCTTGGTAATAATACGAACCGTTTGAAAGAGTTGATGTAATAGTATTTCAGAGTTTTCCATCTGTTTCACCCTCCTTAACACAAAATAGTTAACTAGTTAACTATTTTTCAATTATATAGTTCTCCAATTCATTTGTCAATGAATCCAGGATGAAAGACTAGCGTTTTATTTATCCTTGCCACTGGTTTTAGTGACCAAAGTCATTTTACAAATCGGTTCTAACAATATCTAGGAGTTACATCTGGAAAGTACGCTAAAGGGCTGCAGAAATAATTGAAATATTATAAGAAAAGAAGCAGGAAAGGAGGGATACTTAGTCCTCACTTCCTGCTTCTTTATCCCTGTATTTTGCTTTTGAGTGCTTCATATGCTTTGCAGCTCACAGGAACCTTTACGCCGCATACCGCTGCAAGGCGACATATTTCTCCACCAAACATTTCAATTTCACTGGCAACGCCTGCTTGAATATCTCGCTTAAGAGAGCTAGTGCCTTCATCTTTCATTGCCCACATAATTTTCATACTGCGTTCAACGATGTCTTCCGGTTGAGAGATTCCAAGCGCTTTAGCAACCTTGGCTGTTTCCTCGGCTAAAGCTCGTACCATTTGAACTTTCTCAGAGTCAGCACGCAACTCCCCAGCATTGATTCCATAAAGTGCCGTCACGACAGAAAAAGCGCAATTAAAATTATACTTTGCCCAAATAGCAGCCTCAGCATTACGACTCACTGCACATTCTATACCACTTTGCTGCAAAATTTTTACCAATTGGTGAAGATTTGTTTCAGCTCTTGGGTCTAAGTTTCCACTTCCAACAATGATCTTATTATATTTGTCCTTTTGCTCAATGATTCCCGGAGCAACCGCTTCTGACGTCACGTAAATACAACCATCTAAAACAATACCCTTGCCGAGTAAAGCCTTAAGTTTACTACTGCTGCCCACACCATTAAGTAACGGTATAACCAACGTATTATCTCCAACCACAGGCATAACGGACTGATAAGCCGTTTCAATGGAATAGCCTTTTACACAAACAAATACTGCGTCAACAATGCCAATCTCAGATCCATCTTGCGTTACCATTCGAGGCTGTACAACAAAAGAACCATGTATATCACTATGCACCTGCAATCCTTTCGTACGTATCCTTTCCAGTGTTGCACCCCGTGCAATATAAGATACATCTTCTCCTGCTTTTGCCAACAGCCCGCCGATATATCCGCCGATTCCTCCTATGCCAATCACTGCTAATTTCACTTCCAACATCTCCTTTTAAAAATCATACTAGGAATTCCCACAAGCAACATTTTTAATCGGTGAAGCCGTGCAATTGATTATGATAATACTAATCAAAATCATGACCCCACCTATAATCTGGGCAGGAAAAATAGTTTCTGCTAAGAAAAAATGACCGCTAAGTACACCAATAATAGATATCAGGCTTAAATAAAGTGTTGTGATCGTAACATCAAGTTTACTTAATGCATAGATATATAAAAAATAGCCGAGAGCAGAGCAGCAAATCCCAAGGTATAAAATATTTCCCAGGGCATTCCATGAAAATAAATGCCATTGATGATATTCAAGCAAGGAAAGAGGAATTAAAAACAGGGTCCCAAATAAAGTTTGATAGGTAGTCAAAAATAAACCAGAGTACTTACCATTTAGTGATTTATTAAGCAGTGTATACAAGGACCAGGAAATCATAGCCCCAACAATACAGAGATTTCCAATAAAAGTCTGAGAAGAAAAGTCTAGTTGACCATTGGCTGTAATTGCCAAATACGCTCCAGCCATCGCACCGATAATTCCCATGGATTGGATCAGCGGCAATTTAGTCTTAAATACAAGCACATCCAATGCAATCGTAAGAATTGGAAGGATCGCCGTAATCAGGGCAGCGCTTGACGCTGTGGTGAGACTAATTCCCGTATTCTCAAGATAGAAATATAGAGTTATGCCGAAGAACCCTGCAATAGTCATTTTCCCCCAATCACAGCGTTGTAGCTTGGCAGCTGGTTCTTTCTTCTTTGTGATTGAGAATAAAATTGTGCTGGCAATCAAGAAACGTAACAAGGCCAATGTAATCGGAGGTACTTCGCTGACTGCGGTTTTGATACTGATAAATGACATCCCCCACAGGGTGACTGTGACAAGCATCGCCAGATTGGCAAGAACTTTATCAGCCATAAGAAATTTCATATTGTTTTTAATTTTTTCTAAGAATAATTGCATTGATTTGTTATTCCTCCAAAGCGTGAAATTACTTCTCCAAAAGAAGCTATATAGATGAGATAAATGATCATAATCACTCTTAAAGTCACTGATAGACTTATGTACTAGCATATTAAAACGAATTGCCCTTGTCAATAAAAGAGGTTGCTATTATCAACTATTTTCATACTGCATTTCCGATACGATAAAAAACTCCCACACTATTAAAACATAACACCATCGCGATTATAAAAATAAAAAAACCACCTACCCGGAAGATAGACGGTTCTTTTACTTATTGGATATTTGCACTTTGACTTTTTTGCCGCAATTAGGGCATTTCCCCCTGCCTTGAGGACTAAGAATAACGCTGCATCCGCATTGGGTATGAACCAACAAGTTCAACACCTCCTTATTTGGAGATTACTAAATAGCATCTGCTATTGGATTTATTATACTACACAATCATCAATAATGTTGTTAGCATCTTGTTAATTTTATAAACGACAAAACAGAGCGATATAGACATGGATGCTAGCGGTAGTGAATTTCTCAGCCGCTTCTATACCGATCTGCCGTTTTACATTTTAAAATAAATATGTGACAAAATTGTGACGAATTAGAGTAGGCTATTTAAATTAAAGATAGGATGACTAAACATAATGTTATTATGGTAACTTCAAAAAATTTAACAACAAATACTTAGTGACCTTACCAATTAAATAAAGCAAGATTTGGATCATTGGATAAATCATTATGCAAAACAAATTTACTTTTATCAGTTTTTTTGAAGGAAAAACAAAAACTCCGACGAATTTTTACAATAAAACCCTTTAATTACATTTTTATACTCAATATCCACTTTATAATAATTTTATCTTTTTGGAAAATCATCGGAAACTAGATTGCCCTATAACTTATGACAATAATACTCTTTCTTATCCTGCCTGTGATCTTATGTGTCCATCGCTCTGAAAAGCCTATCTTAAAATCAGGCAGAATTTTTTTGGCAATTGTCGACAAACTGCTACAATTTACTGGGAGGAATGATTTATGGGGACTTCAAATGAGCCAATGTATCATTTAGGAATTAACCTAGGACATGACCGTTCAGCAGCAATCGTAAGAAAAGGAAAAATCGAAGTAGCAATACAGCAAGAACGATTAGACAGGACAAAAAACAGTATAGGTTTTTTACACCAATCATTAGGAGATTGTAGAAACATTCAGATTCCCCATGAAGCAATTCAATATTGTCTGCGAAAATACGATATTAAAATAAATGATCTTTCCAGTATTACAGCAAATATGCCGGGAATAGATTATTCAAAAGATATCTTGCAAAGAATCTTTCCAAAAGAATTATCTGATAAAATCTTTATGATTCCAAGTCATCATTTATCTCATGCTTACACAGCATACTGGCCATCCGGCTTTGAAGAAGCAATTATTCTTGTTGTCGACGCTTCAGGCAGCACTGATAAAGAGGGGTTTACAGAATCATATAGCTTGTATATTGCAAAAGGAACCGAGATAAAATTATTGCATAGTGAAAAGGTAAAAGCATATTTGGCATCACTTTCCACTCTTGGTTCTATCTATGAATTTATTACAAAATTAGCTGGTTTTTCAACTACTATCGGAAAAAACTTGGCAATACCAGAAGCGGGAAAACTTATGGGATTAGCTCCCTATGGAACCTATTGCGATCAATGGCATGAGTGGCTGCATACTAAATCGGAAAGTTACAGTATTGATATTTCTGCCTATGACTTATTTCTGGAGGTGGAAGCACTAAAAAAATTACATGATGATGGTAAAGGAAAAGCTTACCTTAGACCATATATTGTAGATTTGGCATATAAAATTCAATCAGAATTGGAAAAGGCATTGTTACATATCGTTGAACTTGCAATTGAGCAAACAAACTGCAAAAAGCTTTGCTGCGCAGGAGGAGTGGCTTTAAATTCAGTTGTCAATTATAAACTTTTAACGAAACTTAATTTAGAAGACATCTTTATTTTCCCTGCAGCTGGAGACGCAGGTATCGCTGCAGGGAATGCACTTTGGGCATATCATAGCATTGAAAAGGGTAACCTTCGCCCCAAATTGGAGAAAGCAGATCTTGGTAGAGAGTATACTGAAAATGAACTCGAATCAGCTCTTCATAAGTTCGCAAATGAAATCATTATAGAAAAACTTTCTTATCAAGAAATGGTTGCAACTTGCGCATCGCAGATGTCCAAAGGAAATATCATTGCAAGGTTTGAAGGCGGATCAGAATTTGGCCCCAGAGCTTTAGGGCATCGATCCATCATTGCTGATCCAACTTTTAGAAAAATAAAAGACATCATGAATTATAGAGTGAAATTCAGAGAAGCCTTTAGGCCATTTGCACCAGTCATACCGTTGGAAGAAATATCTACAATATTTGAACAAGCTACAGCATGCCCATTCATGCTTTTAGTTTCTAATATCAAAAAAGAATACCACGATCAAATTCCTTCTGTTACTCACCATGATGGTACAGGAAGGGTTCAAACAGTTACATCGGAACACAACACTTTTTTTTATGATTTGTGTTACAACATGGTTAAAGAAAGAGAAGGCTGTCCTGTTATTTTAAATACAAGCTTCAATATAGCTGGTCAACCAATTATTGAAACTCCAGAAGAAGCAATCAGCACTTTTCTTTCAACCGATATTGATTTTCTTAGTCTTGAAGATTATTGGATAAGGAAAAGACACTCACCTGTATTAAGTTATGAAGAGCACTTGGCCCAATTGCAGGAACCTGAGTATCCTCATGGTTTGGCAGAAAAAAGAATCGATGTTACTGACTTAATGAGGAAGCTAGATGAAGCAATTTTTTATGGCAATACAAAGAACTCATTTTGGTCAGCAAATGAATTAAAAAAGATTTCTTCCCAAGGAGCAATATATAAAGAAACATCTGTTCTCTTTGCTAAGAATCCACTTGGCAATCACTTTTCAGCACAATTAGGTAAAGATCTGCTACTCTTATTGGATCCACTGGGAATGTCAGAAATAAGGGATTTAACTGATCTAATTCCTTCAACATATTATACATATGAAGAAATACGCCTAATAATACTTTGCTATAAAGGCACAGAAACTGAGCTTGAAGAATTGAGATTAGAGTTAAATTTACCTGAAAAGGCATTTTGGGGGAAATTAGAGTGGGCTTCCAAACAGCTCAAGAGATACAAATTGCCTTATAAGATACTTAGAAGAGAAAACGACAGTATCAATAGTAAGCCTGCAAATATTACTCTGGGACAGTTTACCGATGAATCCTTTCGTTTATACAATACGCTTAAACAATTTAATGATAACCTTACACTGCATGGCTATTTGGAAAGTAATATTTGTAAATTGCTTGATATTGAGACCCTTCAAAGTATCGAACCAACTTATATCCATTACTATAACAAGCATAAACTTGGCCACGGAAAGCTAGAAGACTTGCTCAGATTATTTTTGTTGCGCGATTCTTTAAGCAAAGAAAGAATTATAGAGATACTTGGAGAGTATTGTTTCCAGAATCTTTGCAACTTGGGGATCATTATTCCAAGGGGAAATTGGTTTGCCTCAAGAGTTGATATCTATTGTGTTAATGATTTTTTTATTGCTACCGACCATCGATACATGATTTATGAAGAAGACATGATTCAAGAGAATCCAGTGATGTATATTGGGATGGATAGTTTAGGTTTGGTACATACGGTACCGAAGTATCCATCAAAAAATACACTTGATTTATGTACAGGTTCCGGCATCCAGGCAATTACAGCCAGCTGCTATTCAAAGAAAGTTGTTGGGATAGACATCAATCCGCGTGCTATACGTTTTGCCAGATTTAATGCACAACTAAATGGAATATCAAATATAAAGTTTGTTGAGGGTAATCTTTACGCACCTATCGCTAATGAAAAGTTTGATACTATTTTAGCCAATCCACCTTTTGTTCCAAGCCCCGACAATAACTTAGATTTTAGAGATGGAGGCAAAAATGGCGAAAAGTTATTAAAAGTAATTATCAAAAATGCTGATTTACACCTGAGCAATGAAGGAAGGCTTTTTATTGTTTCTGATTTAGTGAATGTTCACCATTATGAGGAGAAATTGAACCAATGGTGGGGAAAAACAAAGGCAGATAAGTTAGTACTAACTACTGCTGATAGAAATGATATTTTATTTTCTATACCTCATTGCCATTACCCTTTTAAGCAGACAATTGAGCAATACAACAATGAATTGGATATGTGGATACAGAATTTTAATTACTCAAATATATCGTCAGTAAACTTTGGATACATTTTAATTAAAAAAGGCGGCAATAGCTTTTATTCAAAATCTATTTATAATCCTACTCAAGGGATTAATAAGAAGGTAACCGAATATTTTGAACAAATTAATATGCTGCACTCGGTAGAGTGGGAGAACTTATCTCTATACCTGTCCGATGACCTGCATGTAAAAGCGGACTATTCGTTTAGTACTGCTAATGATAAAACATTCTATTTATATTCAACAAATCAATTTTATAGTGAATATTTAATTGATAAAAATTTATATAATATTCTGGAAAGAATTGCTGAAGAAGAACCAACATTAGAAGAACTTGCTGATAAAAATTATGTTGTTGACCTAATCTATAAAGGCATAGTTAAAATTAAACTTAAAAAGCAGTACCCTAACTATTCTGATTGCTATGAATGCAAGGAAGTTGCTGCTACCTTAAGTCATTCTGTGAATTCAGAAACCCGCAAAGACATCCACATTAAGGAGTTTCAAACAAAAACAACACCAACATGTCTTACATCCTATATAAGACAATAGAATATCGTAATATCCACAGGATTGATAGAAAGCGAATGACCTTCTAGCAATCGGTGTATAATGGGTAAGTTTCTCCAATAATGTTAGAATGAGTTTTTTCAAGTATATTTCAAAAACAGCATGATCACTAAACTTTGTAACATATAGACACCGCTTAGAAAGCTACCTGCTTTATTTGGGAGGCATTTTAAAATTATAACCTTGCTTATCAAATGAAGCGCTTAATTTATATTTGTTTCAATTAACTGCTTCTAACAATGGCTCGCATTGTTGGGCAAGATTTTTTGTACTTTATATAATTTTGCATTAGTATAATATTTGGAGGTTTCTTATGTTACAACAACTTATAAAAAAATTAATCATGACTGAACAATTTAAACTTCATTCCCAATTTAAAATTATCACTATTGTAAATAAAGACCTAAAGTGTCTTTATGTAAGTGAAATGGGAGCAAAATATCTAGGTTTAAAACCAATTGATATGATAGGTAAAAATTGGAGGGATCTTAATAGTGACTTACCATCTAAAGATTTTGAGCGATTGGATGAGAAAATAAAAGAGGTATTTAATACGGGGAAAATTGTATTTGATACTTATATAAGTATTTCTAATATAGAGGGACAACAGCATTCCTTTGAATATTTTATAAATCCAATTTTTACACCTAGCGGAGACATTGAAGCAGTTATATGCGATATTACGGATATTACAGAAAGCCAATTATCAGAGATACCCATTTCTAATCAAATTACAGAAATCAGCGAGTTAGTTAAATTATGCCCAATAGCTATTTTCATAGTTGATAAAGAAGGAAGAATACTTACTGTAAATAAAAAATGTATAAAAGATTTTTCCTCTAGCCAAGCTGAGCTTATTGGTAAACAATATAGATTTGGCTATTCTGAGATTAAAAATGACGAATCCGAGATTGCCAAAGCGTTGATTGAAGTAGAAACCAGCCAAGAAAACTTATCTTCATCAGAAAGAAAGTATCAAATAAGTAAGCAAGCGAATTTTGAGGGAAAGAGCCAGGAAAAACAACAACAGCTCTTAAACCAATATTTAACCGAAAACAAAAAACTAAACCAGTTAATTGAGTTATGCCCTTTGGGAATTGTTTTATATGATAATAAAGGTAATGTTATCGCATTAAATAAAGCTCATCGTGAACGTATATCAAATTTCCAAAAAGAAGAGTTTCTAGGTAAGCCAGGACGATATCTGTTAGAAGCACTAGGATTAGATTGGGAAAATTCACCTTGTAATCAAGCATTAAAGGGAATAGAAACTTTAGATTATTATCTGAAGAACGCATATGGAAATTGTTATTTACTGAATGCAATTCCACTTCGTAATTACGAGAATATGATTATTGGTGCCATGACAATCATCCATGATATTACTGAATATGAAAAACTCAAGGAAGACATGACAAAACTTGACCGCTTAAATTTGGTAGGAGAAATGGCAGCTGGAGTAGCCCATGAAATCAGAAACCCTATGACAGTGATAAAAGGCTATCTGCAATTTCTTAGTAAAAATGTTTCAGCCAGTATGGTCGAACAGTTTTGTCTTATTTTATGTGAACTAGAACGAATCGAACAGATTATTACTGATTTCTTATCTTTGGCCAGAAATAAGCTCGTAGAGAATAAAAAACAAGACTTAAATGCTATCATAAAAGGAATTATTCCACTTATAGCAACAAACGCAATGGAGCGAGGTATTGAGCTGAAAGTAAATCTAACCGAAGGGCTACCTCATTTCTTACTAAATGAAAAAGAAATTAAGCAATTGTTTTTAAATCTTGTAAGGAACGGCATCGAAGCTATGGATCATCACGGAACGCTAATTATTGAGAGTATCCTTGAGGGTGATATGGTATCCTTATCTGTTGCAGATTGCGGTTGTGGAATCTGTAAAGAGAATCAGGAAAAAATATTTGATCCATTTTTCACTACAAAGGAAAGCGGTACTGGGTTGGGACTTGCTGTTTGTGCAGGAATCGTACGACGCCATAATGGGACTATAGAGGTACAATCGGAAGAAGGTAAGGGAACCCGATTCATAATTACTTTCAATACTTTAGACGCAAGATAAAGCAACTTTTTTATTAGATTAACAAACAGTAAACTTTTCTTTATATATCGTATAATAAACCCAAAATCCGTTCACTAGCAACAACGCCGCCGTAACGAAAAATACATAACGAATACCAAACGTGCCTGCCATTTGTCCACCTAGTACCGAGCCTAGAAATACACCCAAGAATTGCGCGGATTGATTATAGCCCAAAGCTCGACCTGTGATGAACTGTGGTGTACTTTGCGCAATAAGACTGTTAACGGAAGGTAATAAGCCTGCCGTAGCCAGCCCCAGCAAAAAGCGAAGTACTCCCAGCTCCCAAGGATGCTCTACAAAGGCCTGAGGAATGAACAATACCCCCGCTACAATCAATGCTGCTAATAACACCTTTTGGGGCCCAATCCGATCTGATATTTTTCCAAGCCGGGGAGCCGAGATTATACTTGCCAGACCGGAAGCAGCAAAAACCGCACCTGAAATGAGAGCAATATGATTCGTACCTGAAGATAATTGAGCAATGTAGACAGTAATAATCGGCTGTATGGACATGAGTGAAAGCTGCATAATCAAGGTAGTAATGAACAAACACACCGTTATCTTATGATTGGGAAGAAGCTCCCAAACCTCATGAAAGTTAAGGTTGCATTGCTTGTTTATAACAATCTTATTTTCCTTAATAAATAAGAAAGATGCAATAAAAGCAATAAAACACATACAGCCAATTGCGATAAAGGTTGCTCGAAATCCTATTATTTCTGCTAAATACCCGCCAAATAAAGGACCAAGTAAGGTACCTCCGACTTGCCCGCTAAAAAGGATGCCCATTGCCCATCCCACTTGTTCATTTGGTGTTTGCGTCGCAACTAATGTAATGACTGCCGATTGAAAACCGGAAAGGGCTCCTTGAAAAATCCGCAAACCCGTTAGCTGATACACATTGTCCACAAACCCCATACAAGTCACGATTATAGATAACCAGAGACTTGCTCTTAGGATCATAGATTTTCGTCCATACTTGTCTGCAAACTTACCCCAAATAGGAGCAAAAATTGCCAAGCTTATAAAGTTACTCCCGAAAACGATTCCCGACCATTTGGCAATCGCCGCTGCACCATGGACACCGAGATGTTCAATATAAAGGGGCAGCGACGGAGCCATCTGACTCATACCCGAAGAAACAATAAACACTGCAAACCAACAGACATATAAATTTTTCTTCCAAATCGCCATAAAGCACCTGCGTTATTCTGCATTCTATTTTAAAGACTACTTTTAGTGTACTCTTCTCTATTCAATTAAATTCCCAGGTTTCCTTCACAAAAAGATCACCATTGTGGATAACCCTGTTAATAAGGTGTGAATGTTTGTGGATAACTTAATTACAACCTTATAGACGGTTCCTAAATCTAACGATATTTTACCTGAGATTTTCTTTTTTAAAACCAATAACGAGCACCATGCTAACCATACACCAATAAACCATAAGTTCAGACCATTCTTCCAGCACCTGTGAATAAGGCTGTAATATCAGGATTAAGTTTCTTTCAAAAATAAGCTGTGAAGCTATGGCAGCCAGGATTAATAAAATTCCATCAACAGCCGATATACACAGTTTTTCTTTCATATTACCCCAGTTAAAATTACGCCATAGACCGGTCAGCGTGGTAATGATAATAAGAGTGAGAGCTGGATAGACGTATTGACCATACCACACTGCACGAACGGAAGGAAACATAGGTCCCTCTGGTCCAGTGCTGACTGGATCAAAAAATACCCGTCCCCAACTTAGTTCGCGCCCCACCATGAGCAGCCAGACAAGTATCGACCACAGCCACAGGTTCCGCATTTGTATATCATCCCAATTGCGGCGTGCCGCCAACCAGGATACAATTGCCCCGACAATCAGGATAACCACTTGCGTGTTTTCTATCGGACCATTTTCCCAGCCCCACCACCCTGGAAGAAAAAGACCAATGGGAATCAGCAACGCTGCCAATAGCACAGATACCCCAGTTGATGGGAACAATCGCCAAGTAAGTAGTTGTTTATTTGGGATTGACACTAGGCACCCTCTCCTCTGACAAAAAAATGAGATATACATTCTTAGGTAGTTGGGCTTTCATACTACTGCCATGAACAGACAGCTTTCTAAAGTAATCTTCATTCTACGTGTTACACCTTGGAAAATGATTTGTGACAATGACAATGATTTAGATTGTGATAATGATCCCTTGCCTCTATATGTTCTCTTCTTGAACCAAAAATGTACTCTTGCATAGAATAAATTTGAAGGAGATGAGCAACCAATGAAAAAGCATATTGCCGTAAATCTTACCACTTTTCGTGCTTCTTATTATGAAGATGATAGGTTAATCAAAGAATATTCCGTAGGTATTGGTAAAGCCGCTACACCTACCCCGCCAGGAAATTATCAGATTATCGAAAAGCTGATATTTGAAAAGATAGCAGATGTAGACCTTGGCTCCCGAAGATTGGTCCTATCGTCTGATAAAACATGTCTGCATGGCTCATGGAATGGTCCGGTAGAAGGTTATGTCTCTGGCGGCTGTGTTCGAATGTATAATCAGGATATTGAAGAGTTATTTGAAAAAGTCGAAATTGGCACATCCGTAATTATGATACCATAGTCATATCTAATATTGTTCATAATTTTTGAAATGATCATAATGAAATTGAGCATGCAAGATCATTGTCATCTCTGCATGCTCAAATTTATTACGATTATTTAGAGGAAAAATCAGAAATAAGATGTTTTCTATACTTTCCTGGAGACATGCCTATCGTTTTAGTAAAAATCAAATTAAAGTAATTGGGATTGTCATGTCCTATCATGGCGGCTATTTTTGCTACGGAGAAATTTGTATTAATTAATAAGTTCTGTGCTTCACCAATCTTTCGATTGATAATGTACTGCATCGGAGAATATCCTGTTTTTTTCTTAAATGAATGTATAAGATAATACTGGCTTATTCCTAAATCCTTAGATAAAGATTTGATACTTAATTTATTTAGAAAATTATCATCAATGTATTTTTTTATTCTTTCTCCTAGTTCAAATTCTTCTTCTGTCATTTCTTCTTTAGATAAGTCAACTAACCTAATTAATATTGTTATAAGGCTTAAAAGAAGATAGTTTCCAGTTTCTTCAACACCCTTTTTATTTGAAAAGATTTCTGAATACATAATTTCAAAGATCTTCTCAATCGTGCTGAAATAATCACCACTATGTATTATGGGTCTGACATCATTCCCAATCAGAAAATTCCTTTCTAATCCTCTTATCTTTAAATCGGTAAAACCACAAACATAGGTACTTATCGTAGCTTTCGGATTAGAACGCTCATCATGAAGCACGCCTTTATTATAAATAAGGATATCACCTTTTCGAGTTTCATACTTTCTGTTTCCGATTGTATAGGTTCCAGACCCCGCTTTGATCAGAACAACTTCCACCATATCATGATGCATATGCATGATTCTTGGAAACAGATTATCGTCCTGTTCAGCTTTACACACATGTAATAGTTTGGGAATATGATTATTTTCAAAAATTGATTTATAGTCGTTCTTCACAAAGCACTGAATCATAATCATCATCTCCTAAAAAGTGTATTCTTTTCAAATGAAGCTAAACAGACCAACTTCTCATGGAAACGCAAATAACTGTACTTTCAGCCGGAACTGGATATCCTGGTGGTTGATATGATTGTTATATTGCAAACGAATATACTGGTCAATAATTCCTATAAATTATACTAATCTTTTCAAATGAAATTGCCAAGAAAATTCTTCTTTATACTTTCTATAATTCTATTTTGAACGTAAGATGATTACAGAAAAAAGAAAATCAGTACTGGTATAAAAGTACTGATTTTCTTTTAATAGATCTTTTGAATTGGCTAGAATACTGACGTCTCCCCCGCCTTTTCCTGGAACATCTCTTCCAATTGTTCCAACGTTTTGTCCTTGGTTTCCGGCATGAATAATCGGATAAATAGTATTGCGCATATACCGAGACCAACAAAAACAAAGAACGTTGAGGATAAACCAAATTTACTTAACAGTATCGGGAAGCTAAATCCTACAGCAAAATTTCCTATCCATTGGAAACACACGGACAGCCCCATACCGGTGCCACGCATACGTAAAGGGAATATTTCTGAACACATGAGCCAAGTAATTGGCGAAACACAACTTTGCTGGAACGCTAAAAAAGTTACAGTCAAAGAGAGTACGAGATAAGGCAACAACGCTGAAGTACTCATCACATTAGAGATAATGGCAATCCCCAACATACATGATGTTGTCCCAACTAAACCAGCCGTCAACATCGAGCGCCTTCCTATTTTACCTACCATATACAATCCTAAACCAGCACCAAGGACAGAAATCAAGCCATTGCCAATATTGCCTATCAAAGCTGCCTGTGTGCTAAAACCAGATTGTACCAGTATTTGTGAACCATAAAACATGATTGAATTTACACCGGTTATCTGCTGCGTAATCGATAATCCTATACCAAGCATCAACAGGCGGCGTATCCACGGTTGCTTTAAGTCACTAAGCACAAATTTCTTGCAATGGCTCTCTTCGCTCAGTAAACCTTGAATTTCATTGAGTTCAGCTATAGCCTGTTCTTTTGTGGAACGGGTTTTTTGTAATACATTCATTGCTTCACTTATCCGGCCTCTGGCTACAAGCCAACGAGGACTTTCATCGGTTTTCAGCATACCAATAAACAAGGCCACAGCAGGCAGAGCTGAGACACTATGCCGAGAAAAAAGCGGCAAACAATCATCACGTTAGCACTTGGAGCTGCTGTACACCCCAGGGTAGCAAAGAAAAATAGTATAGACAGATATAATAGATTTTTCCGTCTGCCAAGACTATCAGCCAACCGTCCGCCAATAAGACACCCTAATGCAGCACCCAAGGCAATGGCCCCAACAACCGCACCTTCTAGTACCGGTGTCAAATTAAGCTGATCAGGCAATGCCATAAAAGGCAGGGCACCGTTAACAACACCAGTATCATAACCAAATAGTAAAGAGCCAAATGTAGCCACCAGACCTATTAATATAACATATTTTTTCGGATCAACTGACTCTTGCTTTACCGATCCATTCATCGCATTTTCTCCCTCTGTTCTAAATTTTTAGAATATTACGATTTTTCGTTTTTTAAAAACGCAAATTTTTCGAAATACGTACACGTATTAGCCGCTTTGTTATGGGAATTGTTTCAACTGCAATATTTATAATATGTTATTATACCAGGTACACTTTTTGTCTAAAATAATTCTTATTCATAATCTACCCAGACAGACCCATTGTCCGCGGATCTAACACAATTTTCGATCCATCTAACGCCCTCAAATCCAGCATTAATATCAGGGTACCAAAAATCCTTTAAGAATTCACGATCGTTTCTATTGGCAGCATCCATTGCCACAGCAAATCGCCAATACAAATTTGACCATGCTTCAAACAATCCCTCTGGATGTCCGCCCCCTATCCGGTCATCAGCAAGTGCATCATCATAAAGATAATCCATCCCCCTTTCTAATATCTGTGCTGGTTTGCCTTGAATCTCAAATCTTAATTGGTTTGGCTGTTCATCCCACCATTCAAGACTTGCTTTGGAGCCGATTACTCTAACCTTCTGCCCATGCATGGAACCACAATTCACTGCACTAGCCCATACTGTTCCAACCGCTCCATTCTCATAATTCATAATCACAAATGCGTTGTCTTCCAATGGCGCACGGCTTTTCACAAAGCTTTGTCTAGTACACATTAGATTCTTTATTTTCATATTTGGCATCATTACTTCAGATAAATAAAGTGGATGAGTTCCAACATCTCCCAAGACATAACTTGGACCTGCAAACTTAGGGTCTACTCTCCATTTTGTGGAAGGATTATCCTCCTCAACAGCGCTGGAATGAAATCCATGGGCGAACATCATATTCACAATACGAATTTCTCCTAATTCACCATTTTCAATCATCTTTTTCGCTTGATGAATAACCTGATGACCAGAATATCCGTAAGTTACCCCTACAATCAACTTATTCTTCTGGGCTAATTCCCTCATAATTGTTGCCTCTTCTACTGTAAAACACAGCGGTTTTTCACAGACAACATGAATTCCTGCCTCTAGTGCAGCTTTACAGATGCTAAAATGAGTTCCATTTGGTGTCGCAATCGATACTGCTTCAATACCATCCTCGCGTTTTTTTTCTTCCTCAAACATTGTTTTATAATCCGGGTAACATCTCTGTGCACTTACTCGTAAATTAATTCCAAACTCTCTGCCTCTATCAGCATCTATGTCAAAGGCACCTGCAACCAGCTGAAAACTATTATCTCGTAACGCTGCTGATCTATGAATATATCCAATTTGACTGCCACGACCGCCTCCAATCATAGCCCAACGAATTGGACTTTTTAAACGTTTTTCTCCATTAATCATTAAAAACAACTCCTCGCTAATTTAATAACCTACGCTTTTTAAATATTTATGACTTTGTGATACATCTTGTAAACTGGTTCCTGAATTTCTTGGATCTCTTTCTTGCTCTATCGTGATCCAGCCTTGATAATTGATTTCTTTTAAAAGTGCATTTATACCACTATAATTTATAATTCCTTTACCAATTGGGCACATAACACCTTTAGCACAAGCATCAAAGAAATCAATTTCCATCGCCATAACCTTATTATAAATATCCTTATCTATATCTTTGAAATGAATATAATCTAATCTTTCTGCATTGTCACGGATCCAGCTTACTGGATCCATCCCAGAATAATACAGATGTCCAGTATCTAAGCAAAGTCCAGCAACACCATAAGGAATATCTTCAAGAACTTGTTTAATTTCGTCTTCAAATTCTATATAGCCTCCTGCATGGGGATGTATGACAGGCCGAACTCCGTATTTTTCCCAGGCTATTTTCGAAATTTCTTTTATATTTTCGATCATTCCATTCCATCTATCTTTAGATAAACGAGGCGCTCTGTCATAATGCCCAGCTAACATGCTGCGCTCTTTATGTCCAAAATCCATAATAGTCAGGTACGGAGTTTGGAAATGTTGATTTTCAGCTTTAGAAGCTCGTGGTAACGCCCTAATCAATTTACATATATCTTCAGTCATTTTCAACAGATTATCCTTGTTTTCCGGACTAACTAAGTCATCAAATATAGTTCCAACAATTACGGTAAGATCATTTTTTTTAAGTTCTTCCTTTACTACACTAATGTCCAAAGGCAAATATCCATAAGGACCTAGTTCAATACCTTTATATCCTGCTTCCGCAGCTTCTTTTAATACGAGTCTCCAATTTGGAAGGTGGGGATTCTTGGGATCATCTACCCCCCAGCAACATGGACCAATTCCTATTTTTATACTCATCTAAATTCTCCTTACCATATTTTTTTGAAAAGCAATGCTAATCATGTTAACGATCACTATTTGCTATACCAGTTTATAATGCAATTTAGTTTCCAGTTGTATTATATTGAATTGTCTAAATAATCTCAATAAACTGAATTGCTTTTTATAATCCATTAATTCCGCCCTTTACATAGCCTATTTTTTTAACAATTTAGTAAAAGTATAATAAATTGCTTTTATATGTTTATTTTGATAATATCTTTATAAATACCATGGCGTTTTCACCGAAACATAAATAAAATTTAATAATTTTTATGTAACATCAATGTTAACTCATGATCATATATCAGTTATAGAAATTGCTGTTAGTTCAACAATTAATCACAACTCTAGATGATGAGCTAATCGAAAATATCATTGCTTTGCAACATTATTTTCTAAACGAATGACCTCTTTCGTAAATAATCTAGCAATAAAAAAACTATTGACAATATTCTTATAAAATGATAACTTACAATCAATAATTAACCAAAATATAATCATAATATAATTAAAATAATCAATTTTATATAAATGGTATATTATGATTTATAATTTTAAAATAAAAAGGAGAGGGTATTTTCTATGAAAATCGCGTTTGATGTTGATGTATTAGCAAAACAACTGAGTATTAATGACATGGTGCACCAAGTTGCAGATTGGGGATATAAATATATCGAGCAATCTCCACATCCACGTATCAACCCTTTTTACAAACATCCGAAATTCAGCTGTGAATGCCAAGCTGAATATCAAAAAGCCTTAAAAGAAACCGGTGTGGAAATCTCCTCATTTATTGTTGTTTATCGTTGGTCTGGTCCATTTGAAGAACAACGTCAAATGGCGGTTAGAAATTGGAAAAGAATGATTGAAATCGCTGTTGATATGGGCGTATCAGTTATCAATACTGAGCTTTCTGGCGATCCTCAGCAACCGGAAATTTGCGAAGGCATGTGGTACAAATCGATGGAAGAACTTCTTCCGATCATCGAAAGAGAAGGCATCCGCATTGAAATCCAATCCCATCCTTACGATTTCTGCGAAAACAACAACGAAACTGCCGATTTAGTAAAATCTCTCCGCAGTGATAACTTGAAATATCTTTATTGCGGCGCCCATACATTTTTCTATGATAATGGCAAGGGCGACGTAAGAAAAATGATGGAATACGCCGGTAACGACCTCTCCCACGTATTATTCGCTGATACAATGAACCACACCATTGACTGTCGTTATATCGTTAACCCTCCAGGTGTAAATGCAACGATTCATCAACATCTTGGCTTTGGCGAAGGTGAAGTCGATATCAGCGGTATGTTTGAACAACTTCGCAAAATGGACTTTGCCAACAGAACATTTAAAGTTGGCGGCGACTCTATTGCTTGTGTATCTTTATTTGGCTATCCTGAAAAAATAGCTGTTCAAGCTGTTGAATCCAGGGAAAGAATTGAACGGGAACTTCTACTGAAATAAATCACTTTATTTCAATCTCAAAGGTAATACAACAAAAAAACTGCCTCACTCAATTACGAGTAAGGCAGTTTTAATGTTGATAATCTTTGTTAGATTCCAGTACCAGATTTAATCTGACAGCAGCTTCTGATTGTTTCTATAATTTATTTTATGGATTTTTTTTCCTTTTTTGTTCTAAATTTCTATGACAACGCATATATTTTATAAGGGCAGAGTTTCGGCCTCTGCCCTTAAACCGAATATGGGAGGTGACTCTAATGCGTCTAGAGACGAAGCGTTTCATTTTTAACGTCTCAGACTGGCTACTACTAGTCTTGCTACGCATTATTGCCGAATTGTTCACCTAATCGCTCCCATTATTCTACCCGATCGCCCTTGTTAACGCAAGGGCGATCAATGATTTATCATACGCTTAATCGATTCAAATTAGAACCTTCGCAAAAAATAAAAAGTACCCACCCTGCCAAAGGTAAGACTAGCCTTCCTTAAGACTTATTTAGAACTTAAACCCTGCACCAACATAAGCAGCCGACTGACTGCCTGCCAGTTGATAAGCACCAATTTTACCAATACTGCCAGTGTAGCCAGCGGCAGGTTCAATCTTGCCTTTTATGAACATCCCACCGACTGTGATCACGTTGTGCCTTGTCAAATCAATCGTCGGTATCTCAGCTTTCATTGTGATTGTGCTGGTCTGTTTTAAATCGATCATATTTTTATCAAAGACAAATTGCTCATCATCCGTCTTAGCAAACTTGCCTACCTTGCCATTCACCATATAGATAAATTTTTGTTTGCCAATATCAAATTTACCGTCTAACTTTGCAGGAATAGCACCAGGTGTATCGTTAGCCACTGGTTCTACTAAGACTTCTTTAACTTCCCCTGGTAAATAGACCGTTTGCCCTGGCACATACTGCAGTTTTGTATCTGTAACCGTCTTGACTGTCTCCTTTATAGCAGGAGGCTTATTCTTTTCTACCGCCAAGGCTTGCCTATCACCTTCTGCTAAGACGTGCCCTATGGCTAATCCTGTAACGATGCCAGTAATTAAGGAGATAACAGCAACGATTACGAGAGTTTTAAGAGTGTATTTTCCTGCGCCAATTTCCTCACTCATTGCGCAGCCACCTGCCAATCCGTTACACCCCTAGCAATTGCTGCCGCAAACATACGCTTCCCCTCATGACTTGCTAAAATAGCCTCTTCATCCGGATTTGAGATAAAAGCCAACTCAACCAGCACTGCAGGTGCATGGGTATTATTGAGGACATACAATCCTGCTTCCTTATCCACATCGCCGTCTGACCAATCACCGCGGATCGGCAGCGTGGGAAATTCCCCTGCCATTTGCGCCATGATATACGTGGCCAAACTATCAGCTCTGGTTTGCCCTCGACTAGTCCAGATCTCCATGCCAGTGGCTGAAGGAGCTGAAAAGGAATTACAATGGATACTTACTACTGCATCTGCTCCCCAGGCATTGGCTCGATGGCAAATATCCGGCAAGCTGTCCGACTGATATACAATAACCTCACTGCCAGCCGACCTTAAATAAACACAGACCATGACACCCACATCGACAGCAACATCCGATTCGCGCAATCCAGATGGTCCAACTGCTCCTGGATCAGGATATCCCTCTGGTGCATGCCCAGGATTAATAAATATTTTAGCCATTAATGTTGTCCTCCCCATGTATATTTGGTGTATTTGCTGCCTTTTGCATCTTTCTTATTACCGCCACTTCTGTGTCAATTGCCCAGCCAATCAGTGCCTCAGGGATCATAAATTTTCTCCACCTTAAAATATCGCTTATTTGCTGGATTGCAAATCTTTGCTTATCCTTATTTTCCATGCTGTCGGCAAATCGATCCAGCTCAAAGATGATACTTCGAATCGATTCTTTTAGCCGTCCATCCCGAAGTTTCGCAAACAATACGAATAACCCCATAGCCAAAACATTAGCCGCCAGCAATATGCCAAAGGCTGCATAAATGATTTGTAAGTCACTTGTTGGTATCATCTAATGTACCCCCATTCCATCTAATCTTTTATGGGCTGATTTTGCCGATTCTTCCACAGCAACAAGCCTTTTATCCATTCCCTTTTGATCTTGATCTAACCGAAAAAGCATATCTTTCATTTCGGTAATTGCCTCTTTTAGTGCTGTTATTGCTGTTTGCAAAGGCTTAACGATTAAAAATTTTATTAATCCTGCTGTAAAACTAATGATTGTAATGAGCTGTACCGTATTGCTAAGATTTAATTCCAATGCCCCACCCCCAAAAATCAATTCTCATTTATCTACATTCCAGATTTAAAATAAATTAAACCCCTCTCTTTTTATCCGTACAATTACCGCCAGATTGAGGTAGGTATAAAAGCACTAAATTTAACTAAACAGAGACTGCATTACACTGCTAAATACAAGGTTCTCTTGATACGAGGTCAAAGTAAAAAGCCTTCCGACTAAACGCCGGAAGGCTTAACTACGTCTTTGGTATCTCCTATGACAAGATACTCATTAGGCTATTCTGTTATACCCCATATTCTTCTTACCTCTTCTGGAGTTGCGATTTCCCGCCCCATAGCCTTTGCAATATTAGCAATACGCTCTACCAAAGCAACATTAGTTGCCAATACACCTTTACTATAATATACGTTATCCTCAATTCCTACCCGCACATGTCCGCCCAGTGCCATTGCCATTACGGATAAATTGACATGTTGAGGACCAATGACGGAGACGCTCCAAACTGCATTATGCGGTAAACTTTCATACAGAAAAAAGAGGTTTTTAGGAGTTGCCGGCAAAGAACCTTTAACTCCTAATACAAAGTTGAATAACAAAGGTTCCTTAATCAGTCCCGCCTGCTCTAAACGAATAGAATTGCTAATCATCGCCGTATCAAACACTTCTATTTCCGGTTTAATATTTCTTTCCAGCATGGTTTTCGCCAGATATTCAACAAGCTTTGGCTCATTGGCATTAATACTCGTGGGAAAATTAGAGGATCCGGAAGATAGACTAGCAGAAAGTGGATTTAACACTAATGCTTCTGCCCTGGCCTCTCCTGATTTTCCGCCTCGTGCACCAGTGGATATTTGTTTTACAATAGGACATCCCGCCTCATCCAGTAACCGAACGGTTTGCGCAAAATATTGTAAATCACAAGTTGGGACTCCCTCCCCGTCTCTTGCATGTATGTGAGCTACAGAAGCACCCTTCTCATAACAAGCGACAAGATCGTTAGCAATTTCCTCTGGCGTCACAGGAACATGAGGCGTCATACTTTTCGTTGGCACATTACCAGTCGGTGCGATTGTGATAATTAGTTTTTCCATTCTGCTCACCTCTTATTTCATTGATCCAATATTTTTATCAAATTCAATAAATCCGGCTACCATGCCTTCGATCAATTCATCGGCCTGGTTCTTTGTGATAATCAGTGGTGGCGCGAGAAGGAACTGATCCCCATTTTCTCCATCCGCATTACCGTTACCCGGATATACAATCACCCCATGCTTTATTAATGTACTGGTAAGCTTTTCTGCCATTCCCATTTTAACTGGGAAAGGTTCTTTCGTTACTTTGTCTTTTACAATTTCCACACCAAGCATCAATCCCTTGCCCCGTACATCCCCCACATAAGAAAAGGGCAATAACTTTTCCTTTAATTGTGTCAGCAGATACTCCCCAACAATCCGAGAATTTTCTACTATCTTATCTTCTACCAATGTTTTCACTACGGCCAATGCAACCGCTGCTGATAAAGGATTTCCCCCATAGGTGTGACCATGAACAAATACGCCAGAGCCTTGTTTAAAGGTATTGTAAATTTCCTCTTTTGCAATGACAGCGCCTAATGGAGAATATCCGGCACTCATACCTTTAGCAGCACAAATCATATCCGGGACAACGCCCCAATCCTCAATACTAAACATCGATCCTGTCCGGCCAAAACCAGCCATTACTTCATCAGCTATAAATAAAATATCATAATGATCACAAATTTCTCGAATAATTTTAAAATAATCTTTATGAGGAACAATCGCACCACAGGCTGCGCCGCCTACTGATTCTGCAATAAAGGCGGCAACATGATCCGCTCCCTCCATTTTAAGGGTCCGTTCCAAATCAAGAGCACAATCCACGTTACAGGTGTCCTGGCTTTTACCAAAAGGACAGCGATAACAATATGCAGGCGCAATATGAGGAAAATTTAAAAGCAGCGGCGTATATTTCCCACGCCTTTTATCGCCTGTCATGGACAAGGAGCCAATGGTATTTCCATGGAAACTCTTCCAGCGGGAAATAATTCGATATTTTCCTGTTTTTCCATCTCGCTCCATATAGTACTGCCGTGCCATCTTTAGTGCTGATTCAGTTGCTTCTGAACCGCCAGATACCAAATACAGCTTACTCAAGGAACCTGGAGCCAAGCTTGCTATTAAATCTGCCAATTCTTGAATGGGAGTCGATGTCCAGCGTGATAAATGGCTAAAGGCTACCGATTTTGCTTGTTGCACCATCGCATCAATAATCCGGAGATGAGCGTGGCCTAAATTTGATACAGCCGCTCCTGAACAAGCATCAATATACTTGTTGCCTTCTTTATCATATAGATAAATCCCCTCACCATGATCGACCTCAAGATAGTTTTTATTTACATTACGATAAAATACATTACTCATTTACTTATCATCCCTTTTATTTATATTTATTTCTGTTTTACACCCGTTCCATGGTTATCAGAAAAATGCACTGGGGCAAGAGAATCTCATTAGAATGATCCCCTATCTTTTTTTAAAAAGCATATAGACTTATTTTTGACGACAGTATATCATATAATTATCAATAGGAAAAACGATTGTTTTATATGATCATGATCACTTTTTTATATGGTTAAGAGGAGATGAAGGGTATGGAATTACGCCAGTTACAGATATTTTACGTTGCCGCCCAAACACTTAACTTCACAAAAGCAGGTTTGAAGCTAGGTTACGCGCAATCCAACATTACCGGTCAAGTTCGTCAACTCGAAGAGGAACTAAAAGTGAAACTATTTGATCGGATAGGACGGAGAATTCAGCTAACAAGCGACGGTAAGAAACTTCTAAACCATGCCAAGTGTATATTAGATCTATATGAAAAAGCTAAAGATGATTTTGTACCTCAAGGCATTCGCGGCGTCCTAAACATTGGTGCCGCTGAAACCGTCTGCGTTTATCGTCTTCCTCAAATCTTAACTGAATACCGCAAACTCTATCCCCAGGTTGAAATACGAGTTCAAACGGAAAGCTGTGAACATTTTTTTGAATTAATCAAGGCCAACACTATTGATATCGCTCTGGTACTGACCGACAAAATAAAATCTGCGGAAATGGTGGTACAAACACTGCATGATGAGGCAATGACAGTTGTGGCAAGCCCGCTTCATCCTCTGGCACATAAGAAAAATATTAAACCTCATGATTTTACCGATGAATGTTTAATCATCACATTACCAGGCTGCGGCTATCGCCCTATGGTCCTCTCTTTGTTTAAAGAAAAGCATGTTAAACCTGGAGCACTTATGGAACTTTCCAGCATTGGTGCCATACGACAATGTACCATCTGCGGTTTAGGCGCTGCCATCTTACCCAAAATTGCTGTTCAAGATGATTTAGAACGAGGTAAACTTGTCGAGTTGGACTGGACCGGACCTAAGATTGACGTAAAAACTCAACTAATTTACCACCATGAAAAATGGCTGACGCCAGCAATGCGTGCTTTTTTAGAACTATGTGGCTCTATGAAGCAATAAATATATAAACCGGTTAGAGCAGTATAAAGATATTATTACTTCACGATACTGCACCCGGGATTAATCATTCATCAAGGTCAGCTGCATTCCATTGTTTCTATAGCAGAGCGGATGAAGAGAGCTCTTACGGCAAATCCGTACTCCAGAGCTCCTTACCATCCGTTTTGTGCTGAAAATAGGTTTACTTCTCCTCGTAACTTGTTCTAGTTACGTTAAGCCTGCATCTCGTTAAATTGTCTAGGAGCATCAGGGTTTCCAAAGAAACGGTTCAGAAGCAGAGCAACAAAGGTATTGCCAAATACATTAACAACCGTACGCCCCATATCCATGAGGCGATCCACGCCAGCTAGAATAGCGATCGCTTCGGCTGGCAGCCCTATGGTAGTCAATATAACGGCCATTACAACAAGTGATGCTGATGGAACGTTAGCTGTTCCTTTATTTGCAATCAAAGTAGTCAGCAGAATGGTCGCAAGCGCCCCCATGGAAAGATGCAGACCATAAGCATCGGCGATGAAACAAATTGCCAGTGACTGATATAAAGCAGATCCGTCAAGGTTAAAGGTGTACCCAAGAGGCAGGCAAAACGCGGGTATCTTCGTCGGTATACCCATTTTTTCAAGTGCTTTATACAGAACTGGCAGCGCCGGTTCGGAGGAGCAGGTAGCAAATCCCAGAAGTAAAGCATCGGCTATGGTTTTCACCATCTTTATCGGCTTGTATCCTAACATGGCAACTAAAGCCAAAAATATAAGTCCGAATACAAATAGACCAACATATAAGGTAAGGATTAACTTGGATAGCGCAATAATCATTGCCATGCCCTGTGATGCAAAAACCCAGGCCATAATACCTGCCACTGCCACCGGGGTCACACGTAAGATGCCGTTAACAATTTTTATCGTGGCTTCGAATAAGGTTTCCAATATATCGATAATTGGCTTAGCTTTTTCCTTCATCGTCCCAAGCGCCACTCCAAATGCAATACAGAACGTTAGAAAGGGCAGAATTTTTCCAGCGGCAGCAGTTGCCAATACGTTCTCAGGAATTAGGTCCAGAAAAAACTTCACCCAATCAATTGATTTTGCCAAGTCTTGGGGGATAACGCCAGTGGCGGTCATAGCAACTCCGAGCCCCGGATGAAAGACTTGGTTAAGCGCAATACCTAACAGTGAAGCCATACCTGTAGCAAAGTAAAACCATGCGAAAGTAACAGCTGCCATTTTCCCTAGCTGTTTCATGTCACTAGCCATATGATAAATGCCCATGACGACTGATGAAAACACCAAAGGAATGATAATCATCTTAATGGACTTGATAAATGCAGTGCCTACGGGTGCTAGAGTCTTGCCGAAATCAGGCCACAAACTTCCCACCACTACGCCTACGATAAGGCCGACTATCATTTGCTGCCACAAAGGAACTTTGGCCTCCAGCTTATCGAAAAAGCCCATCTCATTTTTCGCCTTAATCGCCTCTTGAAGTTGTATACTATCCATCTTCAAATTCCTCCCACAATTAAATTTTGCAACACCCAACTCGTTAGCACAATGAAGCGTAAATCACCTCCCAACAGCAGCATTCTGTCACTTTTGGTAAATAACTAATAAAAAAAAAGAAGACTCATTTCAATTGAATGAAAAGAGTCTTCTTTGACTGCTAAACATTTACGATTGCATTTACCTGTTCAGCAATCATAAGTATGATTTTTTCCTTGGTCACAGTATAGCATGTGCATATCATTATTAAAAATCACCATTCATGATTACGATCATCATTCATGATGATGAATCATCCAAAAAAGCCTTCCGACGAAATGCCGGAAGGCTTCTAATTTACTGAAGCGGGTAAAGGATTTGAACCCTCGAACTATTTTTGTCTTATAAATTTATGTCCACTCATTAGCAAATAATCGCCATCTTTTACGTGAGATATAGTAATTGATTCTGATCCTGTATTTACAGTCAGGACACCATCTTTAAAAATCCCAGGATGTTCTGTCGTTTTCTTTTCTCCATTTTTAACGACTTTATCGACTAAAGTAGGAGTACTTCGAATTACACTAAAACTCTCTCCATTCCGCTTAATTTCGATGGATTCTGCGGTCCTATCATTATTTACCCATTTGCCGACAAATTCATTTCCTGTGATATTCCCACATCCTGTTGCAAACGTTCCCATTAAAACTATTAAGAATAGAATTGCGGCTATACGTCTCATAATACCTCCTATATGTCTTGGCTATATATAAGCTATTCTGCAAGAAGGTACGATTACCCTTTATACTTGCCCTACCGCAACAACTATATAATACCTTAACAATTATTCTTTCTTGATTTAATACTCCAAACCGCCGTTCCACTGCATATTCACCGTAGCTGCTCGATCATCATATGTTAGATATTATACGTTAATTAGAGGTGCGTTTATGGAAAATGATTTATTACAGCAATCAATAATTGATCTCGGTCCAGACGTTGTCGATGCAATAGAGGTTTTTCTGTATAGAAACCTAAGTGCAATAATTTCTCCTGACCCATCTATAATATTAACTCCTGCTTTTCGAGCAGCACTTCAAACTGCTCTGAACGATGTAGGTATACGCCATAACATAGGTTTACCAGATGACCTTAAGGATGTTTTAGATATATTTATTACAAATAATGCTGGCAGTATAACCATCAGTACCACACCATAATTTTCATCAACTGCTATGGGTTGGCATTCTTATCTATCTGATTGGATCTTATTTTGGATATTCTATCAATTTCATAAAGGGTTACAATTAAATAAGTTATCGAAATAACTCATCCCGCCTTTACGCTCTAATAAATACCTATTATTTTAATATATGAATCATTTTTAATATCCTACCATCTCACAAAATCAATACTTGCATATACTGCTTGTAGAGGTGAAACGCTATGAGCTTTTGGAGTACAAACGCATTTGCACTAGCCATAATAGGAGCGGCAATCGGTCTTCTACTTATTGCAATTCTCGACGATAAAGATAAAGAGAATGTTTTGGGGAATTTCCTTGTTGGTATCGGCTGTATTTTATTAATTACTGCTTCTCAGCAGGAAGCTTTAGATAACCGTAATGAACCGGATATCACTGATGAAATTAACCAACTAAAGAAAAAACTGGCCGAACTAGAAAATAAGATTAATAACCATTATCCCGATTAAACTTTTCCGTAATCAGCATACATATAACTACCAAACATGTCCTCTATTGTTGCATACTGATGATTTGGATAACTCCTTGCCATCTTATCTGCAGTATCTTTCCGGTAGTTTAAGTCACAGCGTTTGAGTTATACTGGTGCAAATAGGTTAATCTGCATCTGTTTTAGTTCTGATGTGTATAAATCCTACTTATGGGGCATACTATTGTTAGCGACTTCCCTAGTCGCTAAATCTCTCCATATTCTTTTCTCTTAGCTCTCTTTCAGAGGGCTTTTTCTTTTGTGCTAAATATACTTTACATGTAATAAAAAACTAGGGGAAAACTAGTATTAGGAGGTGATTTTATGGATGAAAAAACGATAATAGATGGCTCCTATACGCGTTATAGAATGCCTACTGAAAAGGGTCTAGCAAAGGATCTAGAAAATGGAGACATTGAAAAAGAAGTGTCTCATAAAACAAGTCCTAAAAGCACTACGGAATCCTACGTATTCGAACATAATTCTGTAAAGTGATTCTCTAAAAGGTCAGCCAAGTGACTGGCCTTTTTAATTACTACCTCTCAACTTTAAGTTTTACTTACCACGTCCCGCTTAGTAAGCTTTTCTGCTTTCTGGCTACTCCGCTGCCGATTTTTTACTGGAGCAGTTGGAAGGGGTTCGAATCCTTGGACCAAGGATTGAGAAGGCGGGGATTAAATTAGAAATTTCAATATCCTGTCTTGCAATTATAAATTATTAGAGCCATAATTTAATGATGTAGTAAATTATTTTCACTCATAAAAAAACCAGACCGAAGTCTGGGGATAAAATAAAAAGCCGCTTAACCATCAAACATTTTAAATGTGAATAATGCAAATAAGAGCACCATTAACAGAAGAATCGGTATCGGAGTTCGGTCATCGGTACGGTGGATTTTAAATAAATCAGTAAAGGACATCGCAGCAATCCTCCCTTAAAATATTTCGTTTAAATTAAACATATCATGACTATATAGTCAATGTTTTTAAATTTTTGTAAATTTATCTGTACCGATAGTTTACAATCAGATTCTGAAAAAAACTAAAAAGAACACTGGTATAGCTCTAATAAAAAATACACAAAAGCCACACACCATGCCGAACTCGTTAGGAAGCAAAATATCATTGTGTGGATAAATAATCTTCCCTTGACGCTCCACGAATTGTAGGATAGCCCCCTCTTAGCTAGGAGCTTGTACAGCTACTTCTCTGACTGTTCAACTATAATGAGAAAAGCGCCGCTAGGGCGCTTTTTTATTATTTTCTACTATAATCTTACTGGTATCAGAATTAATACTGGTTTTTGCATTCAATGCGGCATAGGCAGTTGTAATGTTAGGGAAGACATTCCTTTTCGCAGCTTTAGCAATAGCATCATCTGATGATTTCTGTTCAGACATACTCGCACCTCCTAGTAAGAGTGTTTACTGCGTTTTTAAAAACTATTCAGTTATTATAGAATACGGACAAAGAGAAAAAGAAGAAAACACGGGGACAGGGACTATGTTTCATTGTTGAAAACAATATCCCTGTGCCCATGTTTCACGCATCTTGTAATAATGTGAATCGGTCCGCAAATATAGTACACTCTATTGTACATCTAACTTATAACAGCCAGCTATACTCCTGCCGTGTATCCAAAACTGCATCCACATACACAGTATTTTCTTTAATTTGATAAACTAAAAGGTACTTTTTTTCAAGCAAAAGTTTTCGATATTTCCCTTCAGAAATCATCGGGTCAGTCAACCACGGACGCCTTTCAGGAAATTGTTCTAACGATCTAGTCTATTGCTGAAAAGCATCAATAAGCCCCAACGCTGCTGTTTCACTAACCTGTGCCAGAAACCGGGTATGAGAACATAACATATGTGTGGCTTCATCAGAAATAACAACCGTATATCTTTTATTTTCGCTGCCCATCCAGAACCTCCTGGACAGCAGCTTTCATCATCGTAGATACTTCGTCTATGGAGTGACCAGACCTTCCTTTCAGCCTGCCTTCCTCAACAGCAAGCAAATTTTCTCGCAGTCGTAACATGCTTTCCCATCTTGCAAAAGCTTCAATATCCATAACCACAAGATCACCCTCACCATTCTTCGTCAGATAAACAGGCTCCCCCGAACGTTTACACAGCGCAGATATTTCATTGTAGTTCTTACGAATTGCCGTGGAGAACACGGGGACAGGGACTATGTTTCAATATTGAAAACAACATTCCTCTCCCCGTGTTTCTATTTAGCTTGTAGTTTATTAAATTTTTCCAATATTTCTCTTTCTTCCTCTGTTATTGGCTCATCAAGCACGATGTTGTGAGGTATTTTTTTCTTGTTGCCATCGATGCAGACAAAGGTTGAAAAACCCTCTGCAAGTTTAATCTCTGTATTGTTTCTAAGAGCCTTCGTATAAACTGTAAGACTTGTCTTTCCAGCTTTCACTCCTGTTGATACAAATCTAATCATATCTCCATTAAAAGAAGGTCGCAAGAATTTCATCGAATGAGTTTCAACTGCAACTAAATGATCCGTCTCACCATATTTGCCATATAAGTTGGAGGCCCCTAGAAAAGTTGCTTCAGTAAACCACTCAGCCATTCTGGCTGCAAATAAAGTATCGTGATGATTCATATCTTGACCTGTCACTAATCTTGATGTTTCGTAACTTTTCATATTTTTCCTCCTGTCTTATGTTCCACTCTACTGCTCGCTGTTTCTCAGCTAGCACCATACATTTATTATACCATAAACCTCCCTCTTCCCAGCAAGAAAAAATCCCGAGACGGAATGATCCATCTCAGGATTTTGAGAGAAATAGTGCAAAAAAGGGGAAACAGATTCTTTTCATGAATTAAGTCAAACTTAGTATTAACGTCATGGTTAAAAACTCTTCTTGTGACTCGTCCAGCATTTTAACCTTGGTTTCATCAGTGGAGATAATATCGATAATTTCCCATCCACAACAAACTCCAAAGTGTCTCAATTTCCCTGGCCATTCGTCTGAAGCAAAAGTATCACTCTTTATATATTCGAAATGGCGTGATTTATAAACACGGGGACTAAACAGGGGACAGGGACTGTGTTTCATTATTGAAAACAACATCCCTGTCCCCGTGTTTCCAATCCTAAATGTTTAATATTTAATACAAGCTAATAAAGCTACATTGCGGGGACGAGTTTCGGCGCCACCTGTCTGATAAGTATTTGCAACAACACCATTATATGGAGAGGGATTTGCCTCAATTGATTTACTCCATACTGTATCACCATCATTTAATACAACATCATTACCTGGTAAACTAGTAAATGTTTTTAAATTATGAGCATGGCTTTTTAATTCTTCAGATTGCATACTGCCAAGTTGTCGATCAACATCAATACCCCTACCACAATCGATGCCACGTATAAATTCTCCTCGTAAATCAGGTAAGCTAAATGTATTAGTTCCGTTACCGCTTCCAAATGTCGTTCCAATTGACACAAAAAGCCTACTATATTTTTCTCTTGATACTTCCGAGCCATCTGCAATTAACCAGCCTTCAGGAGCTAATTGCAATGCGAAATATTGAATTGCACCAGTTGGAAATACAAGGGGCATCTCTGGAATAACACTTACGTGAAACTTACCATTTGCCCCTAACATAGCCATCTTACCTGTATCTTCTTCACCATGAGACACTACAATAATTTCGTCTGTGATATTTATTGTTCTACCCATTAAAGCACAACCTTTCAACTTTTTGTAAAACCAATAGAATCAAGAAACTCTTATTATAATTGTGTGTTTCCTGTATATCGGCTTTCACTGATATACATTCTTATGGTAATGACATATAAACGGGGAAGATATAATTATTTAGGGCATAAGAAAAGCACCCCGAAGGATGCGTTACTTCAATCTTTTTTAACTTACTATCATTTTATCACAGCTAAAATCAAAAAATGTCTAGTTTTCCAATTCACTCGGATGTCATATATAATATTTCATGTTAATTCTTAATCGTAGGGTTGCAGTATGGGTGTGCTAATTGTGCGTTATCATATGCTCCGGTGCCCCGCCATTCTTACGTATTATGTGATCTAGCCATCATTATCTAGAAAAATTTCTTTGGGGTGTTCACACCCTAAAAAATTGGCAATCTTATATGCTTCAGTAACATCTACTCTATCTGCTTCCCCACTTTCTATTCGTCCATATCTTTGCCTATCAATCCCAGCTTCTTTCGCAACAGTTTTTTTAGAATAACCTAATTTTTCACGAGCAAGGATAAGTCCAATTCTTTTGGCCACCTCATCACCTCCTTATCTATTTTATAAACACATTATAATGTTTATTTTATAGACAATCAACTATTTTTCAAACAATATTCTATTTTCTAAACAAATTCCGCTATTATATAAACATAGATCAACAGAATTAACAAAGGAGGGCGTTTTTTGATAGCTAAAAATAATTTTTTTAAAGATCGTATTGCCGATTTATTTGAACTTGAAAAAGATCGCAATCCTAAGATTACTCAAGAAGAATTTGCTAAAAAATGTGGTGCCTCTAGAAGTCAGTTTACTGGGTGGCTCTCAGGTAATGGTTCTCCAAATCCTGATATGCTACGCCAAATAGCAATTGTATGGAATGTATCTGTTGATTGGCTTGTTGGTAAAACAGATATTAAGAGACCTATTGAGATAAATGCAGCACACCGAGCTGACGATCTTATATCTGACTTACCTCCTGAGGCTATAGAACGCATTGAAGAGTTTAAAGAATTAATGCGGATGAAATATGGTAAGAAACCTACTTAATATTCGGAAGGTGACACCGTGCCAGATACTATGCTACAATTTGCAGAAGACGAAGCAATTGCAGTTGATTCTTTAATTTTCTTGCACCAATACGAGGTATTTATTTTACAGAACAATGTTTACCTCCAATCATTGGATTGGACAACTCCTTACCTCATGACACGTCCCTGCTCCGCTGTATCTTAGCAGAAGAGTTAGGGCATCACTTTACAACCGTCTGGTATTATATCCCTCGAGAATTCTACAATTATAGTGACCGCTTACATATTAGCAAAATTGAGTACAAAGCCATGCGCTGGGCAGCAGAATACCTAGTGCCTGAAAACGATCTCCTAGATGTTATCGGCAGTGGTTTGTACGAACCTTGGGAGATAGCAGAGCACTTTACTATTACTGAAGAGTTTGCCACTTTTAGAATGCGACTTTTCGGAGCCAATAAAATATGACGACGTAGCAAAAGACACAGCACTATTCCACTTTTAACATGGACTTGCTGTGTCTTTTTATAAAAAGCTGGCAATATTTGATTACAAAGGGGAGTGTCAAGAATGTTTTTGGAACGTATTAAGGACATTACTACAAATGACGGGGCAACTTTTACTCTTTATGCACTTAAGGTTACAAAATCCAAATTACTCGCAACGAGAATAACAATGGAACCAGAAGATCTCTCCCTCTTTTCTAAAGAATGTTTAAAATATTTGGTTGAAAAGCAATATCATCAGAAAGATATAAAAGAATATCCCCATGGTATACCAAAAGATCACATTGAAACATTAACTGCCACATCAACACTTGTTTCAGCAAGATATCAAGAGTTACTAACAGCTGTATCTTCACCCGAAACAAACAATATTGATATTAGTAATTATAATGCTTATGTTATTGTAAGTACGATTGGCACTAAACGTACATTCTTTATAACCATGAAAAAACCCCTTAAGAACTATAAACATTCGACTTTTCTTGGCATGGAGACCTCTAGCAATAAGTTCCAAAAAATAAATAATAAATTGCTAAACCTTGTTTTCCATTTTGACTGCATTATTTCTGAAAATACATGTCATTTTATAACTCTAGCTGCTGAACCCGTATTTAATCTACACCAATTTCATGAAAGGCAAACTGCGGCTTGCAAAGAACTCTTATTAACCGGTGATGTTGTAGACACACCTGGTATGATGATTATAGAAAACTACCTTAAAAAACCTGGTAAATATCGTTCTCTTTGTAATTTTGATCAACAAAAAGTAGAGCTTTTTTCACAAGTCAATCCTACCAACAAAGCTGCATTTGAAGCTAAATATAGACTATCTTTTGTTGATAACAGTAATGGGACATGTAGTGTTGACATTTCAACAGAAGAAAAGTTAAGGGCTTTTATTGCAACTATAACATCTAAGCGAGCTATAGACTTTGACAATAATTTAGTAGAAACCCCAGTTCCATTTAAGGCTGTATAATTACTCGTCAATTTCATTATACCTTTCAGCAGCAAAAATACCTTCCTCTATTTTATAAATACGCATGCTATTCTCGCCAGTAAAATATAGTTGGTTACCATCTTTTACTATTATATCTGCATGTATAAGCTTATCATTTATTTTGATATCGCACTCCAAAATCTTATAAGCCAAAATATCAAATAATGGAGTATATAAAAACATTCTATTATTAGTAAATATTATTAAAAATAATACTATAAGAGTACATAATATATAGACACCGTCGCGGCCCGAGGAAATAAAAGAAATAAAAGGTAAAACATAATAACTTATTGCACCACTTACAAAAACATCCTTGCGTTTTATATTTAAAATAACAGCTTTCTCATTATCATTCCTATAAAAAGTCTTAATTTTACGAAAAAAATATAAACCAGAAGAAGTTGTTATTAAAAAAAAGAATATGGAAAACCCAAAAACGATATTATCATCCTTTTCATAATTTAAAAACAAATTAATTAATGCTATTGGCATGCAACCTGATAAGAAAGCCGTACTACTAAGAAAAGTGTACATATCTACCCCTCCTGCTAAAAGTATATCATAGTTAGAAAAGACTTCTAAAGATAAAATAATAGAGGGATGATCCTTTAAGTTGATTTGGTTATTATTTAATATACTCGACTGCTAACATTCATGGACAGACTGTGTCTTTATGTACGTAAACTAAATAAAAACTCACTGATCAGTGCAATTATTTATTAATGTTATCTCTAAAAAGTAGTAATGTCCTCAGTATTTTATATAATACTATCTTTAGGAGGCTACAAATTATGGAAATACCATGGATAATTGATGAACACACGCGAGTTAAACACGCCCTTTTAAAGCAATATATTGATGCATGGATGACAATATTATTTAGTGCGCAATCCAAACTGCGCAAACCAGAGAAATTAATATATATAGACGGATTTGCTGGTCCTGGAGTTTATTATGAAAATAAAATAAAAGATGAAACTTGTATAGGTTCTCCTTTAATTGTCGCAGAAGCCGCAAATAAATATATAGATTCTAAACCAGGACGAGAAGTTCATATCTATTGCACTGAAAATAACGATTCTTGTGCAGAACTTTTATATAATAATTTGATAAATCAAAATAAGCATAAACAAAACTGGGTTGTATATAATCAAGAATTTTCCATTAAGGCACATGAATTACTAGATGAGCTGGAAGCAAAAAAGCTTACTGAGCAACCAATATTCTTTTTTATAGATCCTTTTGGTTATAGTGGATATCCAATTTCTTTACTAAAAAGAATTCTACAATACCCGCGGGCTGAAGTTTTTATCAACTTTATGATTTATGATATTGCTAGATTTTATAAAGAAGAGCTATTTGAAAAAAAGATGGTTAATCTATTTGGAAACTTTCAATTTAAAAAAGATAATTTGTCAAAAAAACCCGAGGAAACTTATTCGTTTCTAAAGAATCTTTATTGTGAAAATCTAAAAAAAATAGCTAATGTTAATTTTATTATGCCATTTAGAATAAACACTCCTGGACAAGGTACTCGTCCAAGATACTATATGATACATGCTTCAAACAACTATAAAGCTCTATTTGAAATGAAAAATACAATGGCTCGAGTTAGTGAATCATCATATCGTTTTGAAGCTATTGGAATTGATTCCCGCCAGATTAGCCTATTCGATGATCCAGATAAAATAAATTTAATAGAACGAGTTAAAGAATTCTGTCAGGATAAACGTCAGGTTTCTTATGATGATCTAGAATATTGGGCATATGTTAATACCAATGGTATCTCCAGAACTATTAAAGAAGCATTGCTACAACTTGAAAAAGATAATTATATTAAGATACTGCGGCAATCAAGACAAAGATCAAATACAGTTACTACAGGAGCAACAATTTTAGCTAATGAACCTCCCCTATCTCTTTTTTAAAAGCTTAGAATGTAGTATAATAAAGTTAACAAACAAACGTTCGTAGACTGTGAGGTGATTTTTTATGGCTGGAAAATCTAAAATAGAATGGACTGAGGCAACATGGAATCCAGTAACTGGTTGTACTAAAATCAGTGCAGGATGTACTAATTGTTATGCAGAGCGCTTAGCCATGCGTCTTAAAGCCATGGGACAATTAAAATATCGTAATGGATTTAAAGTAACCTTACAAGAAAAAGCACTAGATTATCCGCTCTTGCTAAAGACACCGAAAATTATATTTGTTAATTCAATGAGCGATTTATTTCATGAAGATGTTCCATTTGAATATATAAAGAAAATTTTCGATATAATGAAGCAAGCATCTTGGCATCGGTTCCAAGTGCTTACAAAACGTTCAGAAAGATTAGCTGAACTATCATCTTTATTAGAATGGAGCCCAAATATTTGGTTGGGCGTGACTGTTGAAAATAATGATTGTATCTTTAGAATTGATCATTTGCGAGAAACAAATGCTCATATCAAATTTTTATCACTAGAACCGTTAATAGGTCCTCTTCCTGATATTAATTTAACAAATATTGATTGGGTAATCGTTGGTGGCGAATCAGGACCTGGATCTCGACCAATGAAAGAAGAGTGGGTTCACTCTATTAGAGACTCTTGTCAAAGAGGCCATATACCATTTTTCTTCAAACAGTGGGGTGGAGTTAATAAAAAGAAGGCCGGAAGAATACTCGATGGCAGGACGTGGGATGAAATACCGAATTATGCTCGATTAGATAAGCACGTACCTATACCTTTTTCATTAGAATTTAATTAAAGCGGCTAACGCCGTTTTTTTCTTTAGCTTCAAGCTTCTTATTAAAATAAATAACCCTTACATTAAGGAGGCATTTAAATGTTTTTCTTCTTTCCAGATAATCCAAATACAGGCGATGGTATAGAAACTCCCTCAAATGAGTTAAATGATATTATCTTATATCAGGGTGCCAATGGCAATGTGAGAGTAGAAATATATTTTCAAGATGAAACGTTCTGGCTGAATCAAAAGAAAATCTCCGAATTATTTGGTAAAGATATTCGTACTATTAGCGAACATCTTAATAATATTTATTCCGAAGAAGAATTGACTAAAGAAGCAACTATCCGGAAATTCCGGATAGTTCAAAAAGAAGGTAATAGAAACGTTACGCGAGATGTTGATTTCTATAATCTTGATGCTGTTATCGCCGTAGGCTATAGAGTAAACAGCCGTGAAGCTACTCAATTTCGAATTTGGACTACAAAAGTATTAAAAGAATTCATCGTTAAAGGATTCGTCTTAGATGATGAAAGATTAAAACAAGGAAAACGCTTCGGCAAAGACTACTTTGATGAACTTTTGGAACGCATTCGTGAAATTCGCGCTTCCGAAAGACGATTTTATGAAAAAATCACGGATATTTATGCGCAATGTAGCATTGATTATATTCCTAATTCAGAGATAACAATTCGATTCTACCAAACTGTACAAAATAAATTACATTGGGCAATTACCGGAAAGACAGCCGCTGAGATTATTGCAGATCGAGCAGATTCAAATAAAGAACATATGGGATTACAAACATGGAAGAATGCTCCGGATGGGAAGATACTACAATCAGATACCACAGTTGCTAAAAATTATTTACAGCAACCAGAAATTAAAGAGTTAGAACGGATTGTCAGTATGTATCTTGATTACGCTGAAAATCAAGCAGCAAGACAAATCCCTATGAAAATGCAAGACTGGATACAAAAACTAGATGCTTTTTTGCAGTTTAACGAATACGAAGTCTTACAAAACGCCGGGAAAATAACCCGTCAATTAGCTGATGAATCGGCAAAAATGGAGTATCAGAAATTTCGAGTCATCCAAGATCGCTCCTATTTGTCAGACTTTGATAAAGAAGTAAAAAAAATAACGCAAAAAAATAAAAAGAAATGATCCATCTGCTTGATAGCCTAAAAGGAGTGAAGCCACTTGGCTACCAACAAAAAATAAGCCTAAACGTCGTAATAAGCAAGGCAGTATATACTACGATGAAGCCACCAGAAAGTATAGAGCAGCTATTACGATGGAAGATGGCAAGCGTACCAGTAAACGTTTTGAAAAGGAATCTGAAGCAGAGGACTGGGTAGCTTTAAAACGTGCTGAAATGGGACTAGGTACATTCATTGCACCGTCGGGAGTAATCCATCCTTTCCAATACCGCGCTGAGTAATCGCACCGAATCATCTGCAGGGATCATATCTCCGATGTCCATGGGCAAGACCAGTTGATATATATTTCCGTCTGATGTATAATTTGATTGTAAATTTTCTGTTTGCACAAACTGATTTTACAACAAAAGACGACTTCCGGCTACTGCCGGTTGTCGTCTTTTGTTTTTTATTGGGCTCGCTTAACGCGACAGCCCCTTATTTTAAACCGATTCTAGCACTTGTTGCACCACCGTTGCACCATGTTGACCACTGTACAGGATTGCACCACACGCTAAAACACGCTATTTTACTGGAGCGGGTGAAGGGATTCGAACCCTCGACCCACGGCTTGGGAAGCCGGTACTCTACCACTGAGCTACACCCGCACACTATATAAAAAGATTGAGGTACTGCTAGAGCTTCTTTGCTCTGTTATGACTGCTTCGTATCCCAACGCTAATTATTATACCATATGCGTATAATAATAGCAATGAGTGGCGATAAATTCCTATTTACATCACATGCTGTGCATTTCTATTGATTTAGGTTAAACCTTAAACTTAACAATTTCCAATTGCAGTTTTTCAGCTAATTGTGATAATGCGTCACTGGCAATAGCAATTTCTTCAATGGATGCGGTTTGTTCCTCTGTGGAAGCAGATACTGTCTGCGTCTTGCTCGCAGTTTCATCGCTAACCCCGTCCAGTACTACCATGGATGATGCCACCTGCTTTGCTCCTTCTGCTATATCGTGAATTGCAGCGACGGTTCTTTGAATCTCATCGGTTACGTGGTTTATTAATGTAGCAATTTCAGCAAAAGTATCTCCTGTTGCATTCATATTTTCTGTTCCTTGCTTAACCGCCAATGTACCTTCATCCATCGCATGTACCGCTTTTTCAGTGTCTTGCTGAATTTCACTAATCAATTGTCTGATTTGCTCTGAGGCAGTTTCAGATTGCTCCGCTAATTTTCTTACCTCCTCTGCTACTACAGCGAAGCCTTTACCATGCTCACCGGCCCGTGCAGCTTCAATAGCAGCATTTAGTGCAAGCAGGTTGGTTTGGTTTGCAATATTGGCTATCGTACTTACAATTTGCCCGATTTCCTTAGACCTGTCCCCCAATTTGTCAACGAGGCCCGCTGAATTTATAACAGTTCTCTCAATATCATTCATCTGACCGATCGTAGCCTTGATAGATATCACACCATCTTTTGCTGCATTAGCCGTCTGCTCAGATCGTTCCGCCGCCAAATTGGTATTATGAACAGCCTGTTTCACACTCTGGGACATGTTCTCAACGATTTCTACTACATGATTAGTTGTACTATGCTGTTGATCCGCTGCAGCCGCTACTTCTGTAAGGACAGCTGCAATTTGATTCGCCACCTCCGAAGATTGGCTGGCACTTGCAGTCAGTTCTTCCGATGATGCTGATACTTGTTCTGTTGTTACTGCCACTTGGCGAATAAGCTGGGCTAAGTTTTGCGTCATATCATTTACGGTGTCTGCCAGCTCTCCTAGTTCATCCTTACTACTGACTTGAATTCTCTGGGTCAAATCCCCGCCGCTATTGGCAATCTCCCTTATTTTCTCTATGATATTCTGCAGAGGAGCTACGATTGTTTTTCGTGAGAATAAATATGCAAATACTAATGATATAAGCATGAGAAGTACATTGATCATAATAATGCCATTGATCTCACCGGCAATGGCTTTTTCCACATCGTCGATATAGACTCCCGTGCAAATAATCCAACCCCAAGGCTGAAACAATTTCACGTAACCTCGTTTCATAGAAGCCTCAGTTTCATTTGGCTTGGGAAACCAAAAGCTGCTGTAGTAGCCCGAGTCTTTGTGCTGCAATGCTCCTTCTATATAATTCTTAACCATATAATTGCCCTTTGCATCCTGGGTGTTGCTCCTATTTTCTCCTACGGTTTCAGGCTTAGTGGCATGCATCAGATTAATATACTGATCATTATCAATCCAGAAATAACCATCACTGCCGTAGCGCATTTTACCGATCACTTCTTTTGCTCGTTCTTGGGCATCTTGATCTGCCATTACACCTGACTTAGAAAGGGTGTAATAATATTCTGCGGTGGAATGCGCTATTTCTACATTATTTTTTATTTGAATATCCTTTTGCAAGTAAATGTTTTCTTTTGTTTTCGGAATGATATAAAAACAACTTATGAGAACAAATAATATGGTAGGTATGACGCTTAAAAACATTAATTTTTTGTTTAATTTCATGCTATGATTCCTCTCCCATCAACTTCTAAAATGTCTAGTTCATCAATCCACGAGGTAACTCTATTTTTTCCGGTTATCTTGCTTTGGTACATGGCACGATCTGCCTGCTGTAATAGTTCAAATACGGTATCACCATCTTCTGGAAAACACGATATGCCAGCGCTAAAGGTAATATGATTTTCACTGTTGCCTCTTCCTATAAAGGTACTATTTTCAACACTTTTTCGTATTTTATTAGCAAATGCTACGGCCTTTTTTTTATTGGTGTGTGGCGCTAATATTACAAATTCTTCTCCGCCAAACCGCCCTACAGAATCTGATTTTCTACAATTTTTCTTTAAGGTTTGCGCAAAATCACACAAAAGCTTATCACCTAAAAGATGCCCATGAGTATCATTAAACATTTTAAAATTATCAATATCAATAAAAATTACACTCATCGCGCTAGAATATCTTTTTGACAATGATAATGTTTTCTCGAGTACTGAGTTTAAAGCATTCTTATTATAAATTCGTGTCAAATAATCATACATCGCCTGTTGCTGTAGTGAATTAACTAATTTAACAATCTTTATGGCTTCACTAGCTTGTAAGCCAAACATATTCAGAAGGAATACTTCTTGCTCCGTAAAGGGCTCTACCTTTTTTCTCATAACAGTGATAGCTCCCGTGCTGCTTTCCTTCCCCTTTAATGGAACACATACTATGGAGTGTACCCCTTCCTTACTGGCAAGCCCGTTAGTATTCCATTCAGCCGCTTGAGAGATGTCGCTATGTATGTAAGGCTTACTTTCCGATACGACACAGCCAATTACCCCCTCCTCAAGACGAATCGGGGGTTCATTGATATAGCTTTTTGAAAGTCCATAGCTTTTCACAATTGTAAGGTGTCCGCTTGCAAGATTAAAATCTCTTATTACAACTGCATCAGCTCTTGTGATAGTAAGAGCTGTTTTGGCAATATACTCCCATATATCATCCACTCCATCGTAGCTCGTTAGGCGTTGTGAAATGAAAAATATTTTTTCCAGAATCTCCTCACTAGGTAAGGTAGAAAGCATCTCTTACACCCCTAAATCCCTATACTTCTTTGCTATTGCCCCGCCCGGCGAATGGGTATGGCTACAATGCAAAGAAAACGAAAATCCCTATAGCATCAAGTTTTCTTTACATCTGGAATATCATTAATAACTAGCTGTTCTTTATTAATAGCTTTAATGTCTTGGAGAATCTCAAAAATATCACAAATTAGTTCATCTAATTCCTTTCCAATACCACCAATTTCCAAATTCTCCTCTTCTTTCATAAAAAATCCCCCTCAATATAAAAAAACTGACAGGTACATCAAATAAACATGATGCAACCTGGCAGTCATAGAACAATTGTATCGTTAGACCCAAGGCTTTGCGTCCCTGACTTTCGGCAGGTTTGCTTATAATTCTAATGTATAGCTGTTCATGTCATTTTGCGATGTATGCAAGTTTTTCTGATGGAAATATTTGACGAAAAATTAGAATTACACTACTATTGGCTACTCTATAAGTATAGTCTAGTAGTAAGGGATATTCTATTATCTCCATAAGCTAAATTTCCAATAAAAAAATATCTTATCGTTATCCCTATAAGATATTTTAGTTATGCATTTAGTTTGCTTTAATCACTTGATTTACAAGATGCAATTTCAGCGCTACCCCAAGGGCGAGTCTTGTTTCAAAAGAATCAAGGGATACTCCTAATATTTTTTCAATACGCTGCTTGCGAAAAACAACTGTTTTGGGGTGTAGAAACATTTTTTCCGCAGTCTTTTTTAAATTGGAATGCTGCAAGATCTCCTCTAAGGTAGTTACAAGGTTGGTTCCCTTCTCTTCGTCATAACGAATAAGAGTACCTATTTGCTCTTTAACAAATTCCTTTGCACCTTCATTACCAATATTTTTAACTAAAAGCTGTAGAATTCCCAAGTCTTTATAATGAAAAATACCATCTTCCCTGCCTTGGCATTGTGCCGCCACCGTGGCACTCCATCCTTGCCAGTACGTCTTCCTAACACTATTTAGGCCTGTTTGTACATTACTGATTCCAATCACGAGTTTTAGTTGAGGGTTATATCGATAGATCTTCTCTAGTAAAGCATGAGCAAACCTCATACTGCTTTCCACTGCTAACTCAGCATTCCCCCCTTGATATAAAACGCCTATATCATTTCTGCAATTCCATACAATAGAGCCTTTCTCATTGCCCAGCACTTCAATAATATTATTCTGTTCTTTTTCCCTGCCAATAAAGTCCTTGCTAACTAATAAACAACAGATTAGGGGACGAGAAAAATCCAATCCTAACGTATGCATATAATCTTGTATTCGTTCATCTACGATGGTAGTTCCCATTACGATATCATTTAAAAAATCACTTCTGCGTCTAAGCTCATAGGCTAAATGAAGCATTTTCTCGGTTTTTCTTTGAACTGTAATATCATGTAAGGTACCTAAGGTACCGGAGATATTCCCATATTGATCCTTTGTAAGTCGAGCGTATACCTCAATCCAGCGAAATTCACCATTTTTAGTAGAATAACGAATTTCATACCGACTATATGACCGTTTCTCTTCGATGATGGATTGAAACTGTTTATAATGGAATTCCTGATCATCTGCATACACATAATTCAAAAAAAATTTTCCGATGCTTTCCTCTATCGAAAAACCCGTAATTTTTGTCCATATCGGACTTAAGAACGTCCAGCATCCTGCTTTATTGGTTTGAAATATGACTCCTTTTACATTATCAATAATTGCTTTATGCTTCTTCTCTAAATACAGCAGCTTGCTTTCTAGGTTATCAATATATTTTAGTAATTCTGTATTGCTCAATTTATATTGTTTTTCTGCTCCTTTATCAAAGGATTTATCTTTTAATTGATTTTCTTTTTCAAAAATAGAAGCATTCTGAGAGATTACCGTTTGATAAAAATAGGGGAATAGTACACTCTTTCCGATACCTAACTCACGTATGATTTTTTCATAGTTATGATGTAAAATAGCCGCTTCACGTTTGAATTCTTCAGTAAGAACCTTTTTTACATTTCCCAAAGATATGTCCCTCCCCATTATGATACTCTGTTCCCTTGAATTAGCAACCATTCCTGTCTCTACCAGCACTGCAAGTATTTTAACTGTATCTAGCCGATCTCCCTTCCTTGTCGTAAGATAAGAACCAGCCATCCTCAGATGCAGTTTTCCTACATCATTATGGATTAAATTACAAAATATCTCATATTTATAATAGTATACCATCCTGCCTTACTTTTCTATAGTTCCCTGATTAAGGTTTCTCTCTCTTTTGTTAATTTAAGGCTAGCAAAAGAACTCTGCCCCTAGAGGCAGAGTTCTTTAGTAATACCTGAATTTTCGTTATACCTTAAACTTCTTTACAATCTCCATCATTTCCGTCGCTAACTGAGCTAATTTAGCTGCATTCGTATCGATCTCATGCATACCAGCCGTCTGCTCTTCAGCCGAAGCTGCAACGACTTCAGAACTTGCCGAGGTGGCATGAGCCACTGTCGTAATATTTTCCACACTGGCTACGACGGTCTGGATACCCAGGGAAGTTTCATGCATGGAAGCGGCCACATGTTCAATTTCATTTTTTACCATATCCATTTTCTCTACAATTACATCAAAGCCTTTTTGCGCTGCAATGGTAGAGCTTTTTCCCTTGTCAACTTCCTGATTTGCTTTCTTTACAGTAGAAACGGCAAAGTTAATATCATTTCCCATATTATCAATAATCTTGGCAATCTCATCCGTTGCACTAGCACTTTGTTCCGCCAGCTTTCGTACTTCTTCAGCCACAACTGCAAAACCACGGCCAGCTTCCCCTGCCCGCGCCGCCTCAATGGCAGCATTTAATGCTAAAAGATTAGTTTGAGCAGCAATACTGTTAATTAAATCTACAATTCCCTTTATCTTTACCGATCCTTGGTCCAGATTTGTAGTAACTGTCGTAATCTGATTCATGGAGGAGGTAATCGATTCATTTTGCGTAACGGTTTGTGCCAGCAGCCCCATTGCGTTCGCGGCTTCTACTACTGCATTTTGAGCATTGTTATTGGCTTCCGCAGTACTAGCATTAATTTCTTCAGAGCTTGCTGAGATTTCTTCCATCGTAGCAGAAATATTACTAATATTATCTGCATTCTGAGAAGATCCAGCAGCAATGTTGGTTACACTTTCAGCTACAGTTTCTACTGCTCTTAATTGTTCACTCACAGAATCACTTAATTCGATACTCGTCGAGCTTAGTATCTGGCTGCTGTTGGTAAGCTGGGAAACGAAACCTTTAAGAGATTTTTTCATCTCAATGACGATATATCCCATATCACCAATTTCATCATTACGGGTAGGATAAACATCTTTTCCTGTAAGATTCAGATTTCCGACCTCAGCTAATTCGCTGTTGATATTTTTAAGGCGGCTCGCTAAGTTTCTGCTGTACCAGATACCCATGCAGACCACGATACAGGCTATAACAATACTATAAATAAGAGAATTCCTGCCAGTAGCTGTTGCATCCTGCAGTACTGCATCTGCTCTTTCATTTATGTATTTTTGTTGTCGTACATCTAACTTACGAAACTGTTCATCAATATCTTTTACTAAATTTCGTCCTTGGGTTGTGAGCTGCGTCAAATTCGGAGCATTTGCCTTTTTGGCAGCAATGACTTTATCACCTAATACTACATAATCATTTACTAATTTCGCCAGCAGGATTCCATCCTCTTTTGTTTCTGCCATCTTGGAAGTATCACTATATTCTTTGGCCAATTCACTGCTCTTCTTAATCTTCTCACGATATCCCTGTTCATAAACTGCGCCATCAGGATAAAAGAGGAAACCTCTCATATCAAGTAATGCTCCCGTAAATTCCAAGTGGCCTGATTTTACAAGGTTAGCGCTTACTACATTGTGTTTTACCAGTTCCTCGGTGGTCTGACCGCTTGATATAAGCTTATACACCGTAAAACCCAATACAGATACTAATAAAAATATAACGAGAATAAACATACAGGTAAGTTGTAACACGATCGGCAGCCTTTTCTTTTCCATTTCTCTTCCTCCATTTAGATAAAAGTTCGAAAACTCTCTCTATTCTCTTTTTTCTAAATTTATCTACAGTAATATATTCTATGTAAAATTACATAATCCTCCAAATATTACATGAATTGTTCATAACTTTTTATCTAATTTGTCGGATTCCATCAGAATAAACAAGAAAACCTCACGTTTTATCAACGTGAGGTTAATTTACAATTGGTGGGCGATGACAGGATCGAACTGCCGACATCCTGCTTGTAAGGCAGGCGCTCTCCCAGCTGAGCTAATCGCCCGAATTGGTGACCCGTGGGGGAATCGAACCCCCGTTATCGCCGTGAAAGGGCGGTGTCTTGACCGCTTGACCAACGGGCCATAAATGGTGGCTCACCCGCGGCTCGAACGCGGGACACCCTGATTAAAAGTCAGGTGCTCTACCAACTGAGCTAGTGAACCGGAAATGGTGCCTCAAGACAGAATCGAACTGTCGACACGAGGATTTTCAGTCCTCTGCTCTACCGACTGAGCTATCGAGGCATAATGGCGACCCAGATCGGATTTGAACCGACGACCTCCGCCGTGACAGGGCGGCATTCTAACCGCTAAACTACTGGGCCATGCTTTGTTGTAAGAGGTAATGGTGGTGGGCGATGACAGGATCGAACTGCCGACATCCTGCTTGTAAGGCAGGCGCTCTCCCAGCTGAGCTAATCGCCCGTGTTTGGTGACCCGTGGGGGAATCGAACCCCCGTTATCGCCGTGAAAGGGCGGTGTCTTGACCGCTTGACCAACGGGCCGTAAAATGGTGACCCACCCGCGGCTCGAACGCGGGACACCCTGATTAAAAGTCAGGTGCTCTACCAACTGAGCTAGTGGATCATCTCGCTCTCACAAGATATGATTATATAGGAATATTCGATTACTGTCAACTTCTTTTTATTGTTAATTTCATCTGCTGCGTCAAATAGATCCTATTTTCGACAAACTATTATTCGATTTTCTGTACTGCCTCAATCCGGCGTATTTCCCAAACAGAACTTTCTTTGTTTTTCAATAAAGTCTTCCACGGCATTATAGCCCGATTTATTGAGTCGGTAATTCATTGCTGCCACTTCAATAATATTAGATAAATTCCGTCCAGGACGGACAGGAATGGTTTTGCAAGGCAGTCCGACTCCTAAAATCTCATGGTGCTCTTCATCAAGACCCAGACGATCATAAGCCTTGGTTTGATCCCACTCTTCTAACTGAATGACAAGATGAATTTTTTGATTTGGTCTGACAGCACCAATACCAAACAATGCCTTAACATTTAAAATACCAAGCCCTCTAACTTCCATTACATGACGCAATACTTCTGGCGCCGTACCGGTCAGTACATTCTCTTCCGTACGGGTGACTTCTACGGCATCATCTGCCACCAGACGGTGTCCCCTTTTAATCAGATCCAGTGCAGTTTCACTCTTTCCGATGCCACTTTCTCCAATAATTAAAGTTCCTACACCATGCACGTCCACTAGAACTGCATGAAGAGTCGTACTTGGTGCAAGCTTATGCTCTAGATAATTAGTTAGCTGAGCAATGAAACGAGTCGTAGCTAAACGGGTACGAAAAACTGGCAATTGGCGGTGTGCCGCCAATTGCAGCCAACGTTCAGGAAGTATAATATTGCGAGTGATCACTAAACAGGGAAAATGCAGATTAATAAATGACAGCCACCGCTCATTTGCCAAATTTTCGCTTAAGGTCTCTAGAAATGCCGATTCTGCTGTGCCAATTACTTGAATGCGCTGCTCATCAAAATGCTGCAGATAACCTGCTAAAGCCAGCCCCGGTCGATTGATGTCAGACACTTCTACCGGAACGTTAAGATTACAATTTTTATCCACGACCGTAAGACAAAAAGAATCAACAATTTCTTTTAACAACAAGGCTGCCATCTATATCACCTACATGCTAAATTATTCCCTTGCTATTTATCCAAAAATCTCGTGCATTACAATGGTCTGATCACGACCAGGACCAACCGATACAATACCAAGCTTAATGTCTGCAACTTCACTTAAACGTTCTAAATAAAGACGTGCATTCAAAGGCAGATCAGCATAGTTACGAATGCCAGTGGTATCACTTTGCCAGCCTGGCAGTTCTTCATAGATAGGTTCTACTTCTGCTAGTGCTTTTAAACTGGCAGGAAACTCTTCCAATAACTTGCCTTTATATTTATAGCCAACACATAACTTTACTGCTTTTAACTCATCTAGAATGTCCAAGCGAGTGATTGCCATATAATCAATACCACTTAATCGGCCAGCATAACCTACTACACTGGCATCCAGCCAACCGCAACGGCGAGGGCGGCCGGTAACTGTACCATACTCATGACCTCTATCTCGGATGTGATCGCCAACTTCATCAAATAATTCTGTAGGGAACGGACCTTCTCCTACACGAGTCGTATAGGCTTTCACTACGCCAATTACTTTGTCAATTTTAGTAGGTCCAATACCTGCACCTACGCACACTCCGCCAGCAATGGGGTTGGATGAAGTAACATATGGATAGGTTCCATGATCCAAATCCAATAAGGTTGCTTGCGCGCCTTCAAATAATACTTTTTCTCCATTTTTTAATGCTTTGTTTAAAGCTGCCGATGTATCGCAAACATAAGCACGTAATTCATCTGCATAACCTAAATATTCTTTTCTTACGGTTTCATAATCAAAGCCTTCCAGACCGTAAACAGCTTTTAGCAAATGATTTTTAGCCTCGAGATTTCGCTTGAGTTTATCTGAGAACTCTTCCTCATCCAATAAGTCTACGATACGAATTCCACATCTAGAGTTTTTATCCATATAGCATGGACCAATGCCTCTTTTGGTCGTACCAATCTTATGATCACCACGATAGGTTTCTTCTGCTTCATCCAATAAACGATGATATGGCATAATAACATGAGCCCGGTTAGAAATTTTTAAACCTGAGGTATCAATTCCCTGACTCTGCATTCCCTTAATTTCCTTAAGTATGACGCCTGGATCAACTACCACACCATTACCAACAACGCAAGTCTTGCCTTTATATAAAATTCCTGATGGCAATAGCTGCAATTTAAATTGTTTCCCCTCTACTACCACAGTATGACCTGCGTTATTACCACCTTGGTATCGAGCAACAACATCTGCTTTTTCTGCCAAATAATCTACGATCTTTCCTTTTCCTTCATCGCCCCACTGAGTTCCCATTACTACTACTGCTGGCATAATATTCACCCTTCCCATCTTTTTAAAATACTTTTGCCAAAAGTTCTTTTCTCTCTTTTTAACTTCTGGTATCATTTTACTTTAGAATCTATTTCTACTTATAAACCAAACCTAATGTACCTAACCAGTTATCCACAAACTGTGGATAACTTTGTTAATAAGTTGTTTATAATTAGGCATGCTTATTTTATCCCTAGACTATAAAATTCACTCACCATCTTAGTACTCATTCAATTTAAATTTAAAGTCTAGATTTTTTCCCTCATATAGCATAGCACTTAGTACTAAAAGTGTCAATGTATTTTCGAATGTTTTTCATGTTTGTCCACCCATTGTTCGGATTTTCTTGCAAAACTTCTATTTATTTTTAATAGAAGTACTGATTTTTCCGCAAAACATCATAAAAATAGAGGAGATATCATCTACCTCCTCTATCCTGGCAATTTCGACAAATCACTAAACTTCGTAAATTGTTTGTGGAAGAATAGTTGAACGGTGTCAACTGGACCATTACGATGTTTGGCAATAATAACTTCCGTAATATTTTTCTGCTCACTATCAGGATTGTAATAGTCATCCCGATAGAGAAAAGCCACAATATCCGCATCCTGTTCTAATGATCCAGATTCTCGAAGATCGCTCAGCATCGGTTTCTTTACCTGTCTGGACTCTACACTACGACTAAGCTGAGACAAGGCGATAACAGGGACATTAATTTCCCTGGCCAAAGCCTTTAGAGAACGGGAAATTTCTGAAATCTCCTGCTGACGATTCTCGCTCCCTTTCCCCTTTCCACTGCCTTGCATAAGCTGCAGATAGTCAATAATAATTAAGCTCAAGTTATGCTCTATCTTTAAGCGTCTTGCTTTTGAGCGCATTTCCATTACGGTAATACCTGCTGTATCATCGATAAAAATAGGTGCTGCAGACAATCTGTCTGCCCCGCTGACGAGTTTCGTCCAATCTTTAGCTTCCAGCTCACCAATTCGCAATCGCTGAGAATCAATGGCGGATTCTGCACACAACATACGTTGAACCAATTGCTCTTTGGACATTTCCAGACTGAAGAATGCCACTGCCTTTTTCTCGGCAATTCCAATATGCTGGGCAATATTCAGTACAAACGCCGTTTTTCCCATACTCGGACGAGCTGCGATCAGAATCAAATCAGAGGGCTGCAGACCTGAAGTTAGCTTATCTAAGTCTTTAAATCCAGTGGAAAGACCGGTTATACTGCCTTTTGAAGCATATAGCTGTTCAATTTTATTAAATGCATCAAAGATAATACTCTTAATGGGAGTAAATTCTCCCCCCATTTTTCGGCTGGATACAGATAGTATCATTTTTTCAGCGCTATCTAAAATAGTAGCTACTTCTTCACTGCCTTCATATCCCATGCCGGCAATATTGGTAGCAGCGTTAATCAATTGACGCAGCAGTGCTTTTTCTTCTACGATTCTTGCATGATACAATACATTAGCAGCAGTCGGTACACTATTTGCCAGGGAGGTTACATAAGCAATCCCGCCCGCTGCTTCCAGCTTGTCTTCTTTGCGCAGAAACTCAATAACAGTAACCATATCCACTGCATCATTTTTATTAAAAAGTTCCAGCATAGCATTATAGATTAAGCGATGAGCTTCGCGATAACAATCTTCCGGCCGCAATAACTCAGCAACCTTAGAAATTGCCTCCCGCTCAATCAGCATGGCGCCAAGTACTGCCTGCTCAGCTTCCATATTTTGTGGTGGTATTCTATCTAACAATCAGCTTGCCTCCTCCCCATCTTGCTATGCACTTTTTTGCTCTGTATCAGACAATAGAATGGCTAGTGCTTCTTCTACGTTATCTACAGGACAGATTTCTAAGCCCAAATGCCCTTGGGGAATATCTTTTTCATTTTCTTTCGGAATAATCATAGTCGTAATACCGGCCTGCTTAGCACCATAGGCTTTCTCAAAGACACCACCGACAGCCTTCACTTTACCCTGAATGGAAATTTCACCTGTCACTGCAACATCCTGGCGAATGGGACGCTCGGTAATAGCAGAAATAATTGCCGCCAAAATGCCCGTCCCAGCGGAAGGACCATCAATGCGTCCGCCGCCAATAATGTTGATGTGAATGTCATAGTTGCCTAAATCTTCACCTGTTATCTTTCTGACTACAGCCGCAGCATTAAAGACCGAATCTTTCGCCATACTGCCCGCTGTATCATTAAAGCGCATACGTCCCTTACCCTTTTCTCCTGCTGCAAAGGATACAGCTTCAATTTCTAATACAGAACCAAGATAACCAGCCACACCCAGACCAAAGACTTTACCAACTTCACCAATATTAGCCGCCTTAAGATTTACAAAAGGAGTTAGACGGCTAACCTGTACTACTTTATATACATCCTCATGAGTAATGACGACCTTTTCCTGATCACTGGACCGATATAAAGCGATACCAAAGGCATCGGATAAGATATTAACAGCCTTACGGCCTTCAATGGTATATTCACTAATCAAAGCAGCTACATCAGATTCTAAAGCCACATCTAATTTGACTGCCGCATTATAAACAATTTCTTCTATATGCTTTGGCGTCAAAGGCTCGAAGTAAATTTCAGCACAGCGTGACCGTATCGCAGGATTAATTTCCGACGCATCTCTTGTGGTCGCACCAATCAGAATAAAATCGGCGGGCGCACCATCTTCAAAAAGCTTTCTAATGTACTTGGGAACATTCGGATCAGAAGGATCATAATAGGCGGATTCAAAAGATACTCGCTTGTCTTCTAATACCTTTAGCAGCTTATTTTGTAGCATTGCATCCATTTCACCAATTTCATCAATAAATAAAATACCACCATGAGCATCTGTAGCTAAGCCTGGCTTCGGTTCTGGCACACCCGTCTCAGCTAAATCTCGCCGCGCTCCTTGGTAAATAGGATCATGAACAGAACCCAAAAGAGGGTTGGTCATCCCTCGGGAATCCCACCGCAATGTGGTTCCGTCCACCTCGATAAAAGGAGCCTCTTGTGCAAATGGCGTAAATTTAAGCGCCTTTGCCGCTTCTAATACTAAGCGGGCAGCCGTTGTTTTACCAACCCCCGGCGGACCATAAAGAATCAGATGCTGAGGATAGGGTGATGCCAATTTAGAACGAAGGGCATCTACAGCTCTTTCTTGCCCTACAATTTCCCCTAATGTTTCTGGACGAGTGATCTCCATAGCTGACTTAGTCAGCTTTTTCTGCTCTAACACTTCCAGCATGGCATATTTTTTTAAGGTTTGAGGATTCTCAACATTGTTTTCTTCCTCTTTGAGAACCTGCATTTTAATTTCTCTTACATACTCTTGATGGCGTTCTTCCATCTTATCATTAATCTTCTTTTCTAACCGATCTTCCAGGGACCGACGAGCCATTAAACTAGCTATCTCTTCTTCAATCGCAACTAAAATTGCCGGTATCTCTTGCAATGTAGGTATTTTTTCCATGGTTGGATCTTCAAATACCAGCTTTTGCAGCGCTAATACTCGCTCACCTGTGTTTTCAGAATTCATTAAAGATAAAGCATCTAGTTTTACAGCTTTTAGCACCACTTTATCTGGACCAAAAATACCTGCATACATTTCATATAATGCTGTTGTTTGGTGCTTCAGCTGTTCATTGACCCTTGCCCTGCTAGGCAACGGCCGTCTAGGAATAAATTTGTTAAAAAAGTTTTTCATATAATAGTCCTTTCTATAATCCCCGTTAGAGGACAGCAAAAGCATACATAACCAATGCTCTTGCTATTTAGCAATAATGTGTACCTGTATCTTAGCACTAATCTCAGGGTGCAGTTTAATGGATACAGGGTATGTACCTAATGCTTTGATCGCATCTTTCAAATCAATTTTGCGTTTATCCATTTCGATTTTATGTTGAGCATAAAGAGCATCGGCAATATCTTTACTCGCAACAGAACCAAATAATTTGCCGCCTTCGCCCATTTTCACACCAATGGTTACTTCGACTTTGGACATTTGCGCTGCTAACAGATTGGCTTCATCCAGTGCTCTTTGCTGCTTGCGTTCTTCTGATGCCTTTTGCTGACTTGCCTGATTGACATTCGAAGCAGTTGCAGGTATCGCTAATTTCTGCGCTAATAAATAATTCCGAGCATAGCCTTCTGAAACCTCTATAATATCGCCTTTTTTGCCTAATTTTTTAACCTCTTGCTGTAGAATTACTTTCATTTTCTGCACTCTCCTCTATATATTTTGCGCTCAGTTCTATCACTTGGCGCTTTACTTCCTCCATAGTACCTTTTTTAACCTGAGCACCAGCTACTGTCTGGTGTCCGCCGCCGCCCAGCTCTTCCATAATAACTTGTACGTTGAAAGCTCCGTTGGATCGTGCGCTAACGCCGATGCCGCCATCTTCAAGAAAGAACAATACAAAGCTGATTTGTACTCCTTCTACTCCCAGCAGCATATCAGCAACTTGGGCTGCTACAATTTGAGCATTTTTTATATTATCGGGACAACCTGCTACAACTACACCGCCAGGTAACATGATTGCCTGATTCAAAATTTCAGCCCGTGACTTAACGGTCTCAAAGTCTAAACGGAACATTTGACGAACTAAAGCCGGATCAGCTCCTGAACGCCTTAAATAGGCTGCGGCATCAAAGGTACGCACTCCACTTTGTACCGAAAACTGCTTCGTATCAACAACAATGCCAGCATACAAGGCCGTGGCATCCATTTTATTAAACTCTAGGTAATCATCAAAGTACATCAGCAGTTCTGTAACCAATTCACAAGTAGAAGACGCTGATGGTTCAAGGTATACTAATAGCGGATTTGCAATGAATTTTTCAGAGCGGCGATGGTGATCAATGACAACCACCCGATCGACTTTACTTAATAATTCTGGTGCTGCAGATAATTCTGGATGATGAACATCCACTACAAAGAGTAAGGTTTGGGGCGTGATCAGCGGCATCGCCTGAGCTGATGTGATAAATAAATCTTGATATTCTTCATAATCGGCCAAGATTTCCTGCAGCTTACTTAATGAAACCCCTGGCTGGCTAACGACGATGTGCAATTCTTTTCCTAAATGGCGAGCCATAATACCCACGCCTATAGCAGCACCTAAGCTGTCAAAATCCTCATTGGTATGACCCATGACCAGAACCATATCCGCATCATCAATAATCTCCCGCAATGCCTGGGCTACAATCCGTGCCTTAACTCTTGTATTTTTTTCTACAGCCTTTGCTTTGCCTCCATAAAATTGCAGCTTGCCTCCTACATGAACAGCCACCTGATCGCCGCCTCGGCCTAATGCCAAATCCAGACCGGCTTGGGCCCGTTCTCCCAATATAGCTACAGAATCTTCATCAGCTGCAACTCCCATACTTAAGGTCACGGGAATTTTATTGCCAATATGAATGGCACGTACCCGATCAAGAATGTCAAACTTCTCCTGCAGGCATTTATTTAAGTTCTGCCGGTTAAGCACCGCAAGATACATGTCGTCTGCATATTTCTTTAATACAGCCTCATTCTCTGCCACCCATTCTGCGAGAAGCTTATTGACTTCTGCGACTACAGACGTTCGCTGACCTTCACTCAATCCTTGCAATACATCATCATAATTATCAATTTGGATGTAAGCCATAACCGGTACAGAATTTACACATTCAGCTCTTACTGTTTCACTGGCTGTAATATCACTAATATAAGCAATCGTTAACTCTTCATGATCCATTTTATGAATTACCGGCTCATGAATCACATCATAATATTTATCCTCTGTCGAAAATACTTCCCGACCGGATTTGCCCCATACCTTATCCAAAGGAAATTCGGGACAAATATCCATAATTGACTCTCCTAGTACGACCTCATCACCAAACCAGTCACTAAGAACATCATTATGCCAATACAATTTTCCCTCTTTGTCAATGATCATCATAACCAAAGGCAAACTTTTCAACGCGTAGGATGCTCCCTCTTCAATGCAGTTACTCATCGTATATAAGTAGCTGTCCAACGCCTTCTGCCGCTCTTTGTGGCGCTCGCGCCCATATAAATACAAAGAGCCTAACAAAATTGCACCTAATACTGCTACATAGGGATTATAAAAAACAATCACCACTAATAAAGCTGTGGCAACAGCAAGATAAATTCTTGTATCAAACCAAAAAGACGGACCTTGCGGCATAAACAACTCCTCCTTGAAGGCTAATCTCACACATCCATTCTTTACTCTTTGGATTGAGGCCCTCGCAAACGTCGATAATCCATAACCATATCAATTGCACCCGCAACTATCAAGATCTGCGCAAAAAAACCATTTGTCAATATCAAGAACAGTATAAGTCCTTTAATCATTTTTGACAAATTGTATTTATCGGCAAAGTAGTTAAATAACGCCAAACCTTGCACTAAAATAAGGGTACTCGTGATCACTTGAAGATTCATGCCAACCTGAGTCAACAAGCTGATTTCCCTGCTGTTACCCCAATAGATCATGACTAAGGCTAATGCAAAAAGGTACACAATGTGATATGGCAAGGACCATTCTTTAAATGCTGGAAAGTTAGGAACATTATGCCCCAGCTTTCTTAATACCGTTTTGGCAATCAGAAAATTTAGCCACGTATCAAGTACCGACGCCATAATAAAACCTGCCGGTAATATAATCTTCATTAATTCAATCATGGACTTCATAGACTCAGACATCTTAGCCAGTTCCTGCTCTGCCATACCAAAGTCCCGGTATACTTCAATGGCCTGGGCTACAGCATTATTCATTACATCAGTTTGCATAGTAAGAGGATTCACACCGAGTACCAATGCGCTGATCGTCAATAATGCAGCTTTAGAAACCAAAGAAGCAGCCGTTCCCCACAACATGGTTTTAACAGCACTAAAATTCATACGAAAGGCATAGCCTAACACAATACCAATTAAACCAAATCCAACAACCACACTAAGAGAATGCAGCGGATGCATTAACATGGCGATCATAACACCAGAAACAACTGTCGCCATAATGCTCCACTTATAGCCATGACGAACACCTAATAAAATAATGGGCACGGGCCACATTAAATTAACAAAAGGTCCAATCAGAGGAAGATAAGCACTAATCAAGGCAAATAGTATGGCAATCCCTGATAATATCCCACCCTCTACCATAGGCCTGAGCCGTGTCTGTCTCATTCATTCACCCCTTTTGGCGGAGATGACGCTGGTACTCACTAGAGTCACCAAACCATTTCTCCACTTCTCGTTCTTTTTTTATATCTTGCTCTACTTGCATTAAAACCGACTTATCTAATGATTCAAAGCTAATCCCCAGTCGTCTTCCTAAAATATAGCAAGAAACGACTACGGCAGCCAATCCTTCAGCAATCGCCTGTTCACTATTCTTTGCCATGGCTTGGTATAGTTGACCAATATGGGTAATCAACTCTGCCTTTAGCCACTCTATCAAACGCATTTTGCGTAAAATATCCGACTCATTCGAAAACAAAACAGCCACTCCCCCCCTTTTTACTATATCTGATATAGTATTCGCAAATCAATAGTCTGTTTCCTGCTTTATCATAAAGTATATCCCAGATAAGAAGTTACGATGATCCATTCTTAGCAGAATAAAATAAAAGAGAGGTTACGTAACCTCTCTTTTGTTTTATTCTGCTGTGAATGGCAACAATGCAACAATACGTGCACGTTTTATCGCCAAAGTAACACTACGTTGATGTTTTGCGCAGTTACCAGAAATACGGCGAGGCAATATTTTGCCGCGTTCCGTAGTGTAACGACGGATTTTACCAACTTCTTTATAATCGATCGTTTCTACTTTATCCACGCAGAAACTGCAAATCTTTTTCTTAGGTTTTCTTCCTCTTTCACGTTTCACTGATAATACCTCCCTTTAAAATGGAATCTCTTCTTCAGGGAAGACCTCTGTACCAAAGGAACTGACATCATATCCGGATGATTTTGCAGGACTAGCAGCAGTACTGCCACCGCTTACAGCTTGTTGCTTCGTATCCAAAAATTCAATATTTTGGGCTACGACATCAGCTGCACGCCGTTTTTGTCCATCTTTCTCATAATCACGAATTTGCAAACGTCCTTCAACTAGTACACGACGACCCTTGGTAAGATTGTTGCCACAAACTTCGGCCAGCTTATCCCATACTACTACAGGAATAAAATCAGCTCGCTTATTCTCACCATAACCGGTATCAACTGCTACACTGAAAGATGCTACTGCCTTACCAGTCTGTGTATATCGAACTTCCGGATCACGAGTCAAACGACCGACTATTATAACCTTATTCATGGTTTAATTCCCCCTGGTCTATTCGTCTACTTTAATAATCATAAATTTCAAAATATCTTCAGTAATCTTCATTATACGATCAAGCTCAAGAATCGTCGCTGGTACAGCTGTAAAAGTAGTCAGGCAGTAAAAACCTTCAGTAAAGTCTTTTACTATATAAGCCAAACGCTTTTTGCCCCAACGGTCAATTTTTTCTACTTGACCACCGTTGTTATTAATCAGATTTTCAAATTTGGTAATTACCGCATTTGTCGCTTCTTCTTCCAACGGTTTAACAATAAACATGACTTCGTACTTTCTCACGAAATCACCTCCTCCTGTGGACTAATGGCTCCCTTGTGGGAGCAGGGAAGGTTTGTAAACATTTATAAACATTTTCTCAAACCTCTCTAGGCTACCCTAGACTGACACATTATATCATTAATAGCAATACAAATGCAACTATAATATATTAAAAGAAATATTATACATTAAATCTAAAGTACGTAACATCCCCATCTTGCATAATATATTCTTTACCTTCCAACCGAACCAATCCCTTTTCACGAGCTGCATTGGAGCTGCCTGTCAGCACAAGATCATTATAGGAGACAATTTCTGCACGAATAAAGCCACGCTCAATATCAGAATGAATCTTGCCTCCGGCCTGAGGTGCTTTTGTACCTTTCTTTATTGTCCAAGCACGTACTTCCTGCTCACCAGCCGTTAAGAACGTCACTAAACCTAAAAGTTTATAGGATGCTTTAATGAGTTTATCCAATCCTGACTCTTTTAGACCAAGCTCTGCTAAAAACTCCTTAGCGTCCTCCGCTGGAAGTTCAGCAATTTCTGACTCAACCTTGGCCGATACTGCAATGACTTCTGCGCCTTCTTCTACTGCATATTTTTTCACAATTTTAACATACTCATTATCTTCCGCATTGGCTACTTCGTCTTCGCTAACATTAGCAATAAACAATACCGGTTTTAACGTCATCAAGTTTAGATCACCAATGAGTCCAGCTTCATCTTCTGTCATATCAACGCGCCGTGCAGGCAAGGCTTGCTCTAAAAGTTCTTTAATTTTTACCAGTACCGCCATTTCGTTTGGTGCTTTCTTATCACCAGTTTTGATTAGCTTCTGAACACGCTCCATACGCTTCTCTAATGTGTCTAAATCAGCTAGGCATAGTTCTGTATTAATGATCTCAATATCCCGCAAAGGGTTTAATGCTCCCTCAACGTGAGTGATATTTTCATCTTCAAAACAGCGTACCACTTGAGCGACCGCATCTACTTGGCGAATGTGAGCTAAAAACTTATTGCCTAAGCCTTCTCCTTTAGACGCACCTTTCACCAATCCAGCAATATCAACAAAACGCATTGCTGTCGGGATACAGCGTTTTGTTTTATACATTTCCACCAAATGGGGTAATCGCTCATCCGGAACATCTACGACACCCACATTTGGCTCTATTGTGCAAAAAGGATAATTAGCAGCTTCTGCACCTGCTTTTGTAATCGCATTAAACAATGTACTTTTACCTACATTCGGCAAACCAACAATACCCACTTCTAAATTTGTGCTCATTCATCTATTCCACCTTACTTACAATTTCTTTTTAGCATGTCTTATTGTAGATGATTCTTCCCCTATTTTCAAGCAGGCACTTTACTCTTCTCCATGTTCACGGCGATAAGCAATGGCATTCTTCAATCTTGCCGTACCTAATAACAACATAATAGAGCCTATGATAACACCCACTGTTAGATTGATTTTATTACCAAAATCGGTTCCCATTGCAATGAGTACAATCCCCGTCACCAAGGTCATGCCTCCTACAATAAACTGATACTTCACATTTATCCCTCCTCTTGCGTACCTTTGCGTGTTACGATTTCTTTTACACCTTTTTCAAACTTTACGCGTGGCACCAGGACAAAACGCCCGCAGCCTTGACATTTCAAACCAAAATCAATTCCTGTCCGTGTAATTTCCCACAGAGCGGCTCCACAAGGATGGTTCTTCTTCATTCTTACAATATCACCAATTTCATAACGTACCATCATCTAACACCTTCTTGCCTTTTACTAATATCTATCACGGGCTGGGGAATCTTCGCTTCATTAAATAACCGTTTTACTGTGTAACGAAGAGCATTTTCCACCTTTCCTTGCTGCAAAGGCACAGTCTTCGCTACGATACGTACCATTAGCATCTGAGCACCAAGGTCTACTACACCTAATACGTTCGGTCCCTCTAAGACCTCTTCCAGCTCTTTGCCTACCAAGACACAGGCCTCGTTTAATAATAGAAGCACCTTATCCAAATCAGCCTCATAAGCAACAGGTATATTGACTATAGCCTGCATATGGCCTCTTGTATAATTACTAATCCTAGATATTGCCCCATGGGGAATAATATGCAGCACACCATTGCCATCCCGCAATTTCGTTACCCGCAAACCAATGTCTTCCACAGTACCTGCCATATCACCACTGACAATGTAATCCCCGACAGCAAACTGATTTTCCAATACAATGAAAAAACCAGTCACAAAATCCCGGATCAAACTCTGAGAGCCAACACCAAGAGCCAATCCTATAATACCAGCTCCAGCGACAAGTGAAGTGGTATCAATATGGAATTCTTGCAGCACCATGAGGATTGTAATAAAATAAATAAAATATCGAATAATGCTTTGCAGCATTCCCCCTACTGTTCTAGCACGTCTTTCATCAAAAGAAAAGGTACTAATGCCAACTTTAGGGATAAACATTTTATTTACCATGAGGGAGAATAGATGCAATATAAGCGCTGACCCTAATAAAATAGCTAAAAGACGTACTATTTTATTAGCCGCTGCTAATAAAAATTCCGGCGTGAGCAACATGGTCATCATTCAGTTTCCTTTCACGATCATCATTTTACTTTTCATGATCATTTCCAGCTTTCTATAATTGCATATATATTATACGTGATTATGAAAAAATCCTTCTACTTAAGTCTTTCTTAAATAAAGAAGAGCAAATGCACTGCCTCCGGCATATAATGTTGCACCAACGCTAAAGTGAGGCGACTATCATGTCAGATACTAATCAAAATCCTCAACCTATTATTGACCTGATATTGGCTGATATAAACGCAGTTATTCCTAATCTTTCTTCTTTAGTAGCTTCGTATCGTCTGCTTGTAGGTGCCTCTGAAGAAATTCATCGTACACCAGAAATTTGTCCTGAAGTCTTCGAGCGGGCAGTAAGGCGTGCTGATAACACTGGAACATTGATCGATATCTTCCTTGAATTACTCTGCTGCAAAGTAGCTTTTAGCAGCGATTTTTTGAAGATTTCTTGTGCGCCAGTGGATTTATTCCGGTTATTAGCCAATAAGTCTCCTACAACAGATGTTCCTTTTCACACAGCCGAGCAGGTCGTTGAGATGGAGGCCTTACGGCGTCTCCTGGAGTGTTGCCATCATCGGGGCTCCTGCCTTCCAGACAAGGAAGTTCTCTGCCCCAGACCAGAAGGAGCTCCTGAGCCACCTGCTCCAGAACCGTCGTCAAACTCAGATATCGAAGAAGTTCAAGCTGTTGCCCTGCAGCAATTAATCAATACCTTTAGTGCACGAACCGATGAAGAAGCAGCCCCGGAAACTCCATCTGCTTCCTCAGCAAATCCTGCCCCTTCAGAAAGCAAAGAGGCCTCCGTCGATAGTGGCAGCTCGGAGAAATTTGACACTGAACGTGAAAGTCGTGTCCGTTGCAAGCATTTATATACGTTTCATAATAAAAAAAAGTAGTTCAAAGGAAATTGACAAAAAAAATAAGCAAGAATCCCAAATGATTCTTGCTTATTTTTCTATTCATCAAGAGGACATGCCCCTAGTTCTTTAAGATGATCACATGGCTCCAGATGGATGACCACATCGCAGGAACCTAGCTTTTGCTTTATTTCAGCTTCAATCTGATCACAGATATCGTGAGCCTCATTTAAATGCATATCTTTGTACAAAATGAGATGCATATCAATTAAACGCCAACTGCCGGAACGCCGGGTGCGGAGCTGATGAAAGGAAATGACCTCCTTATGACTTTGAATGATATCAATGATCATCTGTTCTTCATGTTCCGGCAAGCTAATATCCGTTAACTCATATAGACTCTTCTTTGTCATGCCATAACCAGCTTTAAACACAATGCCAGCTACAATGATTGCAATCACAGGATCAAGCCAGGCAAGACCAGTTACATGAATAATCACCAATCCTACCAACACTCCAACAGAAGTCCATATATCCGCCCGCAGATGCAAGCCATCTGCTTCTAAGGCATGAGAACCAGTCTGTTTCGCCACCTTAAATAGTCTTTCTGATACCCAGTAATTAATAGCAATTGAAATGATCATAATAGCAATACCATATTCTAAAAAACCTGGAACCACAGCGGAATTCATTTTACTCCCGGCTTCATATACAATCCATATTGCTGCCCCGATAATCAATATCGCTTCGATGGCGCCTGATAAATTTTCAAATTTGCCATGACCATAGGCATGATTGTCATCAGGAGGGGTATCCGCTTTGCGGACCGCATAAAAGGCAATCACAGATGCAAGTAGATCAAAGCCAGAGTGAGCAGCTTCTGAAATAATACTGACGGCCCCAGTATAAAATCCCACGATCAATTTCAATACAACCAAAACCGTATTAGAAATAACGGACAGCCTAGCAGTACGCTCCTTTAAATTACTATCCACATATCCAATCATACTACCTCCTACCTTTTGCTCAGCAGCTCTATTCTTTGTTATAACCTTCAATAGCCTACACTATTCATACGACCTATAAAAGGTACCAATTTCAGCTCATTTTAAGCAGGTGCTACAAGCCCATAAATGACCCATGTGCCTTATAATAAGATGACATAACAAAAAAGCCTGCAGGCCCTCTCTCTAAGGTCCCGCAGGCATTCATACATACCTGCTGCTTTCCGCCCGGCTGCGCCATAATGGCCGCCTGTTCCTAGCATTATATTCTATATAGTACCACATTGGGAAATTACTTGTAAATATCTTTAAGGATCGATTGCTAAAGAACATGACAGGCAGGCTTAACTCATGACTTAATATGTACCACGTGGCTAATGGGGTATCCTTTAGCAGCAAGGACCTTTTCTAATTCTTCCGTATCAATAATATCGGCCCGTATAATCATCTCAATTTTTCCATCGGGTAAGGCATAACTAACCATACTGGTAATATTGATATTCATTGCCAGAAATACCTCTGAAATTTCATGAAGCAATCCAATTTTATCAGTCACATCAAGGGTGAGACGAGTCTTCCCATCCACTAGACCCATAATATCAACAAAACTTTTAAAAATATCCGTTTCCGTAATGATGCCGGCGACTGTTCCTTGCTCATCTACTACTACCAAACCGCCAATGCGGTGGTTGTACATTAAAATTGCAGCTTCTTCCACTGTAGCCCCGGTATTAATGCTAATCACTTCTTTTTGCATGATATCCTTAATTTTCATCTTTGCCAATAAGTAATTAAGTTCAAAAATAGAAAGAGCAGTTGCTGGCGATGCCGATACCGCACGAAGATCTCTGTCTGTTACAATACCAACTAATTTTCCACCCTCAACCACTGGAAGACGGCGAAATTTATTATTACGCATAATCTCCGATGCATCAGCAATTGTTGTAGTCGAACTGATTGTAATTGGGTTAGCTGTCATCCTGCTTTCTACAAACATTTTCATCATCTCCGTTGATTTTTTATTAAAGAAAACGCACTAAAGATTCCATGTCAGAAATTATGAACAATACAATTTAGGAATTCACCTTTTGTCTTTCATAACACTGTCATTACTATCTTTAGTGCGTCTTATTGATTAACCACCCAAATAGGCTTTACGTATTTCTTCACTTGCAGCCAACTCTTTCGCATCGCCGGAAAGAGTGATACGTCCTGTTTCCAGTACATAAGCTCTATGGGCAATGGATAATGCCATATGAGCATTTTGTTCTACCAGCAAAACCGTAGTCCCGCTAGCATTAATTTCTTTAATAATAGAAAAAATTTCTTTTACCAGCAATGGTGCAAGACCCATAGATGGCTCATCCAAGAGCAATAGCCGTGGACGGCTCATTAAGGCACGCCCCATAGCCAACATCTGCTGCTCACCGCCTGACAACGTACCGGCTAATTGACTGCGCCGTTCCGACAAGCGAGGGAACTTTACAAAGACATTCTCCATATCTTCCTGAATCCCTTTTTTGTCATTACGGATATAAGCACCTAACTCTAGATTTTCTAGAACAGACATATTCGCAAAAACCCTTCGGCCTTCCGGTACTTGAGAAATGCCAAGCTTTACAATATCTTGAGCAACTACGCCAGCAATACTCTTTCCTTCAAAATTAATTTGACCTGCTTTCGGTTTTAACAATCCGGAAATCGTACGTAAAATAGTACTTTTACCAGCACCATTCGCACCAATCAAGGTAACAATTTCCCCTTCATTTACCTCTGCACTAATACCTTTTAAGGCATGTATCGCACCATAATATACATCAATATTCTCGATTTTTAACATTATTCAACCTCCTCTCCGAGGTAGGCCTCAATAACCCGTGGGTTATTCTTGATTTCCTCAGGTGTTCCTTGAGCGATTATACTGCCGTATTCTAATACATAAATACGTTCACACACATTCATAACCAATTGCATGTCATGTTCTATTAATAAAATAGTTAAATCAAATTCGTCTTTTATCCATTTTATCATTTGCATTAGTTGCTGAGTTTCCTGAGGATTCATGCCAGCCGCAGGTTCATCTAATAATAATAATTTAGGCTGAGCCGCTAGTGCTCTGGCAATTTCCAAACGCCGCTGCTCACCATAAGGTAAGTTTTTAGCAATTTCATCTTTTTTATCGCCTAATTTAAAAATTTCTAATAGCTTGATCGCTCTTTCTTCAATCTCTTTTTCTTCTTGATGGTATCTGCCCATACGCAAAACAGATTCTAATATTCCGTATTTCACATGAAAATGATACGCGATCTTAACATTATCTAACACGGATAGTTCAGAAAAGAGGCGAATATTTTGGAAGGTTCTGGCTACCCCTTTTTGAGTGATCTGAAAAGGTTTAAGTCCAAGAATGCTTTTATCATCAAAATCAATTTCACCAGTTGTCGGTTGATATACACCCGTCAGTAAGTTAAAGGCGGTTGTTTTTCCTGCTCCATTAGGACCAATCAATCCAATTAACTCGCCTTTGCCAAGCTCGATGGAAAAATCGGATACGGCCTTAAGTCCGCCAAATACTTTGGAAAGTTTAGTTGCCTTGAGTATTGCCACGCTTATTACCTCCCATCAAACGGCCAAAGATTTTAAGGCTGATTTCCTTATTGCCAAATAATCCTTGGGGCCGATACAACATTAATACAATCAGCATTAATGAATAAATAATCATACGCCACTCAGGATAGCTAGCTAAAGCTGCAGAAACAAAAGTCAATAATATAGCCGCAGTAATCGATCCACTAATACTACCTAAACCACCCAATACTACAATGGTCAAAATATCAAAAGACTTCATAAAAGTAAAGGATGCAGGGTGAGCGATATAAAAGTAATGAGAGAATAGGGTTCCTGCTACACCAGCAAAAGCAGCACCAATCGTGAAAGCCATTACTTTATATTTTGTAGTATCAATTCCCATTGCCTCAGCTGCAATTTGATTCTCTCGAATCGAAATACACGCTCGGCCATGGGTAGAGTTAATGAAATTTCTAATAAAGAATACCGTGAAAACAGTGGCAAAGAATACCCACGTAAAGTTACTAAAACGAGGTATACCCATAAAACCAGATGCGCCGCCTACATAAGGAATATTCAAAATGGTAATTCGGATGATTTCTCCTAAGCCTAAGGTGGCAATGGCAAGATAATCGCCATCTAAACGCAATGTTGGTAAACCAATTACAAATCCTAAGAAACCAGCAGCTGCTGCTCCACCTAAAATAGCAACAATAAAAGGCAATTGCAGTTTAACAGTGAGTACAGCGCCGAGATAAGCTCCCACCGCCATAAATCCTGCGTGACCGATAGAAAACTGACCTGTAAAACCATTAATAAGATTTAAGCTTACCGCCAGAATCACATTAATACAGATTAAAATTAAATTCAGCTCCCAAAACGGTCCAATAACATCTAACATAATCAAGCTTTGCACAACAGCATACAATGCTATACATGCCACTAACGACAGCAATTCCTTCTTATTTTTTCCCATATTATTTGCCACCTACACTTTCTCACGAACGTTTTTACCCAATAAGCCAGAAGGCTTAAACAGTAAAATAATAATTAAAATGGCAAACGCTGCAGCATCACGGAAAGTGGATGAAATAAAGCCACTCACCATAGCTTCAATAACGCCCATTATAATACCACCAAGCATCGCCCCTGGAATCACTCCAATGCCACCCAAAACAGCAGCTACGAATGCTTTAAGACCTGGCATAATGCCCATTAAAGGATCAATTGAATTATAATATACACCGACTAGCATGCCTGCTGCGGCCGCTAATGCAGAACCAATTGCAAAGGTCATGGAGATAACACGGTCAACATCAATACCCATTAATCGAGCCGCATCGGTATCAAAAGATACAGCACGCATCGCCTTACCGATTTTGGTACGTTGTACAACAAAAGTTAAAATAACCATTAACACTACGGATATTGCCAATATAATTACCTGCTGACTATTCACTACAATATTGCCAAAGGTATAGACTTGAGAATCGAATAGCGCTGGAAACGTTCTCGGTTGCGGTGTAACAAGAAGCATCCCGCCATATTCTAATAATAAAGATACACCAATTGCCGTAATCAATATCGCAATTCTAGGTGCCTTTCGCAGTGGGCGGTAGGCCAACCGCTCAATTGTCATTCCAACTATGGCAGCCACTACCATGGACACAATTAGCGCTGGGAAAAAAGAAAGTTTAAGCGTCGTTGTGGCAAAAAACGCTACATAAGCGCCTACCATATAAATATCACCATGCGCAAAATTAATCAACTTAATAATTCCATACACCATTGTATAACCTAAAGCAATGAGTGCATAAATGCTGCCAAGAGATATACCATTTATTAATTGCTGTAAAAATTGCTGAGTAATCGAGAAATCCATGATTTCGCCTCCTACATTTTTTTATTTCTAAGGGCTAAAGCGATGCCTTTTCCCTATATTTTTCACACGGGAGAAACAACTGCAATAAAGTCTAATAGAGTCTATTTCAAAATTCCCATATACCTTTATTGTCCCTGTGCGTTTTCACTAAACATACGTCTTTGTACGTCTCGCTCAAATGCTCGTAAGGACTAGCATCTGGATATTTTAAAACAGCCTCTCAACAGGTTCTATGTGCTTTTTAATCCCACTTTAGAATCCCTCGTAACCCTCTTAGAATTTAACGCCTATCTTTTCTCTGCGGATATTCTCTTATAATATATACGTAATTATAGATACATTGTCTTCTAGTGTCAATACTTTTATCTTTTGATTTGTTGGTTAATCTCTTCCAAAAATACAAACACTTATTTACAGCACACTTTTATATATTTTTTTATACTAAAAACGTACCACTTTATACTTATGCAATAATCATGCCATTTATGTTCTATGATCAATGCTTTGCGTCCTTTATTCCCCCGTAAGCGTTATTCCATAGGTTCTAACAAATAAGTTAATCTTTTTTCAAACGTTATTAACTTCCAAAAAGCCTCTAGTGTTCATCAGATTTATCCTTATGGGCGGTTTTTTTCGTCTGTAATTTGACATATTCGTCAATTCATTGACAGTGCCATTTCATACCTCTACTTTATATCTAAGCATTGATTTCTTTTCTTTTGCTTGCTAAAAAACCACAAAAGTACAATGCCACACCAGTAGCACTGTGCTTTTGTGGTTAATAAAACTAAGATTTATTCTCTTTCTTTCAGCAAGGGTAGCTCTGGGCTCCATCTTATGAATGTCAATATGCTGACGTTTATCGATCTTACATAAACATTAAGGGTTTATTTTTTCTTTAAACGTTTGCTTACCATCCTTCATTTCAATAATAACAGCACTTTTTACTGCATCATGAGTTTCATTCAACGTAATTAACCCAGATACAGCATTATAGTCTTTTGTCTTTGCCAACTCATCTTTGATCTTGACAGTATCAACACCGTTGGCACGCTTAATGGACTCAATGACCATCATCGTGGCATCATAAGCTAATGCAGCAAACGCATCTGGAGTTTCTTTATATTCTGCTTTATATGCATCAACAAAAGTTTTAATTGCTGGACTATTGTCATCTGGTGAGTAATGATTTGCAAAGAACGTATTATTCAGGGCTTGCGCTCCAGCGATTTCTGGAAGTTTGGCAGAATCCCAGCCATCACCACCGAGAAGCGGCATAGTTAAGCCAATTTCTCGAGCCTGTTTCGCAATCATACCAACTTCCTGATAATAACCTGGTACAAAGACAACATCCACATTCGCAGCTTTAATTTTGGTTAATGTAGCTTTAAAATCCGTATCTTTTGCCAGATACGCTTCTTCTACTGCAACTATACCACCATTTTTAATAAAGGTTTCTTTAAAAAACTGCCCTAAGCCTTTAGCATAGTCACTGGAGTTATCAATATAAATTGCCGCAGTCTTAGCTTGTAAGGTTTTCGTAGCAAAGTTTGCCATTACTGAACCTTGGAAAGGATCAATAAATGCTGCTCTGAATAAATAGTCCCGAACCTTATTAGTTGTAGGATCTACTGTCACTTTAGGATTGGATGCTGTTGGACTAATTGCTAAGACTTTATTATCGTTATTGACTTGGGCACCAGCAATCACGCTAGAAGAAGCAATTGGTGCAATAACGGCTACAACTTTATCCTGAGTAATTAATTTCTGCATAGCATTTGCAGCTTCTGCAGCTTCGCTCTTATTATCTGCAACTACTAAACTTAGCTGTTTACCTAGAACACCACCATTAGCGTTTACTTGTTTAATTGCTAAATTTGCCCCATTGCTTGCAGATTTACCAAAAGTCGCATTACCACCAGTCATTTCTAAGTTGGCACCAAGTTTGATTACATTACTATCTTGCTTGCCACTGCATCCTGCTGCCATTAAGCCCAGCATGGCAACAGCAATAAAGGTACTGATCCACTTACTTGTTTTTTTCATAAACACAGATTCTCCTTTTAAATAATATGTATTTTCTCCAATTTAAAAAAGTCCGTATCCACTGTTCGAAACGCGCCTTTGTCCTCCCCAGGCGAATATTCGTACTTGTCACATGCTGTATTATAGACATATTGTGCTTTTCTGTCAATACTTATGGAGAGGACTTTTAAGAGTTTGTCCTCGCATGGTAGACGTTAACGATTTTTTTTAATAAATTTTATTAGAATCCAACTATTTCCTTCGTTCTTGCGATAATAAATATCTTATAAATACAAAATAATCTCTTCATATTCCATTTTTAATCCATAAATATAAAAGAACTTGGCATCAGCCAAGTTCTTTTATATTTATGGATTAATTTTTTCTTTAAAAGTTTGTTTACCATCTTTCATTTCGATAACAACACCGCTCTTAACCGGATCATGATTTGCATCCAGAGTAATTACTCCTGTTACGACTTGCAGATCTTTGGTTTTTTCTAATGCATCTCTAATTTTATCAGGTTCCGTGCTGTTGGCCCGCTTAATCGCGTCAATAACCATCAAACCAGCATCATAACCTAATGCTGCTAAAGCATTTGGCTCTTGACCATATTCTTTTTTATAGGCTTCTACGAATTTTACAATACGAGGGTCTGTATCTTGTGAAGAGTAATGATTACTAAAGAACGTATTATTCATCGCCTCTGCCCCTGCAACTTCCACTACCTTAGGATCATCCCAGCCATCTGTACCAATAAGAGGTATGGTAATTCCTAACTCACGAGCTTGCTTTGCTATTTTACCTACTTCTTCATAATAGGCAGGGATAAAGATAGTATCTGCATTCATTACTTTTATCTTCGTTAACGTAGACTTAAAATCCTGGTCTTTTTGCAAGAAAGCTTCCTTGCCTACGACGACACCACCATTTTTAACAAACTGGGCCTCAAAAGATTCGGCCAGCCCCTTGGAATAATCCGAGCTATTATCAATGTAAATGACAGCTGTTTTTGCCTTTAATGATTTGCTGGCAAAGTTAGCCATTACAGTTCCTTGAAATGGATCTATGAAACAGCTGCGAAACGCATACGGTCTTACTTTACCATTATCCACAGTAATTTTCGAATTCGTACCCGTGGCTGTAATGACAGGAATTTTATTATCTTGTGATACCTGCAGGGTTGCCAATACATTAGAGCTGGCAACAGGTCCCATAACAAGAGGAACTTTGTCTTGGGTAATCAGTTTTGTGATTGCATTGGTAGCCTCAGAAGGTTCTGATTTATTATCGGCCAAGATTAACTTTATCTGCTTGCCAAGAACACCGCCTGATGCATTAGCTTCTTTAAAAGCTAGCTGAATACCATTTGTTGTCATCTTACCAAAGTTCGCAACTCCACCGGTTAACTCAAAATTTCCGCCAATTTTTATTTCTTTGGAATCATTCGCAGATGGAGTTGAACCACATCCTGCCAACATGAAACCGGACATGGCTACCGTAAGCAATAAACCAATGAATGAGAACCCTTTCTTTGCCATCATTATTCCTCCCATATTCTAACTTATAATAAGATCGGTACTGATAATTCCTACTATATATAACCCAAGGGCACCTACATGAAATACTTTTTAAAATTCTTTCAAAATAAGCTGTGCTTTTTTCCTGCCTCCTTATCAATTATGTTACACTTTACATTTTTATTAATACATCCTGTCAATAAGTACTCTACCAGAATATATTTGTGTATGTATGATATTATATTTATTCCTAACTTTACTGTCAATACTTTTTTAATAGGACTTATGTTTAGAAATAGTCTTTTTAAATAATAGTTTAAGCAAGTGTGTTTTTCACCCATAAACAAACAAAAATGGACTCGGCTTAAGCCGAGTCCATTTTTGTTTGTTTATGGATTAATTTTTTCTTTAAAGGTTTGCTTGCCATCTTTCATTTCAATAACTACACCACTCTTAATTGGATCATGATTTGCATCCAGTGTGATTTTACCTGTTACCACTTGCAAATCCTTGACCTTTTCCAAGGCTTCTCTTATTTTTTCAGGTTCTGCGCTATTGGCTCTTTTTATAGAATCAACAACCATTAATGCAGCGTCATACCCTAATGCCGCAAAAGCGTTGGGCTCCTGTCCATATTCTTTCTTATAGGCCTCTACAAATTTCACAATATTAGGATCCACATCTTGAGATGAATAATGATTACTAAAGAAGGTATTATTTAATGCCGCAGCACCAGCAACCTCTGCTATTTTAGGATCATCCCATCCATCAGTACCAATGAAAGGTACTGAAATTCCCATCTCACGAGCTTGTTTTGCAATTTTACCTACTTCTTCATAATAGGCAGGAATGAAAATGGTCTCAGGGTTTAATGCTTTTATTTTGGTCAAAGTGGATTTGAAATCTTGGTCTTTCTGCAAAAATGCTTCTTTTCCAATAACAGTGCCACCATTTTTTACAAATTGGGCTTCAAAGGATTCTGCCAGATTTTTGGAATAATCTGAGCTGTTATCAATGTAAATGACAGCCGTTTTTGCGTTTAATGTTTTCGTTGCAAAATTAGCCATCACAACACCTTGGAATGGATCAATAAAACAGCTGCGGAAAACATACGGTCTTACTTTGCCATTGTCCACAGTAATTTTAGCATTTGTTCCTGTTGGAGTGATGACAGGAATTTTATTATCTTGCGCTACCTGCAATGCTGCTATTGCATTGGAGCTAGTAATAGGTCCCATGATAAGGGAAACTTTATCTTGTGTGATTAATTTTGTCATTGCATTGGTCGCTTCAGATGCTTCTGACTTATTATCAGCTTGAATAACTTTAATCTGCTTACCCAGAACTCCCCCAGCAGCGTTGACTTCCTTAAATGCTAATTGGATTCCATTAAAAGCCGATTTACCATAATTGGCAACACTACCGGTCATTTCAATATTCGCACCTATTCTTATTTCCTTAGAGTCCGAAGCTGATGGAGTGGAACTACATCCTGCAACCATCAATCCCAACATAGCCACTGCCACTATTAAAGCAGTGAAAGATATTCCTTTTCTTGACATGATAATTCCTCCCATTCTTTAATGATTTGATAAGAGTCTTATACTTTTTGCTTTAACCGTACAAAACAAAAAATACTCTGCTCTCAGCTCCTCTTAGATAAAAAAACGCCTTTTAAATACTATAGCAGCTATCTTTTCTGATTTTTCATCCATTTCATTACACTTTTACATCTTTTTAATGGACATTTTTCAAAAAAGTACACAACTGCAACATATTTGTATCTGTAGGCTATTATATTTACTTCGTTCCCTACTGTCAAGGCTTTTGTTAGTTTTTTTTATTACTTCATAAACGTATGTCTCTTGATATTGTACATTCGCTTTTTCTGCAAAAAAGAAAAAATCCGCATGAAGTAAAGCACAGACTCGGCTTTTACCTTTTACGGATTTATTTCTTTTGGTAACACACCTATTTCATTATAGGAATGTAATTTCTTACATTTTCTGACGAAGATCATATACATCCGTTCTGCGGTGCTGCAATAATGGCAGCTCCCTTCGAACCTTATTTAGGATTTCAAGATCAATTTCTGCAATAAGCAGTTTTTCTTTGTCATCCGCCACAGATATGATTTGTCCCCATGGATCAACTACCATGGAGTGTCCATATACTTGATCCAAAGCTTCCGGAAAATTAGCCGGTGCTGCTCCTGCCACAAAAACTTGATTATCAACAGCCCTAGACCGCATTAATAGTTCCCAATGAGCAGGACCTGTTGTCATGCCAAAGACACCTGGAAAGATAAGAAGTTTGGCGCCAGCAAGGGCCATTAAACGCGATAACTCCGGAAAACGTATATCATAACAAATTCCAATTCCCAGAGTCAAGCCCGCCGCCTTTATTACCGTTATATCCTGTCCCGCTGATAAGATATTTGATTCTTTAAATACAGTACCACCTGCAATTTCAACATCAAATAAATGTATTTTTCGATGTCGCCCTAATAAGCGGCCTTCTTCATCAAAGATAAAACAGGTATTATAAATATTTCCGCGCTCATCTCTTTCAGGTATAGATCCACCTACTACTACCATCCGCTCTTGTGCTGCTGTTTGAGACAACATGGTAAAGGTATCTCCATCTGGATAGGATTCAGCATACCTTGAAAACAATTCTGCTTCATAAGGACAATTAAACATTTCAGGTAGTATAGCAACCTGGCATTTTTCTTTAGCTGCCCCTTTTAACATCCTTTCTGCATTACGAATGTTTAGCGCTTTATCTGGTGTAACAGTTAATTGACAAATTCCGATAGTAATGGAACTGGATTTCACGACTAATCCCTCCTTGATTATAAAAAAATAACAATTCCTACATCTCAGCAATGGGAATTACATTACTTTTAACAATGTGTTCAAATCAGAAGTACAGATTTCGCCATTAGGACATCCAATTAAATTTCTGCCGCTATCCTTAGCATTATATAAAGCATCGTCTGCAATCTTAAAGAGTTCTTCTGCTGTTTTAATTTTCTCATTGCCAATCCCATAGCCAATGCTAACAGTAACATGTAGTTCCGTTTCATCTCCAAAATGAAAGACATGCTGTTCTATGTTATTGGAAATCCTCAAAGCAGCAGCTTGTACTTCCTGTTCATTATTGCATTGCAGTATCACTGCAAATTCCTCCCCCCCATAACGAAAAACCATATCTCTCTCCCGCAGGCTATTTGTTAAGACAATTGCGATATCCCGCAGTACAGCGTCACCACATAAATGCCCATAAGAATCATTAAAAACTTTAAAATAATCTACATCAAGAAGTAGTATTGCTATGTTACTAGGCTGCATTTCATTTAGTCTTTGCCGAAAGGAGCGATAATTATATAACGTTGTTAATTCATCTTTTTCTGCCAAGCTGCTAACCATCTTATAAGAAGATTCCATCTGATTTAATAATTGATTGACCTTTTCGCTTTGGGAAAGAGCGCGTCCCTCTAGCTGAGATAAGTGCTGAACCAATACATTCATATTAATAATGAGCAGCGAATGCATATATATAGATAACTGATTTTCTACAATCCCTTCTGCCTGACTCAGGCTAACTGCAGCGTATATACAGGAAATAAGCATGGATCCAATTAACGAATATCTAGGATTATATTGCAGGGCGATCTGTACTGCATAGAAATAAAATAATATCATTGCCATAGAATCCGGTGTATGCCAATATAAGTATCCCAGTACAGCATTTGTAGCAATAAAAGAAAGGATCTCATAATAGATACCCCGTCTATCGATAGAAAAGGCAATTAAAATACCATATGTTACCATCATCATGCCATAGAGAGAAAGCTGCTCATTGGATTCATCCGGCGCTTTTGTAAGGACTAAAGCCAAACAAAAAGCCAATGTAATCACATTTGCAACAAATACAATCCGTACCTTCCTATACGTTTTTTCTTCAAACATGCCCAAACCCTCTTTTGTTTTATAACTCAATTTTATCTCTATTGCTGGGTTCTCCACTTTTTTCCAAATTCCTGCCTAAAAGTTCATCTTTCTAACATTTAAAAGCGCATTGCTGATCACCAATATGAATTGGGATCAGAAATGCGCTTTTATTTTATAAAATCATTCTATCCGATGCCTTAAGGATAACTGCGGTTAAGATATAAACGGAGCGAAGAATCTATTTGAGGTACTAGGCATGAATGGGCTGCTTATTCGCATGCATTGACCAAATACCGCAAGGGCAAATACCAGCACATATTCCGCAGCCGATACATTTATTGGCATTAGAAATATATTCAAAATTTCCATCTGATCCCAATGTGCGAGCAATAGCGTTTTCTGGGCAAGACCGCTCGCACATATGACAATCACGGCATGTGCCACAGCTGATACAACGTAAATGATCGTCATCTGCTTTGGGAACATCACAGGTATGACATTTTTTAAAATATGCCGTACTCAATCTATTTTTATCAATTTTAGTTTTTGTCTGCAATTGATAGGTAGTTCCCATCAGATAAGCATCTACCGCTGCTGCTGCCTGCTGCGCTGCACCAATGGCATCAACCATACGTCCCGGCTTTACAGCATCACCTGCCGTGTAGACGCCTTCTGCAATACGATAATCCCCGGCAACTTTCAAATGGCCTTTCTCAATGACAATTCCTTCTGGCAAGAACTCAAGTTCAGGCACTTCGCCAATTGCAATAATAATCGTATCACCTTTAATAAATTGATTATCTTGCGTAATAATGCCTTCAGCAGTAACCTCTTTTGTGACAACTGGCCACATTAAAGTCGCTCCTAAATCTTCTACATGGGCAATTTCTTTATCATCAGCTGCCGGTCTTTGCACATCAATACAGGTTACATGTTCAGCTCCCATTTGATAAGCGCCGACAGCTGCATCCATCCCAGAATTCCCACAACCAATTACAATTACATGTTTACCGACTTTAGGAGATTTTCCTTTATTAATTCCTTTGAGAAAATCAATTCCCTTGACAATGCGTTCATGCCCTGGCCAAGGAATCACTCTGCCTTTATGGCCGCCGGTAGCCACTACTACAGCATCATAAGCTGCTCTTATTTCAGAGAATTTTTCTCTATCCACAGGTGTATTATTTTTAAACACTACACCCATATCTTTAATGCGCTTTAATTCTGCAGCCAATGTTTGCTGGGGCAGTCGCGAACGAGGTATAACCTGTTCCAGCTTACCACCCATTTTTTCGTCGCTTTCAAACACCGTTATATCATAACCTTTACGGATTAACTGCCATGCCACAGTCAGACCTGCTGCACCACCGCCAATAACAGCTACGCTCTTTCCTTTAGGAACTGCTGCCTTATCCAGGGTAACATCTTTAGAGTAGGTACCAAGTTCACCAATTTGTACAGAAATATCCAGATTTTTACGAGTACAGTCTTCCATACAAACATTCGGACACACCGCACCGCAAACGGAGCCAGGAAACGGTGTATACTCCAAGACCAGTTTATATGCTTCTTCCACTTTTCCTTCCCGTAATAAATTATAGCGACGCTGGGATGGAATCGAAGCCGTACAATTAAATTCACATGGTGACGCATAATACGCATTTTCCCAAACTGGAACACGTTGTCGATATACACCTGTCGTAACTAAACCAATTACAGAAAAATCATCCCTTAAAACATCACTAAAGATACCATTTGGCACCCACTCTTCCGTACGAAAAGGAAGAATTTTAGTTTGGGAAGTTTTGCTGCGTTCTTCATATTTTAGTGGTATTACTTTATACCACTCGGACCAATTACTTAATTCAGCCCTTATTTCCGGCCGTGCAATGGATGTTAAGAAATCATCCATCTTACCATCCAAATAGGCAATATCCTCTTCTTCAAGAGGTCTAATTTTGACATCTTTCTCGGAAATCCCCGAAGCATTTCCCCGGAAATATAATGTTCCTCCAACCATGCCTACACAAGAACGGTCACCTAATACGGATTCAAATTTTTCACTGTCATAGCCACAAACTACAGCAATTCCGCCGGACATAAATTCAAAGGAAAAGCTGCCGCAATTTTTTAAAACCCAAAATTCAGGTGGTGCATATAATGGATCATGTTTCATCAAGGAGCCAGACCGGGTACCAGCCCGGCCACCAATAAAGATATTGCCCGATGCTGCACAATGAGCAGCCGTATCCCCTGCATCACCGCGAACAACAATCTTACCACCAGCATTCAGCCAGCCTACATCAGCAGAAGCAGACCCCTCTACAATAATCTGAGTACCTTCCAAACACATAGAACCTACGCGCTGTCCGGGATTTTTCACTAAAAAATTAAGGTCTTTTCCTTCCGGATGCCATAACGGTCCTCCAATATCATGCTGGCCGGAAGCTTCAATATGAAATTCCGTCTCCCCTGCTGCCACTGCCTCATTAATGATTTGCAGCAAATCCTGAGTGGACATCCGTTGACTTCCGTCAAGGCTTTTTAACTTAAACATATTGGTTTCCTCCTAACACACATACTGAATTGCCAATTTCTCAGCGATGGCTTGATCCGTTGTTACTAAAGCATCCGAGCGACCCACGGGCAAGGAGCTATTGCCAATTGGCGCCATTAATTTTCTTAATTCACTATCAAGGGCCAGCATATATTCTACGATATTTTGCGCCCCTTTATCAATATCTAAACGTTCAACAAGCCGAGGATCCTGAGTACAAATACCCGCAGGGCATTTGCCAGTATTACAAGCGTTGCATCTGCCATGTTCATTCCCTACGCAGCCTAACAGCTGAATTAATATTTTGCCGAGAAATACCCCATTAGCACCTAAACAAATGACTTTAAATGCATCGGCTGCTGCATTGCCAGTAAGTCCAATGCCGCCGCCAGCCCATAAAGGGATCTGTCCTTGTCGTCCTTGCTTTACTGCTGACAAATAGCACTCCCTTGTCTTGGAAACTACAGGGTGTCCTGTGTGATCAAGAGAAATTTCATTGGCAGCACCTGTACCGCCTTGAATGCCGTCGAGAAAAAATCCACCGCAGATTCGATAAGGATCACGCAGCAAATTATTATATACAGACACCGACGTTGCAGAAGCAGCGCACTTAATCGCTACCGGAACCCTAAACTTAAATGCTGCATTCATTGACAAAAACATTTTCTGTACAGATTCTTCAATGGAATACAAACCTTGGTGATTCGGAGGGGACATCAGATCTGCTTTGGGTACACCACGAATTGCTTGCACATGATCAGCAACTTTAGCTGCAGGCAAAAGTCCTCCATCACCAGGTTTTGCGCCTTGGCCTATTTTTATTAGCACTCCAGCTGGGTCTACTTTCATTTTCGGTATTGCTTTCACAATTCGATTCCAGCCAAAATGTCCTGATGCAATTTGTAATATCATGTATTTGAGCTGCTCTGATTCCAAAAGCTTTACAGGCATTCCGCCTTCACCAGATGACATGCGCACAGGCATATTATGCTTTTCATTCAGATAGGCTGTAGCCAATGCAACGGCTTCCCATGCTCTGGTAGATAAAGCCCCAATAGACATATCACTGAAAATAATAGGATAAATCCAATTTACGGGTGGCAGCTTAGCGGTCAGATTCAATGTGCCATTTACCGCACTCAAAGGTAGCTCGTGAGGCATGAGTACCCGTCCGAAAGGCGCTAAAATGTCAAAAGTATGACGCTCTGAATCTAAAGCCGGATCAGTCATCTGAGAAATACGCCCAACAATAATATTATCTAATGTGCGTCCACTATTTAAGCTGGTACGTCCCCCGCGTTTAATAGGAGAACCGCCTTTCCTGGCCAATAGACTAAAACGGGAATCAGGATTTCGAACTGGTTTAATAGCCTGATTGGGACATATCTTCTCACACATCCCACAACCTGTACAGGCGTTTTCAATGCTATTTCGTTGTTTTATCATAAGTACTGCGCTATGTTTTTGACTTGGCTCTGGACGATGACCAGTAGAGACAGTAATGGAACGACGTTCTACAGCAGGCATGATAGCCTGAAAGGTACAGGCTGCAACACAGCTGCCGCACATGGTGCAGCGATCAGGCTTACATTCGATTTTCCAAGGTAAATCGTTCACTGTGACATCCTGAGTCTTTATTGTTTCCATCTCTCTACCTCCAATGCGTCATTAATAATAACTACTTCACGTTCATTTGGATATACATCCTGTTCCTGATTACGATGCGGCAAAATGGCATTCAACCCACATACCTCAGAAGCAATGGCTACCATCGTCCCATCTCCGCCTACAACTACAGGCCGTAATTTTTTAGAATCGCAGCAGGTTATAATATTTCCATTAGGCAGCATACCAATTACGGTATTCGGTCCATTAATCTCTAACGAACCCAATGATTGTCTGATTGCCCGCAGTTCAGCACCATCGGAACGAAGACTAAGCTCATTAAATGGAAGAGGAGTAATCACATGCTTATAATACTTAATGGGCCATTTTAACTCTTGCAGCACATAGTGCAAGGTATAAAGAAAGTTCTGTGAATCGGACTCAAAACCAATATACCCCCGGTGCAATGATTTTTGGTATTCTTTATTTTTGGTATAAAAAGTGTTTTCTCCATTAGCACACAAGGTATATCCCTGCAAGAAAAATGGATGGGCCGCATAGCGCACAATATCGTAATTTGTGTTTTGCCGACACTGAACTACTACATTTTTCGCCATCAAATCACCATTGTTGTCCCATAATTTAAAATAGGTAGCAATGTCCCAGGGATCGCCAATTTCTTTTAAGGTCAAAACATCTGGCCAAAAAGAATATACATAACCTTGCTCTTGCTTTTCCAACAACTCACGCAATGCCAATCTAGTATCTAAAAGTAATTCGCCTTTTGCCTCTTCAGAAGCATCGCGATAATACTCAGGATAATCATAATTGCGAAAAATATAATACGGCATAGCCTTAATATCAAGCTTTACATTTTTCACCCCGCGAGGAATCCATTCCGCTAATTGACGAAAATCATTGGCTTCCATATAGTCTTCAACCAGCTTCGCTCCTTTTTGCGTACAGGCTAATGACAACAATGGCTTATCTTTATATTTTGAAAAAACTCCTGCCATATCCTGCATAACCATTGCAAATCCTGAATTATCATGTCCTTCTTGCTGCGGTAACATTAAATGCAGCGCTGCTGATGGATGGAAAAATTCCTTACTTTTAATGGCGCCAATTCTACACATATCTTCCCCCACTCCTTCATACCAAGCTAAATTCAAATTATATAAATATCCTTTGTAGACCAGGGCTGCACCCTCAATGACAGATCGTGAAAAAAGCAACTTATATCATTGCAACAGAAAAGACCCGGGAAACCACTGGATAGTGAAGTTGGTTCTTAGTAGAAAATACCTCTCTACCAGCAAACCTTACTTATCCAGGACTTTCCGCAGGGCCTTTTTTACCCACGGTGTTGTGCAATCTGCACCTGTACCGCTTGGACCAGACCGCTGTAAAGCGCGGAACCCTAGGTACACTCCTAAAAATCTTTTGTCTCATTGTAGGATACGCTTTTGTTTCACTTACTACATTATAAAAACGAAATGTTTCACTGTCAATATGTATAAAAAATAATACATTATACACTTTATATACATGAAAAATATTATTTTTTTCTGAAAACTCCCACATTTTCTACTGATAATCACTCTCTCCGATTTATGATGTTTGTATATTTATTCACATTTTTTCGCTCTAATTCACTATGTATTTCAAGATGCTGATTCCTTGTGCCTTTACATTACTGGTCTGTAACCCATTGACAAAAAGATAACGGTTCATTATGTATTGCATTGTTTTTCAGTATACAAAATAATATGATTCTTGAATCAGAGGCGCAAACGTTAGACCCATGTATAATTTAACAAATATTAACATATACTACTTCTATCTTATATTTGTTCATGAGAAACCTCATAATATAATTTTGCTAGATAGGAGCTATCAAATGTTAAAAAACCTTTTTAGTTTCCCTAAACTAAACTCCGAATTAAAATTGAACATTAATCAACCTACTGCAATGTATGATATTGCCAGCCATTTACGCAGTATTATGCAAGAAGCAGCTACAACAGATGTTTCTCTCGTCATCTTGTGTATTGGGACAGATCGTTCTACAGGTGATTCTCTTGGTCCCCTTACAGGCACCAAGCTGCGTTCTTTCAATCCTTATCCACACATTTACGGCACTCTGGATGAGCCCATTCATGCTTCTAACTTAAAAGATAGCATAAGTTCTATCCAGACAAAGATCACCAATCCTTATATTATTGCTGTGGATGCTTGTCTTGGCAGATTAGAAAACGTAGGCTGCGTCTCTCTTGGTAAAGGATCTCTAAAACCAGGTGCCGCCGTACATAAAGATCTTCCTTCCGTAGGCGATGCATATATTACGGGCATTGTAAATGTAAGCGGTTTTATGGAGCATCTTGTATTGCAAAGTACAAGATTAAACTTAGTTATGAAAATGTCTGATACCATCGCTCATGCCATCTCTTACGGTTTACGAACCTACGCAAAATAAACAACATTTTTAATATTAAAATCGTAAGAACGCTAGAGGTATAACCTCTAGCGTTCTTTTCTCTTAGACGATCTGCATTTAAATGACCATAACAAAAACTGAATCCAGATGTCATTTTGGATTCTAATTTTTTCAATTACACGCGCCCTAGTTCTTCAATAATTTCATTAAATGTTTTATCCGCAGCATTAATAACAGGTACATCAGTAAGTGAGTCTTGCATTGCATTTACATCGGTTCCACCTACGATAATAGCATCGACTCCGCTAAGATTACTTTCACTTAAATCTACTACCTCATATCCTTTTGTTTCTAACATATCCGCTAAAATAGACAACGTTTTTTCTACTGCAATAATACCTTGCATCGCATCCACCTCCGGCTATAGGGTTAACAAAAGATATGGGGATTATTCAACTTTTTAGCAATTATTCCATTTATTTTTATAACCCATTCTGGTTATACTTGTTTTTTACCATACGGCTTAAATTTCCTTAAAAATTCATCCATTTCATCAGAGGATAATAAGACAGGGTCTCCTACACACCTTGCTTTATAATAAATTTGGGCAACAAATTCAATTTCTTCTGCTGTGTCAAATGCATACTCAATGGTTTCGCCAATTGCCAGTAATCCATGATTAGCAAGTAATACCGCATATCGGTCCTGTATATATTCAAAAGCTGCCTGTGATAATTCCTCGCTGCCAAATAATTTGTAAGGTGCACACCGTACATCTTTTCCAGCATATCCAATTAAGTAATGAACCGGCTCAATCTTCCAATGAAGGGCCGCCAAAATACTACAGTAAATCGAATGCGCATGCAAAACTGCACCGACTTCATCCCTTTTCTGATAAAAAATGCGATGCATAGAATATTCACTGGAAGGATTGCGGTCCCCGTCTACTTTCGTACCGTTAAGATCTAAAACCACAACATCCTTCGGTGTAGTTTTAAAATAATCCAATCCGCTGGGACTAATTGCCATAAGTCCTTCTGCTTTATTAAAAATACTAATATTACCTCCAGTTCCTTTTGTCAAACCATGAGTAATAAGCTTTTGTCCATATTCCACAATAAGCTCTCGTTCCTTTTCTAAAATCATAATTTTTCCTCCCATAATAATTTACTATACTCTCGAAAAACATCCTATAGCATAATCAGGAAAAGGATGATCATGACTATAAGCGTAGGCTAAAAAGGTTGAAGTATTATTCTTTACCGGGCCAAAATGAGACTCTCTAAAGACTATGGATTAGCCCAATAGTCAAATCCTTATAAAAATGGAGCGCCACAAATTTATTTGTATGGCACTCCATTTTTCCTACTGCTTTTTTGCTATATTTTTCTTATTGGCAGGATCTTCGCCACCAGCACGCATTTCACACCCGCCTTTAAAAATTGCGCCTTCGCCAACACTCAATATCCCCGCTTTAATATCTCCATAAATCTGCGAACTTGGTAGTAACTCTAGTTTTTCGCTAATATCAATATTGCCATATACAATACCAGCAATGGTAGCATTCATACCTTTGCACTGAGCCGTTACTTTCGCATTTTCTCCTATAACAATGCTGCCTGTGGTATTAATATCACCCTCGAATTGCCCATCAATGCGTAATGCACCTTTACCAGTGATCGTTCCCTTCATTATTGTATCCTTACCAATAATGGTTTCAATCTCACCTGCATAGCTAGTTGCTTTTTTATTACTACCAAACATATTGCACGCTCCTGTAATAGTATCTACTCGTCTTTAAATCTTTAAATACCATCATTTATTTTAATTTAAGAAAGTAGTAGGATTAACAGCAGTACCATTGACCCTGACTTCATAATGACAATGAGGTCCTGTACTCGCTCCTGTATTACCAAGATAAGCAATCACTTCGCCTTTCTTTACTGTTTGACCAACACGTACTAACAATTTGGAGTTATGTCCATATACAGTTGAAATTCCATTTCCATGACTAATCTGTACCATGTTACCATACCCACCATACCATTCACTCTGCACGACTTCACCATCAGCAGTTGCAACAATGGGTGTGCCTACACTATTGGCAATATCAATCCCGGGATGAAAATCGCTTCCACCGCCGAAAGGAGAATTACGCCAACCGAAACGAGATGTAACGTCTCCGCCTGTCGGCCAAATAGAAGGGGTAACCGCTATTCTGGCTTGCTTGTCCAACAAAGCCTGCTTCAATTCATTCAGGCTTTGTTCTCTTACTGAAATGGCAGCCTGTAAATCTTGCACAGTATTCTTTATAGTACCGATATCAGGCTGTACCGGTCCCCCTTGTCCAGTATAAGTAGCTGAAGGTCGCACCAAACCAGCACGGGATGTAGCCGTTGTATCTTCATTATTAACAATACGTCTTATTTCTGCATCCAGAGAGTTTAATCTTTCCATATCTGATTTTAAACTGGCAGTTGTTTTGGCCAGCTCTTCAATTTCTTTACTTTGTACTCCATTATCTTGACGCAATGTCTCCAGCTCGGCTTTCTCGACATTAGCTGTATGAATTGCATATCGATAATTAATAAAACTTCCTATGGAAAAGACAATAAGCAAACATAAAAAAGAAACAGCATATTTTACTGCTACAATAGGTATTCTGATCCTACGTACTGCTTGTCCCTGATGGGGTACAATCATTAAAGTATACTCTCTTCGATCTGGCTTACTTTCTTTTTTAATCAAGAATCTTGGCTCCTTTTCTGGAAAATATTTCTATATATTTTAAACATATTTTATATTCGCCTTTTATCTAAGAAGTCCTGCTTATTTTTAATTTTTAATTTTGATAGCTTGCGCTACCGCTTGTTTTTCCTCATCTGTCAACAAATAAGAAGAAACTCCTGAAACGATTGGTTTGGAATATGTACGAAATTCATTACGTCCATAAATGCTGGAAATTACAAGACCATTATTATAAGAATCTAAAAGTGCAATGGCAAAACTTAGATCACTGCCTACATCTTCAAAAGCATTAAACCGAACAAGGGCTACCTTTTGTACACAATCTTTTGCTATTTTTTCTAATCGCTTGCAATCTTCAGATAGGGTATCCACTTTCCCCACAACATGCTTTACTTCTTCAATATGTGAAATTAGCAGTTTCTCTAAGTTTTCCCCATCTACCCCCTGCATCATTCTACGATATTTCTTATTCATTTTGCCAAGTCTTATATTAATACTTATAAAGACAAACAATGCTAATAAAATCATTACTGTCATACCTAATAATACATACTGTAAATTGTTCATAACCAGATTTGATACTTGTGTTGCATAATCCATTTCATCATACCTTTCAACTTACACTTAAATTTTTACACCGGTTATAAAGACGCAAGAATTGCAGCAACCGGAATTGCAGGCAGTAAATTAGCTACTTTGATTGTTTTTATTTCTAGCATTAGTAAACTAATACCCATGATAAGCAAACCACCCACTGCTGACATTTCAATAATCATCTTATCGGCTATCATACCGCTAAGGCTGCTTGCCAGTAAGGTAATCGAACCTTGGTATAGTAAAATAGATACACTCGATAAGGCCACACCTATCCCCAGCCCTGATGCAAAGACGGCTGAAGCGACAGCATCCAGCATCGACTTTGCATACAAAGTACTAGCATCTCCCGTTAGCCCTTCTTGTATTGAGCCAACAATTGCCATTGCTCCTATACAAAATACTAAACTTCCTGTAATAAAACCTTCACCAACACTGCCATGTTTACTACCTGCCTTTAATGTTAACCATTCACCAAAATTCGACAACCATTTATCAATGTTCAAAAACTCACCAAGCAAACCGCCAATTACTACACTCAATATGACGATCAATATATTTTGTGTCTTTAAAGCCATTTGTAAACCAATTAGACCAACAGCTAAAGCTAATCCGTGCATTAGTGTATGTTGATAGCGCTGAGAAAGCCGCTGCTTTAATGCTAAACCAATAATTGCCCCACCAAGTACAGCTGCTGCATTAACTAAGGTACCCTTCATCTTCTTCTTCCCCCTCCCTTCCCGCATCTTTACTGAAATCTTGACTTGCATGGACAAAACACTACGCGCCCTTTAAAAAACCGATAAAGCGAATGGAACTACAAAGACGCAAAGGACACAAAGGGGTTTTATTTATTTTTTTGTGCACTCCTTTGTGTGCCGCGTTAGCGGTATTGTGCCTTTGTGGTTCAATGTTTTACTCCAAAAAAGCGATCTTTACATTTCTTCGCGACCTTCATGGTTAACTACTTTTTCTGCTTATACTTTCCAGGTTATTGATAGAGAGCGAAGGACGCAAAAGATACGCAAGGTAAAAATCCCTAAGCGTTCCCTTTGCGCCATTTGATTGTTCATTTTGCTATTGCTTTAATACGAATTGCATTTCATTTTATCATATTATTTAATTTAATTCACTCAAAATTCTTTGTATATGAGGGAATGGCTCTAACGCTTGTTCTAAAATTCCATTTATATAAGCAATCAAAATTCCATAATTCACTACCGGTACCGCTTTAGTTGAGACTTCAGAAAGGCGATGAAGCATTTCCTTACGGTTTAACATACAAGCGCCACAATGTATAATTAAGCTATATTTACTTAAATCTTCTGGGAAATGACTGCCTGCAGCCCATTCAAATTTTAACTCTCCGCCTACTTTTTCTTGCAGCCACCGAGGGATTTTAACGGTTCCAATGTCATCCGCCTGTTGATGATGGGTACAAGCTTCTGCAATCAAAACGGTATCCCCTGATTTTAACTTCTCAATGTTTTTAACACCAGACACTAACGTTTCCAAATCGCCTTTATGTCTTGCAAATAATATAGAGAAAGATGTTAACATAACACCAGGTGGTGTCTCTGCCGAAACTCTCTCAAAAGCTTGTGAATCTGTAACTATTAATCTAGGTAGTTTGCGTAAATTTTCAATTGCCTGTTTTAGTTCTGTTTCTTTCACCACGATTGTCACACCATCATGGTCAAGAATATCACGGATAGTTTGAACTTGGGGTAAAATGAGTCGCCCTTTCGGCGCTGCTGAATCAATGGGAGTCACTAGAATTATTGTATCCTTGGCTTGGATGAGGTCCCCAATCACAGGCGGTCCCTGCCAACCTGGCGGAGCATAGGTAATAATTAATTTTTTCAATTCTTCAATACCCTGATTATTCTTTACACTAGTAGGCAGCAAGGGAATACTAAACTCCTTACTCCACTTCATTACTAATTCCGCTGCTATCGTAATTTTATCAGTTTTGTTTATGACTCCAACAATAGGTATTTTCTTTACCTTAATACCTTCTATTAAAGCTTTTTCATACTGGGTTATGCCGCTTTCAGCTTCCAATACAATTATCACTAAATCCGCTTTATTTAATACGCTCATGGTGCGTTCTACTCGTAATGTACCAAGGCATCCGCTATCATCAATACCTGCAGTATCAATAATCATAACCGGACCAATTGGTAGAATCTCCATCGCTTTATATACGGGATCTGTTGTTGTCCCTGGAACATCTGATACTAAAGCAACTTTTTGGTTTGTCAGTGCATTGATTAAACTAGATTTGCCTGCATTACGCCTTCCTAAAATTGCAATGTGCAAACGTGATGCTTTTGGTGTTTCCTGCATGTTAATTCTCCTTTATTCGCAATATATTACTAATTCATATTGCATATCTTTATGTTTTACAAAAAGTGTCAAATTATGTTTCACGTGAAACATAATTTGACACTTTTTATTTTTATACTGCGAAGGTTCCTCGAGACTTACTAGGAGCCGGTGATTCATCACCACTTAAAACTTCAAGAATGCGTTCTAAATCTTCAGATGAAGAAAATTCGATTTCAATTTTGCTCTTGAATTTTCCTTCTTTAATTTTCACTTGTGTACCTAATATCATCTTAAGTCGATCTTCAGCTTCTGTCACAAAAAAATTTTTCTCTTCTACATTCTTCGGTTGTTGTTTTGCTGGTTTCTTTTTATCCGCTATTCGTTTGACTAATTCTTCTGCATCCCTTGCTGACAAATCATTTTCAATAATGATTTCCGCTGCTTCTAATTGAAGTTCGAGGGTTTCTAAGGCTAACAGGGGTCTGGACTGTCCCATGGATAATGTTCCACGTGAAACATAATCTTGTACCTTGGGATGTAAATTCAATAAACGCACCATATTCGCGATCACAGAACGACTGCGACCAATTTTTTTTGCAACTTCTTCTTGGGTTAAACGAAACTCATCCATTAAACGACGATAGGCAAGAGCTTCTTCAATGGCATTTAAATCTTCTCTTTGTATATTTTCAATTAAAGAGATTTCCGTCATTTCCCTATCTGTATAATCTTTAATAATAACAGGGATCTCTTTCAGACCTGCTTGCTGAGAAGCACGCAGTCGTCGCTCACCAGCTACTAATTCATAAATATTATTACTTTTTCGTACTACAAGGGGTTGCAATACGCCATATTGACTAATAGAAGATACTAATTCGAGCAATGCAGTTTCATCAAAGACCCGGCGTGGCTGAAATTTATTGGGAATAATTTCTGAAATGGATACATTCTTTATAAGAGACTCTGCATCCACTCCTTTTGAACTAGAAAACAAGGCATCCAATCCCCGGCCTAATCCTCTCTGAGAATTATTATTCATCATCAATCACCTCTTTAGCTAAATCTGTATACACTTCTGCCCCTTTAGATTTAGGATCATATCGAGTGATAGGCTGTCCATGGCTAGGTGCTTCACTAAGACGAACATTCCGGGGAATAATCGTTTGGTATACCTTATGTCGAAAATGATTTTTCACTTCATCTACGACTTGAATAGACAAGTTTGTCCTGGCGTCAAACATTGTCAGAACTACCCCTTCCAAAGACAATGCCGGATTTAGATTCTTCTGAACAAGGGTAATTGTATTCATCAGCTGGGATAACCCTTCCAATGCATAAAACTCACATTGAATTGGTACTAAGACGGAATTAGCGGCGGTTAATGAATTAATAGTCAATAACCCTAAAGAAGGAGGGCAGTCAATAATAACATAATCATAACTGTACTTCACTTTATCCAAAACCCTTTTTAGCTTCGTTTCTCGAGACATAATAGATACCAACTCGATTTCCGCTCCTGCCAGCTGAATCGTAGCGGGTAACAGCATTAGATTTTCAATTTTGGTTTGTAAAATAACGCCTTCAATCGGTACATCATTAACTAGCACATCATAAACAGACTGTTTCATCTTGGTTTTATCAAAACCAAAACCACTCGTAGAATTACCTTGTGGATCAAGATCCACTAATAATACTTTTTTCCCTAAATCAGCCAAACATGCACTTAAATTAACAGAAGTTGTTGTCTTTCCAACACCCCCTTTTTGGTTGGCAATTGCAATTACCTTCACCAAGTAGTTCACCCCATATTCTCATTCATTTTTTAAGAAAGACTAAGGCACATGCCAGGTCTTTAGAATCCAGGACAAGCCTTAGTCTTCTACTTACAAACTGTCCTCTCGATTCTAATTTCTATAAGCTAATTCATTCCACACTCTAGAGACTATCTCCTGCCAAAAATGGCAGATACCCTCCGTAAATATACCATTATTTAACCAATTTAATAATTATTTAAAAAACATTGACAATCATTCGATTTTATATTATCATGAATTCCAATTTAATAAATACTCTTATCTAGAGTGGTCGAGGGACTGGCCCTATGACACCCAGCAACCGGCAGCAATGCAAATGGTGCTAAATCCAGCAGAATTCACGTTCTGAAAGATAAGAGGAAAGAACGGATGATAAAACAGCCTCTTTCCTCAAAGGAAAGAGGCTGTTTTATTCATAGATTTTTATTCAAACTAATAAATTATAAATAATGTGAGGTTATTCATGAAACTTTCTGATCGATTTAATAAAGGAAAAACCCTTGTCTCTTTTGAAATTTTTCCGCCAAAACAAACCGTCACCTTAGAATCTATTTTTAAAACAACAGAGGGCTTACAAACCCTCAATCCTGATTTTACTAGTATTACCTATGGAGCCGGAGGCAGTGCTTCAGACCGCACCATTGAAACGGCAGATAAAATTAAAAATACGTATGGCGTCGAGGCCTTAGCTCATTTAACTTGCATCAACTCCCACAAAGATGATATTGATCTAATGTTAAATCAACTGCAAGCTCATAATATTGAAAATATATTAGCTATGCGAGGCGATTATCCAATAAATAAAAACAATGATAAAGGAAGAGAAAATACTTATCAATATGCAAAAGATTTAATCGCCCATATTAAATCCAATCATGATTTTTGCATTGCTGCCGCCGCTTATCCAGAAGGACACCCAGAATGTCCTGATTTGAATACAGATCTTCTTCACCTAAAAGAAAAGGTAAATAGCGGTACAGATTTTCTAATTACACAAATGTTTTTTGATAATGCCATTTTTTATGATTTTCTTGACCGAATTAAACAAGTGAATATCACAATCCCTGTCAGTGCCGGGATCATGCCATTGCTAAATAGCAAACAAGTAGGCAGGATTAAAGGATTGTGCGGTGCTTCTATTCCTAAACCCCTACAAAACATCATTGAAAAATATGAACATTCATCTTTAGATTTTGAAAAAGCAGGGATTGAATATGCTTGCAGCCAAATTACAGATTTGGTAGCAAATCAGGTAGATGGTATACATCTATATACAATGAACAAACTAGAACAATCCAAAACCATTATTCAACAAACAAATTTGCGTTAAATATTGCTTATACTTAAAATGTCTTGATACGGTTAAAGGAGGGATACTGTGCCAATTTACAATCCAACAATCCAAACGCTAGATATGAGTGAATTAAAACGTTATTCAGGTCTTACGAAATGTACTGAATTCCCCCAGCGCTTACTTGATCAAGCTTGTACAGAAGCACAGATCATCTCCCAACCAAAAGCAAGCTGGCAGATCTATGATTATGATGCCAGTACTTCTACAATTATGAGCCCTGAACCTTTATCACTTCCTCCAACCGTTATTAGTAAACACTTGGCGAACTCTTTAAAGGTTGCCGTTATTGCAGTTACCATAGGACCTGATTTAGAGAAGCTCGTAAGTGAATACTTCAGCAAAAACGAATATACCTTAGGCTTGTTATTAGATGCAGCAGGCACAACGGCTGTAGAACTGGCTGCCGATCAAGCTTGTGAGCTTATTAAGCAGGACGAAAATAAGCAAGGGTATACCACTCTATTCCGCTTTAGCCCAGGCTATGGACAATGGGATATTAGGGTTCAACCTCAAATCTTAACGTTAGCACATGGGGATGAAATTAATATAACAGCCACTTCGGCATGTATGCTTCTCCCCCGTAAATCCATTACAGCTGTGATTGGGTTAACACCAACTGTATCAAACCTCCCCCATAAAGAAACAATCGAAGGTTCTAAATGTGATCAATGCCAGCAAATAAATTGTCTATCTAGAAAGGATTGAAATTATGATTTATATTTTTGACGGTGCCATGGGAACGATGTTACAAAATGCAGGATTACCGCCGGGATATTGTCCCGAATTATGGAATCAAGAGCAGCCAGCCGTGATTACGGCTATACATAAAAGTTATATCGATAGCGGATCCGATATTATTGAAACAAATACCTTTGGAGCAAATCGGATAAAATTAACCCATTATGGCTTAGAAGAAAAGGTTGCTTTGCTTAATACTGCCGCTGTTCAGGCAGCCCGGGCTGCCTGTGGTCCTGATACTAAGATAGCAGGTTCTGTAGGTCCTACAGGTAAATTAATTGTTCCTTTAGGAGATTTATCCTTCGATGATGCGTACAACGTTTTTTTTGAGCAAATTTCTGCCTTAGATCAAGCTGGCGTAGATATGATTCTAATTGAAACGATTATTGATATTCAAGAAATGCGTGCAGCTTTACTTGCAGCAAAAGCTGCTTCTAAAAAACCTGTTATTTGTCAAATGTCCTTTGGTGCTGATGAAAGAACTGTAACTGGTACTGATCCCATAACGGCAACGATCATTTTAGAAGCAATGGGTGCTGATATCATTGGTGTAAATTGTTCCTTAGGTCCTGCACAATTACTGCCAATTGTAGAAAAAATAGCACAGACTACAAATTGTCCAATCAGTGTTCAAGCCAATGCAGGAATGCCCAGCCTAATCAATAAACAAACTGTTTTTCCCATGCAGCCTGAGGAAATGGGACTTTGGGCTAAAAAATTAGTTGCTGCAGGTGCCCGTTATGTTGGCGGCTGCTGCGGCACTACCCCCCAGCACATTAAATCTATATACCAAGCCGTAAAACATCTCGCCCTATCCGATTTACCCACGGTTCAATCAGCGAAAAAGTCTACCGCCTTAACCAGCCGCAGTAAAACCATTTACCTGGGCGCTGGTCATCCCACTGTCATTATTGGTGAACGGATTAATCCTACAGGCCGCAAACAATTAGCAGCCGATATTGCCGCGGGACAATTTATTTCCGTAAAAAAAGAAGCCTTGTCTCAAGTCCGTGCAGGTGCACACCTTCTAGATGTAAATATGGGGGTTCCAGGAATTGACCAGGCCAAGGCCATGCAGTATGCAATTCAAGAGTTATCAATGCTGGTAGATGTTCCTTTGGTAATTGATACAACCGATGTAAATGCGTTAGAAGCAGGCTTGAAGGCGTATCCTGGCAGGGCGTTGATTAACTCAGTAAGTGCAGAACCAGAACGCTTAAAGTCTTTTTTACCTCTGGCCAAAAAATATGGAGCTGCTATCCTTTGTTTACCGATTAGTCCAGCTGGAGTCCCTAAAACCGCACAAGATCGGTTAGTAGTAATACAAGAAATTATTCATAAAGCATTTGAAACGGGTCTCAAACCCGGGGATTTTGTACTAGATGCTCTCATCCTAACAGCCGCGGCAGATGCCAGGGCTGGTCTTGAAGCTCTTGCCACATTGAAATTGTATCGCCAGCATCTTGGTTACCCAACTACAATGGGTCTTAGTAATATTTCTTTTGGACTGCCCAGGCGAGATATTATTAATGCAACCTTTTGTGCAATGGCATTAGATGCCGGACTTGATGCGCCCATTCTAAATCCGTATGATCCTCTCATGCAGCAAACCTTAGCAGCTTCCGCTTTGCTTTTAGGAGATGATCCCAGCGGCAGATCCTACAGCGTAAATTATGCCCCTACTAGTCAATCCGAAGAAAGAGCTGCCCCTCTTACACCTAAAAACATTATTGAACAAATCCATCTTGCTATTGTATCTGGAGAAAAAGAAGCGGTTGTTCCTTTAGTAGAGCAGGCATTAAGAGAAGGACATAAATCCATTGATATTAGTGAGCAAGCATTAACAACGGCCATGAATAAAGTTGGTATCGCTTTTGGCAATGGACAATGTTTTCTCCCCCAAGTATTATTAGCTGCCGAAAGCATGCGCGCCGCCTTCCTTACAATAAAAAAAGAACTGCCGGCTCATGCAACAACAAGTTTAGGTACTATCATCTTAGCTACTGTCAAAGGTGATATTCATGACTTAGGAAAAAATATTGTAGCTGCCTTATTAGAAAATAACGGTTTTACCGTAATTGACTTAGGAAAAGATATTTCTCCTGAAAAGATTGTGGAAAAAGCGCTAGAGCATAAAGCTGATATTGTGGGTCTATGCGCCCTTATGACGACTACAATGCCGCAAATTGACCACACCATTGCAGCGTTAAAAGCTGCAGGATGTTCTGCTCAAACCATCGTCGGCGGAGCTGTGCTAACGCAGGAATATGCAAATCAAGCAAATGCAGATTCTTATGCAGCTAATGGTGTCGATGCTGTAACAATTGCCAAAGGTTTTATGGCTGATAAAGCACATTAACACATATGGCTATCCCATGATCGGTAAATTAACTTGTATGAAAGCATTTTTTTGCTAATTTCATATAAGTTAATTTTTTTATCACAAATGCAGGATTTATGACAAATTATATGGAATTTTATATAAAAATGTCAATTTTTATTTACGCTTTTATATACATTATTAAATGATAGGTGGTAAAAAGGAATGGATAAAGAGGGAATAATGAGTGAAGCAGCGATTGACGAACTACTAGCTGTTGCTAATAAAGAATTATTCGCTCCAGAGTCAGCTTCTGCTAACAGCGAAATTGACCAGCTATCAGCCAGTGAAGAAAATGTGTCTCAAGGAATACCTCCCACACAAAAAATATCTTTTTTAACACAGCTCTTGCAAGAGTCTCAAATAAAAAGAAAATTAGCTGCTGTTCTTTTGCTATTATGTGTCTGCATCCTGACAGGAGGATATGTCGGCTATCAAAAGGCACTGCAAACAATAGAGGCACCTCTTCCTCTCGATAAAATAATCCAGCAGGGAATTACTTTCGAAGGGAAAAATCTCATTACTTATGCAGGGCGTGGTGATAAACCAATTGTCCTCGCTTTTCTTGATGCAGGTATGGACATTAATACAACGCGAAACACTGATGGATGGACAGCTTTAACAGCGGCCTCTTTTTATAAAAAGCCCGAGATGGTTAAGCTGCTGCTGGAAAAGCAGGCACTTGTTGACATACAAGACAGATCTGGCAGGACTCCCTTATTATATGCTGCTGCGATGGGAACGGAGGAAATTACCACTCTGTTACTAGAGGCAGGAGCGAACCCTAATACCCAAGACAAAAACGGACGAACTGCACTTATGGAGGCCTACTCCAAACAAGAAGCAAAAATCGCCGAAATCCTTAAAAGTGCTGGTGCCGATCCTACACTTTCTACTATAGTGCGAAAAGAAGATATACCAGATGCTCCAGCATCTCAAGCTAAAAAAGTACCTCAAATCGCCTCTTCCACGATTCCCGATGAGGTTCGAATGACAGTCGGCAAAGCTGGCCTGATACCAATTGGTATGCCCTTGGAAGAGGTAAAGAAATTATATCCGGCTCTTACTATGAATGAAATGTATATTGATGGCAGCAAAAAAATCCTTGCAAATATCTTTTTAGAAAACAACAGTGATCCCTCCTTAGTATTAGAACTTTCAAGAGGAAAATCCCAATTAGTATCAATTATAAACATCTATGATTCCAGATTCACAACTGATAAAAGCATTACCCTTCACTCTACAGTCGGCGATATCCGAAATCAATATTCGGTAAGCGAGATTCGAGTCATTGACCATTCCTTGTATCTTCTCGTTAAAAGTACGAAAATGCTGTTCGAACTGGATATCAACGATCCTATGATACCAATTAGCTGGACGGAAAGTGGCAGCCCTGATTCCATACCTTCTGATACTAAAATAAAACGAGTTATAATGTATTAAAAAAGCTAACAATAAATTGTTAGCTTTTTTAATACATTATAACTTTATATCCCATACTGACTTTATTTTTTCTTCGGAATGCGTAAATTAATATGAATAAATTCCTCATCTTGCTCTTGTTTTACTTTAATTTTAAGACCTGTTTTTTTCATTTCCCCTACTACATTGTTAATGGTATTAATAAAAATACGTACATCGCGAATCACTTTTACAACGTTGCGCTTGGGAGTATTTTTAGCCTCTACTTGTTTGGCGATATCTTCTAAGAACTCTTCAATCAGCTCTTCTGTCTCTCGCACATTTAACTTCTTTTCACTGATCATTTCCAATACTTCTAATTGCAATCTAGAATCATCTAACTTCAGTAAAGAACGGGCATGACGTTCCGTTAACTTTTCCCGTGCGATTACCCCACGAACCTCAGGTATCAGTTTTAATAATCGCAATTTATTCGCAATGGTAGATTGATTCTTACCCATACGTTTAGCAAGTTCCTCTTGGGTGAAAGCAAAACTTGTAATTAATTGCTGAAAGCCTTCTGCCTCTTCTAAGAAATGTAAATCTTCTCTCTGTAAATTCTCAATCATAGCTAATTCAGCCATTTCTTTATCAGTAAACTCTTTTATAATTACAGGTACCTGACTTAAGCCTGCTAACTTTGAAGCGCGCAGACGACGTTCTCCCGCCACTAATTCAAAACCATCAGGAATAAGACGCACAATTAAAGGTTGTATAATGCCATACTCTTCAATGGATGATGCCAATTCTTGTAAAGATTCTTGACTAAATATTTTCCTTGGCTGAAATGGGTTGGGAACAATTTCAGTAATTTGTACATGCTGTACATTGCCTTCATTCATCCCGTTTTCCATCGTGCTTAAGCTGATGTCATCCTGCCCATTATCTATATCCCTTGTATTATTGGCTTGCTCTTTAGCAATTTCCGGACGTTCTGAAGTCAGGCCTAATAATCTGGCTAAATTTTTCATCTGTACACCGCCTTACCTAAAATAAGCCTTGTCAATAAGGTAATATTCGGCATTTCCACACAAGTTCCTTTTAACATGACTGTATTATAATGGATTTTTTTCTGCAATGCCTGGACGCCTAGGATACGCTGGTAATGTTTTTTTTATTTTTCGAATATATACAACTGCCCTTATATCATCAAGACCTGGCAGCTTAATATTATCAATTTTATCGATTTCGCCGCCAAGCACCCTGAGAGCGCTTGTAGACTCTTTTATTTCTTGACTGTACTGTGACCCCTTAAGGGCAATAAAAAACCCTCCTACGGCCACAAATGGCAGGCATAATTCAGAGAGGATACTCAATCTTGCTACTGCCCGGGACACGGCCATATCATATACCTCACGAAATTGTTTATTTCTTCCACCATCTTCTGCTCGACTGTGGATAAATTCAATATCCGGTATTTCTAATTTTTCGGCTACTTCTTTTAAAAATAAAATTCTTTTATTTAGAGAATCAAATAACGTCAGTTTTAAATCAGGACGATAAATCTTAAGAGGCAATCCGGGAAAACCAGCTCCAGTACCTACATCAATTATTTTTGCTCCATTTTTAAAAATAACCTTATCATAACAAGATAAGGAATCAATCATGTGTTTGACAGCCACTTCATTCGGATCGGTAATCGCTGTCAAATTGATTTTTTGATTCCATTCTATCAATAATTCAAAATACTGGGAAAACCGGGTTAACTGTTCCTCAGTTAAAGATAAAGAATATTCCGTCGCAGCCTTTAGTAACACCTCACGAAAGATCAATTGCTTCATCCCTCCTACGCTTTTGTTCCATATAAATCATTAATATCGAAATATCGGCAGGAGAAACACCGGAAATACGTCCAGCTTGTCCTATGGATAACGGGCGAATTTCATTCAATTTTTCTCTAGCTTCCACAGCTAAGCCGCTTAGCTGCATATAATCAATATCCTTAGGCAATAATTTTTCATCTAATCTGGCCGCCCGCTCTACTTGTTCAAGTTGTTTGCTAATATAACCTTCATATTTAGCAGAAATTTCTACTTGCTGCTGTACCGCCGAATCCAAGAGAGGTACATCAAAATGCTCAGAAATCATGTTATAGTTAATTTCCGTTCTCCGCAGTAAATCATACAGCATAATACCAGTACGCAATTCAACTGTTCCCATAGCCTGCATCTTTGCCTGTATTTCAGGCGTGGGGGTAATCATTACACTGCGCAGCAGTTTTAAACTTTCTTCAATGGAATCACGTTTACAAACAAATTTAGCATATCGTTCATCACTGACTAAACCAATTTTGCGTCCAATTTCCGTTAGACGCAAGTCCGCATTGTCCTGACGCAAAATAAGGCGGAATTCAGCTCGAGAGGTCATAATGCGATAAGGCTCATTGGTTCCTTTTGTAACTAAATCATCAATCAGCACTCCAATATATCCATCAGAACGAGACAAAATCAGCGGTTCCTGACCTTTAACCAATAGGGCGGCATTAATGCCAGCTACTAAGCCCTGAGCTGCAGCTTCTTCATAACCTGATGTGCCATTTATCTGACCTGCTGAGAACAATCCTTGAACCGTTTTAAATTCTAAAGTTGGCTTAAGCTGGGTAGAATCAATACAATCGTAATCAATCGCATAACCCGGACGCATAATTTTTACATTCTCCATGCCAGCAATGGTTCGCAGGAATTCATATTGTACATCAATTGGCAGGCTTGTAGACATGCCTTGCACATACATTTCATTAGTATGATGTCCTTCTGGTTCTATAAATAATTGGTGTGCATTTTTATCGGCAAATCTTACAATTTTTGATTCGATAGATGGACAATATCGCGGTCCAACCCCCTCTACAATTCCCGTATACATAGGGGCACGATGTAGATTATTTCGTATGATTTCATGAGTCTTTTCATTGGTATATGTCAGCCAGCAGGGCAGTTGCTTTCTAGTCGTAATTTCACTTAAAAAAGAAAAATTATGAACCTCTTCATCACCTGGCTGCTCAATCATCTTAGAAAAGTCCAAAGAACGTTTATCTACCCTTGCCGGGGTACCTGTCTTAAATCGCATGATACGAATATTTAATTCTTTTAAGGAAGATGTTAAATTTTCAGCAGCTCGCTGACCATTGGGACCGCCTTTATATGCGAGTTCTCCTATGATAATTTTTCCGCCTAAATAAGTCCCTGTTGCTAGTATTATACTTTTCGTATAATACATTTCTCCAGTTTCCACTTCAATTCCATATACCTTCTGATCCTTCGCCAGAATTCTTTCGACCAACACCTGTTTCACATCTAAATTAGGCTGATTTTCAACTGTCTCTTTCATTGTGATATGGTATAAATCTTTATCAGCCTGAGCTCTTAATGCATGTACAGCTGGTCCTTTTCCTGTATTTAGCATTCTCATTTGAAGACTGGTTTTATCTGCATTAATCCCCATTTGCCCGCCTAATGCATCTAATTCTCTCACTAAATGTCCCTTAGCCGGACCACCAACGGAAGGATTACATGGCATAAAAGCAATATTATCTAAATTAATTGTCGTTAACAGCGTTTGACAGCCCATGCGGGCAGCCGCTAATGCTGCTTCGCATCCAGAATGACCAGACCCAATCACAATTACATCATACTCGCCTGCAATAAACACAATTTGCCACTCCCCTATTTACCAATACAAAATTGAGTGAAAATCTGATCAATAATATCTTCCCCCACTGTATCTCCTGTAATCTCCCCTAGCTTGTCCCAACTTTCTTTTAAATCAATCACAATACAATCCGATGGCATTCCTTCATCAATTGTCGCAATTGTCGCTTCTAAATGATACTTAGCTTGCTCTAATAAATTAGCTTGACGCAAATTGGTAAGAAACGCTCCCTCTTTTTGAGTAATTTCCCCACCGTACACCATATCCACAATCATCTGCTCCAGTTCTGCTAAGCCAGTACCTTCCATTACCGATATCTTTAATACTTTTGTATCTGCTATGTAGGTATATACTTCATCCAAATTTAAAAGGGCCGGCAAATCTGTTTTATTAACTAAGACAATTGCCTGTTTACCGGAAAGCATCGTTAGTACTTCTCTATCTTCTGCTGATAATGGCAGAGAAGCATCTAATAATAACAAAATTAAGTCCGCTGTCACAACAAATTCTTTCGCTTTTTCCACGCCCATTTGCTCAATAATATCAGAGGTTTCTCTAATCCCGGCAGTATCTACAATTTTTAAAGGAACACCCGATAGGTTCACGAATTCTTCAATCACATCACGGGTTGTTCCTGGAATATCTGTTACAATCGCTCTTTTTTCTTTCAATAAAGCATTTAACAAACTGGATTTACCCACATTGGGTTTACCAAGAATTACAGTTTCTAATCCTTCCCGCAATATCCTTCCCGTCTCTTTTGTAAGCAATAAATGATTTATATCCGCCAATAACAGCACTACTGCTGCTCTAACATCCTGAGCGGCTAACACCTCAATATCTTCTTCTGGAAAATCAATGGTCGCTTCTAAATTGGCAATCATTCGTAAGATTTCATATCTCATTTTGCGTATCTGATCTGATAAGGCACCCGATAAATGTCCCACAGCCATACGAAGAGAAGCATCTGTTTTCGCTCTAATGATATCCATAACGGCTTCCGCCTGAGATAAATCCAGTCTGCCATTTAGAAATGCCCGCTTTGTAAATTCACCAGGTTCGGATAATCGTGCACCATACTGCAGTGTAAGTGCCAGAATCTTCTTCATTGGTACAGGACCGCCATGGCAGTGAATTTCAACAACATCTTCTCGCGTATAGGATTTAGGGCCATGCATAACAAGTAATAAAACCTCGTCAATAACCAGGCCATTATCCGGATCTATAATATGTCCATATGCCACTTGCTGTGATGCGATCTGTCCTGCATTCTTCCCATTTATTCCACGAAAAAATGTTTCCGCTATCTTTATCGTCAAGGAGCCACTCATACGTATAATGCCAATAGCTCCTTCACCTGGAGCAGTAGCGATTGTACTAATCGTATCCTCTGCAAACACTTTTATTCCTCCTTATTTTGTATCCGTATACTCTCGTAAAAAACAATCATAATATAGCCGTAAACAGGCAAAGGATGAGATTTTTCCAAAGAATACTATACACTTACTATTTTTACCCATTTCCTTGGGAATATTTATCTATGGTGAATAATTAATTTACATGGCTATTCTCTAGTAGTAAAACCCAGTAATAATTAATTATTACTGGGTTTTACAATATGTAAACTATCTATCTTTTTAAAGCAATCACAATTTTGCGATAGGGTTCTTCCCCTTCACTGTAAGTAATAATTCGCTGATCATCTTGAAGAGCCATATGAATAATTTTTCGTTCGTTAGGACTCATCGGTTCCAACACTACTTTTTCTCCACGACGCTTTACAGAATCAGCCAAACGAGCAGCCAAACGATTTAACGTATCTGTGCGACGCTGACGATAATCTTCCACATCAAGAATAATACGCACCTTACCATCAATATCACGATTTGCTGTCAAATTAGTTAAATACTGCAGCGCGTCTAAGGTCTGACCATGTTTACCAATCAGTATGCCTAAATCATTGCCTCGAATATTAAAACCAATAGAATCTTCTTTTCCTACTCTTTCAATCTGTACCTCTAATTTCATTAAATCAAAAACAGTTTTCAAAAATTCATGAGCCACTTGTACCGGATCAATTGGCTTAATCGTCACTCTCACTTTAGCAGGCTTACTGCCAATAAAGCCAAATAAACCTTTACTGGGCGCTTCTAACACTTCATACTCGATGCGGTCTTCTCCAACTTGAAGTTCATTTAAAGCCAGTCGTACCGCTTCTTCAACGGTTTTACCTGTCATATCCACAGAAGTCATCGTGTTAATCAGCCTCCTTATTTTTGAGCTTCACCACGGTACATCCACCACTGTTGAACAATTTGGAATGCATTACTCATTACCCAGTACAATACAAGTCCGGCAGGAAAAGTAATACTAATATAGCCTATAAATAATGGCATAAAAGTCATCATCATTTTTGCCTGTTGATTCATATCAGTGCTTGTCTGTTTTTGTTGAATATAAGTAGTAGCTGCTGATAGTACAGGTAAAATATACAAAGGATCAGGATGAGACAAATTAGCAATCCATAAAAAGCTAGGTATTTGCGCATATTGATAATCGCGAATGGCAAAGAAAATTCCCATAAGTATAGGCATCTGAACCAATAAAGGTAAACAGCCTGATAATGGATTGACCCCTGACTCTTTATATAAAAGTGCCATTTCCTTATTTAATTTCTCAGGGTTTCCTTTGTATTTTTCTTGTAATTCTTTCATTTTAGGCTGTAAATCCTGCATAGCCTTCATACCTTTAACTTGTTTTACAGTTAAAGGGTATAATAGCAACTTTATGATTAAAGTTACCAAAATAATAGCTATACCATAATTAGGTATACCAATGCTAGCTGTCATATCATAGAAAAAAGTTAATATATGCTGCAATAATGCAATAGCCGAATCAAACAGAGCCAATATCTCACGTCCTCAATACTAATTTGTGACAACATCAATTGTAATCTTGAATCGAATCTTATATATCAAACAGGATCATATCCGCCAGGATGAAAGGGATGACAGCGCAAAATACGCCGCACAGCCATAATACCCCCACGGAAAATCCCATATTTCTCAATTGCCTGTAATGCATACTCTGAACAAGTCGGCACAAAACGGCAAGTAGGCGGTTTGAGCGGTGAAATAAATAAACGATAACCTTTAATCATCATTATAACTATTTTTTTCATGATCAACTACCTACTTAGCCAAAATTTTTGCCTTTTCACACAAATGAATAAACGCTTTACGAACAGCTGTAGAATTTGAGCTTACTGCAGCTTGTCTGCCAACTAATAGCAAATCAATTCCATTAATTAACTTATGCTGGTTTAAACGATAGGAGTCCCGCAAAAGACGTTTTACACGATTGCGTACTACCGCACCACCCAACCTTTTACCCGCAGCAAATCCTACTCGACGAACAACACTATTAGTAGACAGCACATAAAGTACTATCATTCGATTAGCATATGATTTGCCGGCTTTATATACAGCTTGGAAATTTTTATTTTTGTGTAGAATCCCTTGCTTAGATAACTTATATATCACAGTTTATCATCCCGCCATATGGAAAATAGGCCTGTTCTGGCGCCCTACTACGCAGATAACTTCTTTCTGCTTCTAGCACGTCTTCTTTTAAGGACTAATTGACCACCTCTGGTTTTCATACGCTCACGGAAACCATGGGTTCTTTTTTTCCATAAGTTATTTGGTTGATAAGTACGTTTCATTTATTTACACCTCCTTGCTAAAATACCAAAAATATCACGTTAAAATGCCTATATTTTAACACTAAAGATTATAGACTAGCCAAGCCCTCAGTGTCAAGAAATATACTTGTTGATAGTTTCTGAGTATTGTGGATAATTTTGTAGATAAAAGGTCCTATTTGATAAAAATCTGTTGATAACTTATATAGTTTTTGATAATATAAAACATGACAAGATATCCACATATTCTTTCTAATCTTATTTTTATCTACATAAAGTAAAAGTTATTCACAAAAACATAGCTTTATGCACACTTTTATCCACACCATTTAATAACTCTATTATACTTGATGAATACAAGACTGCGAAATACTTTTTATTTTGCTGTTGTATTTTTTTTTCGTTAAAACCCTTCTTTTTCAAAATAAGTTATTCACATCTGTTAATAAGTATGTGGATAACTTATTAGACTGTTAATTAAATTTGTTGATAGAGTGATTATAATTCCAATAATCCTTTAACTTGTAGTCTTTATTTTATGTTTGATAAAACATTTTCACTATTATTGTTTTATCTTTTTATATGACTAACCGCATTTTAATTTTTATATTATTTGTATAGCACAGAAAGGATTGAATGTATGGACGATACCCTACAAGCAACAATCGTATGGGAACAGGTATTAAAAAAATTAGAACAAGAATTATCAAAGCTAATGATTGATACTTGGCTAAAACCCACCATCCCCCTAAAACTAACCGATACCACATTAGAAATTGGAACTCCTAAACAAATCATTAAAGAATGGCTTGAATCCCGCTATCTTCCTATCATTTCCTCTACAGTCCAATATATTACGAATAAACCCTTAACAATAATTTTTATTAATTTAGATATAGATGATGAAACAGCTGCTCCTCCTGCACCCCAAGAAATAACTCCGGTAATTACCCCATCCCAGCTGCTATTAGAACCGGAAATTGACAAAAAACCTGACTTTGTGCAAACGAGTATGTCTACAGCCAAACAACCTCATATCTATAAACCATCTTCTGAATCCGACCAAAATTTTTCCTTAAATCAAAATCCAGCAGAAGAATCAATGGCAATCTTAAATCCTAAATATATTTTTGAAACTTTTGTTATTGGTAATTCTAACCGTTTAGCCCATGCTGCATCCTTAGCCGTTGCCGAAGCACCAGCCAATGCATATAATCCTTTTTTTGTATATGGTGGTGTTGGACTAGGAAAAACCCATCTTATGCACGCCATTGGTCACCGTATTTTGAAAAATCATCCACATTTGAAATTGCTTTATATCTCTAGTGAAAAATTCACCAATGAGTTGATTAATTCCATTAGAGATGGTAATCCTGAAAGTTTTCGTCAAAAATATCGTAATATTGACGTCCTCTTAGTTGACGATATTCAATTTTTAGCAAAAAAAGAACATACTCAGGAAGAATTTTTCCATACTTTTAATACATTACATGAAGCAAATAAACAGATTATCATGTCAAGCGATCGACCGCCCCGCGAGATTCAAACTTTAGAAGACCGACTGCGATCCCGTTTTGAAATGGGTCTGATTACTGACATTCAACCTCCAGATTTAGAAACACGAATTGCTATTTTACGTAAAAAAGCAATTATGGAACATTTAAATGTATCCAATGACGTTATGGTATATATCGCAAGCCGTATTGATAATAATATTCGGGAACTAGAAGGAGCATTAATTAGAGTAATGGCTTATGCTTCCCTAACAAACCAGAATATTGATATCGATCTGGCAACAGAAGCATTAAAAGATATTTTCCCTCATGGCAAGCCTAAGCAAATTACGGTAGAGCTGATTCAAGAAACCATTGCTTCTTACTTCAAATTAAAAATTGATGAATTACTGGCTAAAAAACGGACCCGCAATGTTGCATACCCCAGACAGATTGCCATGTATTTATCCAGAGAACTAACAGAGACTTCACTTCCGAGACTTGGAGAAATGTTCGGCGGACGCGATCACACAACAGTGATTCATGCTTATGACAAAATCAGTCGTGAACGTAACGCAGATATTAAATTAAGCAACACAATTAAGGAGTTAATTAAACGAATTGAGAATACTTAATATCTTTATTTGCTTATATGTCACAAAAAGCGCCATTTTACTCACACTATTCACTCTTTCTTTGGCGATAGGTGTATAACTCTGTTAGTAACAGCAGGATTAGCCTGTACATTATTTGTTGATAATTTATGAACAGTAAAAAGCTGTGGATTTGTGGATAACCCCTATAGTACTTACTGACACGTTATTAACAAGCGTTTTTTATTGTGCATAAGGCAATTTTAGAGTTATTAACATATCTACACCCCCTACTACTATTACGACTATTTTATTAATATATATATTATTTAGTATTAATATACCGAATGGAGGACTAAAAATGAAAATCTCCTGCACAAAGGAGCAATTAAACCACGCTGTACAAACAGTACAAAAAGCTCTTGCCACTAAAACTCCAATGCCTATTTTGACAGGTATCTATTTGTCTGCCTTTGATGAAAAATTAGAACTACAAGCAACAAATTATGAAATTGGCATTAGCTGCATCATTGAAGCTACAATTGAAGAACCAGGTACAGTAGTAATCTCTGGACGGTATTTTCAAGAGTTGGTTCGTAAATTACCAGGAGAAATGATCGAAATTTCTTCAAGTCTGGAAGACAGAACCATTCAAATAACCTCGAATCAAGCTCAATTTAATTTATTAAGCTTGCCAGCAGAAGAATTTCCTGTATTAAAAAAGCCAACGAGCGATACTGTGATAAATGTTAAAGATAATATATTAAGAGAACTGATCAAGAAGACTGTTTTTGCCTGCTCTACTGATGAATCCCGTCCCATTTTTACTGGCGGTTTACTTGAAATTAATCAGCATGAGGTAAATATGGTAGCTACCAATACCCATCGCTTAGCAATAAAAAAAGACCATCTTGGTCATAATACAGATAGCATTAAAATGATTATTCCTGCTAAGATATTGAATGAATTAGCACGCATCATGATTTCTGATGTTCCTATGGATGTAACAATTTATTGTCAAAAGAATCAAGTATCCTTTGCCTTTGACAATATCTATATTATTTCTCGCCTGATTGAAGGACAATTTCCCGACTATAATAAAGTAATTCCCCCTAGTTTTGCTACTACCATCACAATTGATACTCACGCATTTATGGATGCAGTAGAACGTGTCTCCTTATTAGCAAGAGATGGCGATTATAATATTATTAAATTGGCTTTTAAAAATGATTGTGTTATTATTACATCTAACAACCCTGATATCGGTAAAGCATGTGAAACAGTAACAACAATCGTTCAGGGTAATGAAGTTGAAATTGCTTTTAATGCAAAGTATGTTACGGATATTTTAAAAAATATTAGCAGTGAGCAACTCGTATTCTCTTTGAATACGCCTCTTAGTCCTGCAAGTATAAAACCGATTGATGATGAAACTTACAACTATATCATTACGCCTGTGAGGACAAACTAAATGGAAGAAATAGGGATAAATACAGCTACCATTCAGCTGGATCAATTTTTAAAATGGGCAGGGATTATTGAATCTGGTGGACAAGTTAAATTATTGATTGAAGACGGTCTTGTCTTTATTAATGGTGCCCAAATTCATGAACGACGCAAAAAGATACTACCTGGTGATATAATTGAAATTACAGATATTGGAAAATGGAAAGTAACGACTGAATAAAAGGTGTTACCATGAAAGTTAATAAAATAATTCTGAGAAACATTCGAAATTATGTAAATCTTTCCTTAGATTTTACCCAAGGGATTAATATATTTATTGGGCAAAATGCACAAGGAAAGACCAATATCCTAGAATCTATTTATTATGGCGCAATGGGACGCTCTCATCGTACGAATGTAGATGCTGAGCTGATTCGCTGGCAGCAGGAAGATGGCAGTATTACAATTGAATTTTCCCGCATGAATATTGAAAATAGCTTGGTCATGAAGCTGAGCAACAGTCAAAAAAAAGAAATCATATCAAATCATTATGCAATAAAACCTCGGGAACTCATTGGTTTACTGAATGTTGTATTATTTTCTCCTGAAGATTTAATGTTAATAAAAGGGATGCCTGCTATGCGTAGGCGTTTTTTAGATATAGAGATTTCACAAGCAAATCCAAGCTATTATCAGCAGCTATTAAAATATAATCGCATCGTATCCCAACGAAATAATTTGTTAAAAAAAATCAGAGAAAATAAAGATAAACCTGATATGTTAGATGCTTGGGATGAACAGTTAGCTGTTGCAGCTAGTAAAATCGTTACAAAAAGACAAGAGGCAGTTAAGAAATTAGCTATGCTTGCGAATTTAATGCATCGGAAAATAACTGCAAGTAAAGAGAATTTGACTCTTGTGTATCATAAGCATGAAATTACCGAAACGGGAGCTGAAAATCTGATAAAAGAATATAAGGCTAAATTTGTGCAGCAGCGACAAAACGATATTTGGCGTGGCAGCACAAGTATCGGACCTCATAAAGATGATCTAATTCTCACAGTGAATGGTATAAATTTAAGAACATTTGGCTCCCAAGGTCAACAACGTACAGGAGTTTTGTCATTAAAATTAGCAGAGTTGGAATTTATTAAATCAGAAACTGGAGAATATCCCATTTTGTTACTGGATGATGTGATGAGTGAATTGGATGCAACACGCCGAGAACATTTATTAGTTTTTATCAAAGATCGTGTCCAAACCATCATTACGGCCACGGAAGAAAAATATTTTCCAGATTGGGAATTTGGAAAATATTTTCATGTAGAAAATGGTACTATAGTGGAGTGATTGCTATGCAAAAAATGAAAGATATAGTATCGAATACGATCAGAAATTTAGGCTTGCAGAAGCCATACAACGACCAATCTGTTATTGTACATTGGTCAGAAATCGTCGGTGATGATATTGCTGCCAATGCATACGCTCGTTCTGTTCAGCAAGGAACGCTAATGGTTAGTGTGAATAGTTCTGTATGGTCTCATCATTTATCCATGATGAAAGAAAGCATTATTGATAAAATAAATCAATTTATTGGCTATAAACTTATTTTTGATATTCGTTTTCAAGCAGGATATTTTAGTAATTCCCAGAATGAAGAAGATACTGCTATAAATGCAATACCTAATATAAAATATCAATTAAGTAAGGTTAAATTAGATGAATATGATGTACAAACTATGCAGGAAACCAGTAATCATATAAGTGATAAATACTTAAAGCAAAAAATATTGCGCATTATGCGTAAGGATTTTGCTTTAAAAAAAATAAAAAAACAGCATAACTGGCACCAGTGTGCCAGTTGTACTGTTTTATGTCCGCCGGAAGAAACCTATTGTACTGCTTGCACACTTAATAAAAAGCAAAAATTACTGTATACTATTATAAATACTCTAAAAGAAATACCATGGATACGTTATGCTGAATTATATGAACATATTACTTGTACAGAAGAGGAATTTCAGCAAGCTAAATATACATTAACTGCATTCATTAGCCGGGATATCCAAGAAGGAGATAATGATAAATTTAAAATAATGAGTTTTATAATGCTAACTACAGGAGCTAAGATTGAAGCTGTAAATGATGCAATTATCAATAAAACCTTAGAAAAATTCAGGAGGAAAAAGTAATGTTTTTACACCTGGGAGCCGATATGGTCGTTCCTTTGCGTGATGTTATTTCTATTACTGATCTAAAATCAAAACGATCAGGTATTAATAAAGAATTTATTAAGAAAATGCGCGATGAGAAAAAGGTTTTTGATGTTTCAGAAAATGATCCCAAGAGTTTTATTATTACTACGAATAAAGTATATCTATCTGCTATTTCATCTTTAACATTAAAGAAAAGGGCAATTGATTTTCATATCTATGAAAATATTTAAGATTGTTTATATAAATTTGTTTTATAACACTCTATGAGTTGATTTTAAGTTGGAGGTTAGCAATGAGTAATGAGGAAGAAGTTTTAGGAAATGGTAATTATGGAGCGGAACAAATACAAGTATTAGAGGGTTTGGAAGCTGTCCGTAAACGTCCAGGAATGTATATTGGCAGTACTTCAGCCAGAGGATTGCATCATCTGGTTTATGAAGTGGTTGATAATAGTATTGATGAAGCGTTAGCTGGATATTGTGATAAAGTAGATGTAACAATTTGCCAAGATAATAGTATTATTGTGTCGGATAATGGTCGTGGTATTCCTGTAGGTATGCATGAAACTGGCAAACCAGCGGTAGAGGTAGTGTTAACAGTACTGCATGCAGGGGGTAAATTTGGCGGCGGTGGCTATAAAGTTTCCGGCGGACTTCATGGAGTAGGCATATCGGTAGTAAATGCTCTTAGTACATATTTAGATATAGAAGTGAAAGTGGATGGAAAAATTCATCAAATTGGCTTTGAACGCGGTTATACTGCTAAGCCTTTAACGATTGTTGGGGATACAGAAGAAACAGGGACCACAGTTAAATTTAAACCTGATGCTGAAATCTTTGAAGATTTAGTGTATAGTTACGATACCTTAAAGCAGCGTTTAAGGGAATTAGCCTTTTTGAACAAAGGAATTACTATTAATTTAACCGATGAACGTACGGAAACCCATGAAGTTTTTTTCTATGAAGGCGGTATCTGTTCTTTTGTGGATCATTTAAATAAAAATAAGACAGTATTGCATACGAATCCTATTTTTGTAGTGGGAAAACGAGATACTAATGTTGTGGAGATTGCCCTGCAATATAATGAAAGTTATGTAGAAAATATTTTTAGTTTTGTTAATAATATTAATACTCAAGAAGGTGGTACTCACCTTAGCGGCTTTAAGATTGCATTAACAAGAACAGTTAATGATTATGCCCGTAAATTAAATATATTAAAAGATAATGATGAAAATCTAAGTGGTGAAGATGTTCGGGAAGGTCTAACTGCAGTTATTAGTTTAAAAATTGAGGAGCCGCAATTTGAAGGACAAACCAAAACAAAGCTAGGTAATAGTGATGTTAGAGGGATTGTAGATAGTATTGTTTCTGACAAATTAAGTGAGTTCTTCGAAGAGAATCCAGCGGTTACTAAAAAGATTATTGAGAAATCTGTTATGTCAGCTCGGGCTAGAGATGCAGCCCGTAAGGCCAGAGAATTGACTCGCAGAAAAAATGCATTGGAGATCAGCTCTTTACCTGGGAAATTGGCAGATTGCTCAATGAAAGATCCCATGCAGACAGAAATCTATCTAGTTGAAGGCGATTCAGCAGGTGGTTCAGCCAAACAAGGACGGGATCGCCGATTCCAAGCTATATTGCCTTTGCGTGGTAAAATATTAAATGTTGAGAAAGCTCGTTTGGATAAGATACTCAATAGTGACGAAATTAGAGTTATGATTACTGCCTTTGGTAACGGCATTGCAGAAGATTTTGATTTAGAGAAAAGCCGCTATGGCAAAATTATTATCATGACAGATGCTGATGTTGATGGTGCTCATATCCGTACCTTGTTATTGACGTTTTTTTATCGTTATATGAAGCCTCTCATTGAAGCAGGTCGTATTTATATCGCTCAACCGCCTTTATATTTAGTGAAAAAGGGACGTGAGAGCTGGTATTTATACAGTGATGATGAAATGAGTAAATTATTAGCTCGTATTGGCAAAGACAATATTAATGTACAGCGTTATAAAGGTCTTGGTGAAATGAATCCTGATCAATTATGGGAAACTACCATGAACCCTGAAGGAAGAACTCTGCTGCAAGTCGAGTTAGGGGATGCTATGGCTGCTGATGAGATGTTTACCATTCTCATGGGTGATAAGGTAGAGCCTAGGCGTAAGTTCATTGAAGATCATGCCCATGATGTACGAAATTTGGATACATGATAGGTAAGTAAAAATAAGGAAGGCCGATTATCTGTAATTAGATAATCAGCCTTCCTACTTTTAAAGTAATTGTTCTTGGGTTACGTTGTAAGGAGGAGTCTTATGCGCATTGTAGTGATTGATGGACAAGGCGGCGGTATGGGAAAAGTTATTATTGAAAAAATAAGAAAAGAATTTAAAGAGGAAATTGATATTTTGGCGTTAGGTACAAATGCACTGGCAACTTCAGCTATGCTGAAAGCAGGAGCAAATGAAGGTGCTACCGGAGAAAATGCAATTGTACATAATTGTAAGGATATTGATTGTATAATAGGATCATTGAGTATTATTATGGCAAATTCAATGCTTGGAGAACTTACGCCGAAAATGGCAGAAGTGATAACGACTAGTAAGGCGCGAAAGATATTAATACCCTTATATCGCGGGAATATTGATATTATTGGATTAAAAACAGAGCCGCTGCCTCATTTAGTAGATGGTGTACTGCTTGAAATTAAAAAGCATTTAGGAGGGGATAAAACATGTGCGAAGCTAACGTTTATGTAATGAATAAAAATGTGGAAGAATTACTCTTAGAAAGAGTCGATACCATTATTCCTAAGGATAGGGAAATCTATCTTGAAAATATTTTTGGTGAACGTAAAACCATAGAAGCCCGTATTAAAGAATTACACTTAGTGGATCATAAAATTATCCTAGAGCGCTTTGAAAAAGGATAATAAAAAAAGTGCTGAAACGCGAAGATGCGAAGAAATGCAAAAGACACGAAGTATTGTGGACATTTTATTCTTCCTATTCTTCGTGTCTTCGCGGTTCAAAAATTTTTTATCCTATCTATTTTTTCCCTATGGTTCCATTCTGTTTTAAATTATAATATGCATAAGCGGCTAGAATTTTTAGATCTAGCCGCTTATGCATATTATAATTTATACTTTTTTAGTACAAGGATAAGAGGATAACCGATGGCAAAGACAATAATTGCTTCACTAAATCCAATGGATAATATTGTAAACCAGAAGGGCATAGCATATAATATAGAAAGATAGCCGCCAACAATAAATGCATTGACGATAATTGGGGATACATATGCCCAGATCGTACTTCTAAATCGATAGGTAAGCCAAGCTGCAATGAGTGTGGCCAGACTACCGCCAAATATATCCCAAACACCCAGCCCACCAAAGATATTAGCAATTAAAGTGCCGATAAATAAACCGTAGATCGCTTCAGGATAAAGAATGGGCAGTACAGTTAGCGCTTCACTAAGCCGAAATTGTAAAGGGCCATAAGAAATGGGTGCTAGTGCATATGTAATGCTTATATATAAAGCGGCAATCATAGTAGCACGTAGAATAAAATGGGTATTCATAAAGACCTCCATTGATAATAGATTGAATTTTAATTATAGTATATGGAGTTAAAATAAACCAGAAAAGTTTCGTTAAAGACAAATATAGAATAAAAACAAACATATGTTCCTAAAAAAATTGTGGATTTCCATATAGGAATGGTATAATACAACGAGAATAAATAAAAAAAGAATTAGGTGGTAAACTTTGTCTAAACGTCATACAAGCGATATAGAAAATAATAATCAAAGTATTGTTAATCCGAGGCTCCGGTCTGAGGTATTGGGTATCTTTCTTTTGGCAGCAGGGATTATTTCAATTATTAGTTTACTGGATTTTAATACTGGTTCCATTGGGTTATATCTATCTAAGTTTTTAAAATACTCTTTTGGATTAGGAGCCTTTGTTATTCCTTTATTAATGATCATCATTGGTGGCTTTTATATCAAGAAGGATCAAGGTATTGTGTATAGTATCCGTTTTTGGGGACTAGCGCTGCTCTATATATCGTTGTTAGCATTAACCCATCATTTTTTAATTTTGGAAAACAGAGAAATACTTCCAGAAAGTTTAGCCAGTGGAGGCGGCTTGATTGGTGGTATGATATTATTTATACTGCGTAAATTTTTTGGATTTTATGGTGCTTTTATTATATTAATTGCTTCATGTTTATGTGGTATTTTAATTGCTACAACTTGGTCATTATATCAAACCTACCTAGCGGCTAAAGAAAGAACGCAGCAGGGATTGACTACCGCATATGAACAAATTGAAAAAGTCGGCAGCTTTTATAATCAGGAGAAGGATAGACAATTTTTAAGAAAAAATAATAAAGACGAACAAGAAGAGCAGTATGAAGAGATAGCAGCGATTACTGGAAGACCTTTAATTGACAGTTTATTAGAACAGGCTGCTCATCAAGAAGCAGAAGAAGCAGAAGAAGCCAGCTACAAGGCAAGAAGAGAAGAGCCTGTCCAGAAGGTACGAGAGAATGTTGTTGAAATAAAACATAAACAAAATAATAAGGGGAAAATAGAGGATAATCATTCGATTCTAGAACCAGAGAGTACCTTTGTTGCAGGGTATGTATTGCCGCCACTATCAATATTACAAAAATCTACGAATCAAGGGGATAGTAAACGAGCCAAAGAAGTAGCCAATAATGCTAAAATTCTTGAGAGCACTCTGGAAAGTTTTAATGTCAAAGCGAAAATGATCCATATTAGCCAAGGACCTACTGTAACCCGCTATGAATTAGAACCTGCTCCTGGTGTAAAAGTAAGTAAGATTGTTAATTTAGCCGATGATATTGCTTTGAGCCTTGCTGCATCGGGAGTGCGTATTGAAGCGCCAATTCCAGGTAAGGCAGCCATTGGTATTGAAGTCCCTAATAAAGTTCTAGCAAGTGTTCCTTTGCGGGATGTGTTAGAAAGTAATGAATTTTTGAAAGCAACCTCAAAATTAGTTGTGGCTTTAGGCAAGGATATCGCAGGGCAAACTGTGACAGCTGATTTGGGGAAAATGCCTCATTTATTAGTGGCTGGTTCAACAGGCTCTGGCAAGAGTGTATGTATCAACACATTGTTAACCAGTATATTATTTAAAGCAACTCCTCAGGAAGTACGCCTGATTTTAATTGATCCTAAAGTGGTTGAATTGACGAATTATAATGGTCTGCCTCATTTATTAACACCTGTAGTGACGGATGCACAAAAAGCTGCATCTGCCTTGCGCTGGGCAGTGCAAGAAATGGAGCGGCGTTATGAAATGTTTGCTGCTGCGGGAGTGCGGGACATCGGCAGATATAATGACTTAATTGATAGTTTCCCGGTTGGCGAGGGTTCTAGTGGTGAAAAAATCCCTTATATTTTGATTATTATTGATGAATTGGCAGATTTGATGATGGTCTCGCCAGTTGATGTAGAGGATGCGATTATCCGCTTAGCGCAAAAAGCTCGGGCAGCTGGTATTCACATGGTATTAGCAACACAGAGACCCTCTGTAGATGTAATTACGGGATTAATCAAAGCGAATGTACCATCTAGAATTGCTTTTGCTGTATCATCCCAAATTGATTCCCGAACCATATTGGATATGGCAGGAGCAGAAAAGCTGCTAGGCAAAGGGGACATGCTGTTTTATCCTATCGGCATGTCTAAGCCTCTTAGAGTACAAGGTGCGTTTATTGCTGATAGTGAAGTGGAAGAACTTACAGAATATATCAAAAAGCAGATAGAGCCTCCGGAATATATGGAAGGAATTACTGCTTGTGAAAATTTAAAGAAAGAAGAAACTGGTTCCAATCTTTTTGAAGATGAGTTATTTGAAGAAGCTGTGCGCATTATTATGGAGCTGAATCAGGCATCAGCATCTATGCTGCAAAGGAAATTCAGGATTGGCTATACAAGAGCGTCTCGCTTAATTGATACCATGGAAGAAATGAAAATTATTGGTCCGAATATGGGAAGCAAACCTCGGGATATCACCATGACTTATGATCAGGTATGTGAACGTTATTTTAATGATGCGGCTCAATCTAGTAATACAGATTCAGAATAGATGAGGTGGTAGGTTTGCCAGGTCAATATAAGCAGATCACTAAAAAAGTAGGTCTTCCTCCCGGTACTCTTTTGCATATCGGTTCAACTCGAAGCGAAAAAGTAAAAATAAGAATGTTGTGTTATAGTAGTGAGCATTGGAATGAGAAAGAATTTGATAAAGTTGATGAATTATTAGAGAATGAGAGTATCACAGATAAGTGTTGGATACATATCAGCGGTATTCATGTTGTGAGCATGATTGAAAAAATCGGAGCTGCATTTCAGATACATTCTTTAGTATTAGAAGATATCGTTAATACTAACCAACGTCCTAAAATAGAAGACAATAAGGAATACTTGTATATTATTGTCAAAATGATTCATTGCTATGATAATAAGAATATCGACTTTGAGCAAGTTAGCTTGATTGTAGGCAGTAATTATATACTGTCTTTTCAAGAAAATGATAATGATACATTTGCAAAGATTCGAGAACGAATGAAAGGCACTACGGGTAAAATAAGAAGTAAAGGTGTAGACTACCTTGCTTATGCTTTACTGGATTGTATTGTAGATAATTACTATGTTGCTCTTGAATATTTAGGAGATAAAATTGAAGTATTAGAAAATAAGATTATTGTACATCCTCAGCCTAAGGTTATAAAAGAAATACATACCTTAAAAAATGAGATGTTATTTGTACGAAAAGCCGTCTGGCCTCTGCGAGAAATTATAAATGCTTTGTCTCGGGGAGATTCTGTCTTATTCACAAAAGACACTCTTATTTATATTAGAGATGTATATGACCACATGATACAAGTAATTGATAGTATTGAAATGTATCGGGATATGGTTACGGGGATGCTTGACCTTTATCTTTCCAATGTAAGTTTTAAAACGAATGAAGTCATGAAAGTTTTAACAATTATCGCTACCATTTTTATTCCCCTCACTTTTATTGTAGGTTTATATGGGATGAATTTTAAATATATGCCAGAGCTGGAATGGAAATGGGGCTACCCGGTGATTTTATTATTTATGGCCTTTATTAGCGGATGTATGATCGTATATTTTCGCAGAAAGAAATGGATGTAAATCTTTTATAACTCAAAAAAATCGTACCTTATCACAAGGTACGATTTTCGTTTATAAAATTTATATATAGGTTTGCCCTATATTAAGGCAAATCCAATTTAATACCGAAATACTGACTGGTTAATTTTAGCCAGGAGCGGCTGGCAAAGGATAGATAGCGATCTTTTTTCCAGATCATTCCCAGATGCCAAGGTACCATGGGTTCTGCTAAGGATACGGTTTTGATTTTAGCAGGGTCAAGTTCCTTGCAAATCGTTCGCGGTAATATGGCAATCCCTAAATTAATCGCAACCATTTCAGAGATAAAGTCCCATTGGGAGCTTTCACAGATGATTTTAGGATCAAAGCCACTTTGAATACAGCGATTTACGATACGACCATGAAGAGTAAAATCTTCCCGCAATAGGATAAAGGATTCATTTTTTAATTCAGTAAGCTCTACATTGGATCGATTTGCTAATTCGTGATCAGGATGAACGATAAGCATCAGAGGCTCTTTGACGAAAGGAAACATTTCAAAGTTATTCTCATTAACAGGTAATGCCACCATACCAATATCCAGGCTGCCATCTTCTACTCCATCTTCTACTTTTTTGGAACCTACTTCAATTAGACTCAGAGAGATTTGGGGATATAACCTCGTATAATCAGCAATGATCTTGGGGAAAAACCTGGCACCTACCATTGGAGGCAATCCGATTACAAGAGTACCCTTTTTTAAGTTAATTACATCGGCTAATTCTGATGTCAGGTTTTGAAAAGAAGTTACAATTTGTTGGGATTGGTGGAGAACAGCTCTGCCTGCATCCGTTAACTCGATTTGTTTTGCGGAGCGATAAAATAAGGTTGTTCCTAATTCATCTTCCAAAATTTTAATCATCTTACTAATTGACGGCTGTGTTATGTGTAATGAACGAGCTGCTTTGGTAAAACTACGGTGCCTGGCTACTTCGATAAAATAAGTTAAATGGCGTACATCCATCTTTCGATCTCCTTTTTATTATAAGATGTGCAGAAAATTATATAGTAGGGTACTATAGTTTTTAAGAATAGGTTATATTATAATTATAATATAAAATAACAGTAAATGCTTGTAATAAAACGCAAAGAATTTAAAAAATTTAAAGTATTTCGTGATTTACAGATTAAATATAATATAAAAGTGTATAATACTATGGTATAATAATAAAGAAAAAAATGATCAAAGTGAGGGAATTTTTTTGAAAAAGGCAATTATCGAATTGGATAAAGGTAAAATTACAATAGAATTATTTGAGAAAGATGCACCAAAAACAGTAGCTAATTTTGAAAAATTAATTACAGAAGGTTTTTATAATGGTATTTCGTTTCATCGTGTAATCAAAGGTTTTGTGGCTCAAGGTGGCTGTCCAAATGGTACAGGTACGGGTGGTCCTGGTTATACAATTCCTTGTGAAACCAAAGATAATCCTCGTATTCATGAACGTGGCTCTTTGTCCATGGCTCATCGTGGACCTAATACAGGAGGCAGTCAATTTTTCATTGTGTATGAACCGCAGCCTCATTTAGATGGTGTACATACTGTGTTTGGTAAAGTAATCGAAGGTATGGATGTTGTTGATTTAATCACTGAAGGTGATGTTATGAATAAGGTTACAGTGATTGAAGAATAGGAGCTAATGTTCTATCGGATAGCGGATATGGTTTTTAAGGTGGGGGAACATCAAATGATGTAATCTCACTTTTTATTTTTGGGGAGGTAATGTTTTGGAGAATATTAGTGTAGATATGATTTTATTTTTAATGGGAGCTGGATTTATCGCTGCATTTATTGATTCTGTAGTCGGTGGAGGAGGATTAATATCTTTACCGGCTTTACTGCTTACAGGATTGCCGCCAACCATCGCATTGGGCACTAATAAAATGGCAAGTGTAATGGGAAGTTTTACGAGTACAATTTCATTTATGCGATCAGGCAAGATCAACCTTGAAATTATTAAATATTTATTTCCTCTTTCTTTTATTGGATCGGCATTGGGTGTTATTGCCGTTCAGCAAATACCATCTCAATTTTTAAAACCATTGGTAGTTGTTATGCTAGTAGTGGTTACTATTTATACTTTTACCAAAAAAGAATGGGGAGATGTATCAACCTATGACGGTATGAGTAAAAGGACAGCATACTTGAGTGGCATAGTTGCTTTTTCCATTGGTTTTTATGATGGCTTCTTCGGACCAGGAGCAGGTTCTTTTTTTATTTTTGCTTTTTTAATGATTGGATTTGATTTTGTAATGGCAGCTGGTAATTCGAAAGCTTTAAATTTTGCTAGTAATATTGCAGCTGTGTTTACTTTTGTTTATTTTGACTCTATTAATTATTACTATGCTATACCTATGGGGTTCGCCATGATTCTTGGTGCATTGGCAGGTTCTAGATTAGCCATAAAAAAAGGCGCTGCTTATGTGCGCCCACTGTTTTTATTTATGTCAGTTGTCTTAATTAGTAAGCAGTTATGGGATGTCTTGCGTTAAAGATGATTGGCATTTGGGGTTAGATATTTGACTACATCCTTATTTTTAATGGGAAATAAAATATAAAAAGTAGTGCCATGGGGACCGGTTATTGGCTGTATGGTGGCATTATGTCGATTGGCAATGCTATAACAAACTGCCAATCCTAGTCCAGTACCTTTTTCTTTCGTGGTGAAAAACGGCGTACCAATTTTTTTCATAATGTCCTTTGGTATACCGTGGCCTTCGTCTTGTATGGCTAAGGCCACGGTATTATCATAGGTAAAGGTTTGGATTGAGATTGTACCGCCTGATTCCGTTGCATCTAATCCGTTGTTAACTAGGTTAAGTATCAATTGACGAATTTCTTTTTCATCCAGCTGCAAATTCGGAATTATAGCTAAATCGTGGTGAATTGTTTTATTGTCAACAATGGCATTGGCTTGCATTAAAGGCATAAGAGCTGTGATGATGCTATTTAAATTGGTCTCTTTTAAGTGAACTGACTTATCTTTCGCTAAAGATAAAAATTCAGAAATAATAGAGTTTGCTCGATCAAGCTCATCAATCATAATATTAAAGAAAACATTATTTTTTTTATTTTCTTTTTTTAAGGACATCATTTGGAGAAATCCCCGTACTGTGGTCATGGGATTTCGTACTTCATGGCCGATACTAGCTGCCATTTCCCCTACTAAATTCAACCGATCGAGACGAGCCATTTCGGTTGTTAAATTTGTATAAGTCGTAATGTCTCGCGACGTACATAAAGCACGTTCCACCGAACCGTCAATTCCGAATTCTGGTACGATACGGGCATGAAAATATCGAATGCCGTTTAGACCTGGATATTCATATTCAAACACATTGGATTTTTTAGTTACAAAAACTTGTTGGACATTTATTATCCAAAGATTTAGAGTATTTGGATCGCAGTTGATAAGTTCATGCAAAGTCTTATTGATATATTCTTTGGCAGGTATTCCTGTTAGCTGAGTGATAGAAGAATTAATAAAAGTAATACGCATGGATTTATCAATTCGGGAAATAATATCAGGTGTATTTTCAATTAGTGCTTGAAATTCTTGGTGTTGACGATATAGTTTTGCTTCTAGTTTTTTATGATCTGTAATATTCATCAAGGTATACAGGGCAGACTTAATGGTGCCTTCCTGATTGTATTCCGGTATGATCCTACATTGATAATAATAATGTTCTCCCTGCTGATTAATGAAGTCAGACTCAAATAAGGCTTCCCTGCCAGTAGTAAAAGCATAGGAGAAAGAAGCTTCCCATAGTATGCAAAAGTTATGAGGCATGCCAGCTTCACGAAAAGTTTTACCAATAAATTCTTGGGGAGACAGCCCAGTATCCTGAAAGATAACAGGATTGATATAAATATGTTGGCTTTTCGTATTGACACGAGCGACAATAAGGGGCAAATTCTCGATTATTGTCTTACACTCTTCCTGATTTTGTCGTATGATTCGCTGGTATTGAAGATGAAGAAGCTGAGGATTTTCCCGAGAATTGACTTCAGTGTACAGGTCTGGCATTTCTGTTATGAAATTTTCCTTTGCAGTTACATTAGTGCCCATACATTATTATCCTTTCTACAATCAAATGGAAATATTTAACTTATTTAGTTATTCTATAAAATTTGTAAATTCCCTTTTGAGATCATAATGAAATATAAAAAAATTTAATATAATCGAATAAGACCTAGTAGAATTAAGATTAATCCTGGCAAATAGGGAACTTTTTTTTTGAATTGTTCTGAAAGAAAATGTTTCGAGGCGTAGATCCCAAATGTAATAACAAGGATTTGGATTAAGCCCATGGTAATAGGGGTATAAAATGGTAAGGGATTTACTAAGGCAGCAGCAAAAATCGCTATCATATTGTCAATACCGAGAGCTAATCCAAGAAGTATGGCTTCTGTTGAGCTAATGAATTGAGAATGATCAACATCTGCCTTTTCTGGTTTTGCCATGATATTAATTACAAGACGACCAACGGAAAAGGTTAGATTTGGAGAAGGGACTCCTGAGTTTATAGGTTCTGATTGAACTTTTGCAGCAAAATATTCTTGAAATAAACTGAATAATCCCATGAAGGTGAGTAATAATGCACCTATAAGTATTGCTATTTTAGTATTTAACATTGTTCCTAATATATGAGCACTTCCCATGGCTAAACTAACACATAATGTTGTTGTTAATCCTACAATGAATAAAGAAATCTTAGATATAATAATATTTTTTAATCCGTAGGAAATACCAGCAATAAAGCCATCAATACTTACAGCAAATCCTAAGAGTAACACATAGCACAACGTCATTTATATAGCCTCCTATAGGTAGAGTGGTCAGAGAAGGTATCTCCAAATAATATATGGCGAAGGTTAATCTTTGGTGACGATGAAGCTTTTGTATTGTTATTCAAAGGATTAGAAGGATTTTTTAAAAAAATAGGGAAATTATATGGTATAATAAGAAGTTGAAGCAAGTGATTGACATACTACTCATAAAATATTGTGAGTAGTATGGTTTTGCATTGGTATGAAAAAGGACAAGTCTGGGAACTATCGCAATTTAAAATTGTGTTTTTGAGGTGAGAATGTGGATTTTGGTTTAGGTAAAGTATTGCCTGTAAGTATTGAACAGGAAATGAAAGGTTCTTATATTGATTATGCCATGAGTGTTATCACCATGCGGGCATTGCCCGATGTACGTGATGGACTGAAGCCTGTACATCGTCGTATTCTCTATGCTATGCATGAAGCAGGGATGGCATCGAATAAGCCTTATAAGAAATCAGCACGTATTGTCGGTGAAGTACTTGGTAAGTATCACCCTCATGGTGATAGTTCTGTATATCAGGCTATCGTACGTTTAGCTCAAGATTTTTCTACCCGTTATTTAATGGTAGATGGTCATGGTAATTTTGGTTCTGTTGACGGAGACTCGGCAGCGGCTATGCGTTATACCGAGGTTAGAATGTCTCGTATTGCAGAGGCAATGGTAGCTGATATTGAAAAAGATACAGTAGATTTTACCCCTAACTATGATGAATCGATGCAAGAGCCAGCCGTGCTCCCAGCTAAGGTTCCTAACCTTTTGGTAAATGGTTCGTCAGGTATTGCAGTAGGTATGGCTACTAATATTCCTCCTCATAATTTAAGAGAAGTTATTGATGCTTTGATTATGATGATTGATAATGCAGAGGTCACCATTCCTGAATTGATGACGGCTGTTAAAGGGCCAGATTTTCCTACTAGAGGTTTGATATTAGGTAAAGAAGGCATTTATTCTGCTTATACCACTGGCCGCGGTGTAGTCAAAATGCGTGCACAGGCTCGTGTGGATAAAATGGCCAATGGCAAGCCTAGGATTATTGTTACGGAAATACCTTATCAGGTTAATAAAGCCACTCTGATTGAAAAAATTGCGGATTTGGTTAGAGACAAAGTCATCGATGGTATTACGGATCTTAGAGATGAGAGTGACCGTAATGGTATGCGTATTGTAATTGAGCTAAGACGTGATATCAATGCGGATGTTATTTTGAATCAATTGTATAAACATACGCAGCTGCAAGATACTTTTGGTATTATTATGCTGGCCTTAGTTGAAGGTCGGCCAAGAGTACTGAACCTGCGAGAAATGTTGTATTATTATCTGGAACATCAAAAAATAGTGATTGTTCGCCGTACTACATATGAGTTAGCAAAAGCAAAAGCCAGGGCTCATATTTTGGAAGGATTGAAAATTGCTCTTGACCACATTGATGCGGTTATAACAGCAATTAGACAATCTAAAACTGTCGATGTTGCCCGCGCAGCCTTAATCGAAGGTTTTGATTTGAGCGACAAACAAGCCCAGGCCATTTTAGATTTGCGTCTGCAGCGCTTAACTGGTCTGGAACGAGAAAAAATTGAAAATGAATATAAAGATCTATTAGAAACTATTGAATGGCTGGAGTCTGTTTTGGCTGATGATCAAAAAGTGCTGAATATTATTAAAGAAGAATTAATGGATGTTCGAAAACGTTTTGGTGATGATCGCCGCACAATTATCACAGATGATTTATCTAAATTGGCAATAGAGGATTTAATTGCTGAGGAAGATATTGTACTTACGTTGACTCGTTCTAGCTATGTAAAACGTCTTCCGGTTGATACCTATCGGAATCAAAAACGAGGCGGACGTGGTGTCGCTGGTATGGGAACGAAAGAAGAAGATTTTGTAGAACATTTATTTGTGACGACAACACATCATAATATTTTGTTCTTCACTAATCGAGGGCGGGTATATCGACTGAAAGGTTATGAAATACCTGAAGCAAGCCGTACCTCCAAAGGTACATCCATTATCAATCTATTGCCGTTAGAAGGGCAAGAAAGAATCACCGCTGTGATTCCAATTAAAGCCTTTACGAATACGCGCTATTTATTTATGGCGACTGCAAAAGGTATTGTTAAGAAAACCGAATTAATGGATTTTGATACTGCAAGAAAAACAGGTTTGATAGCGATAACGTTAGATGAAGATGATGATTTGATTGGTGTTAAGCTGACAAATGGTGAGCAGTATGTTCTTATGGGAACCCAGGATGGACTTGCTATTTACTTCCCTGAAACCGATGTTCGCGATATGGGACGTACCGCCCGAGGTGTGAGAGGTATTCGTCTCCATGAAGGTGATAGTGTAGTTGGTATGGATACCTTAAAACAAGAAGGCGAAGTATTGACTGTAACTGCTGAAGGTTATGGAAAACGTACCCCAGTCGATAGTTATCGAAATCAAAAACGTGGTGGCAAAGGTGTCATTAACACAAAAGTAACGGAAAAAACAGGTCAGGTTGTAGGCATTAAGGTAGTGCGTCCTGGTCAGGAATTGATGTTAATCAGCAGTGAAGGTATTGTTATACGCATTGATATTGACACCATATCTGTAATTAGCCGAAATACTCAAGGTGTTAAATTGATGAAAACCGGTGAAAATGATAAAGTTGTGGCTCTAGCTGCTGTGGAAAAGAAGGCAGATATTGATTAATCGTTAAAATTGAAATTAAGCATAAAAAAAACGACAGACTAGTTATATTAAACTAGCCTGTCGTTTTTAATTTATCACTAATCTTTTACTTTGGCATTCCAAACACAAGCCGCCAGTATCATTGATATTACAGCCGACGCTACCCAAAAATCAGCAGCAAGAGTAAAATCATAGATTTTTTTGCCGTTTACAATGGTCATATGTGAATTAATCAAATAGCCGCTGATCGCTTCCTGTGCTGCGGCTCCGCCGTAGCTTAAGAGACCGATCATTCCCATTGCCGCACCTGTGGCACGTTTAGGACAAATATCAACAGCCATAAGACCACCGAGATAGCAAACTAAAGCTCCCATTGTAAAGCCATATACCGCCATGCTGCTCAAATCAATCCATCTGTTAGCAGGCGCCCACACAAAGGCTGCAATTGCCGCAGCATATAAAGCACCATAAATTAAGCAAGGTAAATTGCGTTTGTGATTAAAAAACTTATCTGATACAAGACCACAAGTCAGAGCACCAAAAATTCCAGCAAACTGCATAATGGACAAGACACCGCTAGCGCCCATTGTTGTATAGCCTTTTGCTTCCGTCAGATAAATGATACCCCAGCTTTCGATCGCATACCGTGCGATATAGCAGAAGCAGCTAGAAAGACCAAGTATCCAAACTGCAGGACGTTTCACTACTTCCCATTGCAGACTGCCGACAGATTTATCTTTTTCAACAATTGCCGCATGATCATTTTTAAAGTCTGCAACATTTGGTAAACCACGAGTCTCAGGTCGGTCAGACATAAAGAAATAAATAAAAATAGAACCGACGGCACAAACAATACCTGGCATAATAAAACCTGCCCGCCAGCTATAAGCTCCTACGAGAGCTGCAGTTGCCATGTAAGTGAAGGCTGCGCCAAGATTATGACTGGTAAACCAAATACCATAATAAGTGCCGCGTTCCTTATTACTAAACCATTGATTTAAAGCAACAATGCAAGGACCTGCACCAAAGGACTGGAACCACCCATTAATTCCCCATAAAACAACTAACGGCAAGTATTCATTACAAAATCCCATAATTACGGTAATAATAGATGAGAGAAAAAGTCCCAATGCAAAGAAACGTTTAATATTCATTCTGTCAGCTAAGAAGCTGTTGGTAAATTTACCAATACCATAGGTGATAAAAAATACGGAGCCCATAATACCAAGCTGCTGAGCATTTAATACTCCTGCTGCCATTAATGGTTTCTTAATTACGGAGAAGTTAAGTCGTAAAACGTAGAATAATGCATACCCCAAGGTAATTGATGTAAAAACCTGCCAGCGTAGCTTATTGAAAGCCGCCGCGATTTGACTCTGATCGCCGCTCATCAAAGGCCGATCTTTCCCTGTTGTGAAAAACTTAATGATTCCTTCGAACATTTTGCATCCCTTCTTTCTTTAATTTAACTACATTCTAGATTGATTATTTTTCCATATCACGCTCCCCTTATCTATAATATAGGAAATAATCTCATCTAAATTATCACACTATAATGACAATTCTGGTATCCGTAAAACATCTGATTCTGAAGTAGGAAAAACATAAAAATTGCTGTAAGAATTTATCTTACAGCAACATAAGAGAGAAAAAATACGATTAGTTAGGCAAGAAGATTCTTAATCCCAAGGAGAGCAGCAGCAAAAAAAAGCGAGTAGGGTTTTCCCCTACTCGCTTTTTGCTGGTAATAAATCATATTTGAGTGCATAGTCCACTAATTGACTTTTCTTAGTTAATCCTAGCTTCTCCATCATACGTGTTTTGTAGGTGTCCACTGTTTTAACACTAAGACAGAGCATTTTGCCTGTTTGACTCATTGAATATCCTCTAACCATATATTTTAAAACTTCTCGCTCACGAGGACTTAATAGAGTATAAGGATTATCTGCATTTTCTTTAGGCGTATTTGTTAAAAGACTATTTAATAGTAACTGAGAGTTATGAGGATTTAAATAGCGCTGTCCCATATGGACCGCCTTTACCGCAATAAATAATTCGGTATCAACAGCATGTTTTTCTACATAGCCTAGAGCGCCAGAACGCATGGCTTCCTTTATGTATTGTTCATCTTCATACATGGTGAGCACTAAAATTTTGATCGAATATCCCCGGCTCTTAATTTCCTTTATACATTCAAGTCCGCCCATATTCGGCATAGATAAATCAATAATCAGCACATCTGCAGCTATTTTTTCTAGAAGGGTGAGGACCTTTTCACCGTCAGAGGCTTCACCGATTACAATAAAATCAGATTCATTATTAAGCAATAGCTTTAAGCCGGCTCTTAAGACAGCATGATCATCGGCTAAAATGATTTTAATTTTAGATTTCATTCTTCATCACTCCAAACATGTTATAGGTATGATTACCGTAATTGTTGTACCTTGTCCACTAAGGGAATGGAAGGTAAAGTTACCTCCTAATAGTTCAACTCGCTCTTTCATACCATATATCCCTAAACGGTTTTTTTGACGAGCTGCTTCTATGGCTCCTGAACGAATGCCAAGGCCATTATCATCAATACGCAATATGATAGAACCTGTATCTTGTTCAAGGGTGATATTCACGCTTGTAGCATAGGCATGTTTAGATATATTCGTTAAGCTTTCTTGCAGAATACGATATAAGGTCAAAGCAATTTGATTATTGATAATTAACTTTTCATCCGGTGGAAAGAAAGATACTCTAAGACCCTGTTGGTTGCTGAAATTGGTTATATACTTATCCATTGCTGCTACGATTCCTAAATCATCTAATACTGGTGGACGAAGTTCAACTGCCATTTTTCGTAAGCCGCCTAATACATTAATCGCTACATTCCGAGCATCAAGCAGTAATACACGCTGGTTTTCGTCAGTCAATTTTGATAACAGCACTTTCATATAGGCAAGTAAGGAAGCCATGGATTGGCTGGTTTCATCATGGAGTTCACGAGAAATCCGTTTCCGCTCGTCTTCTTGAATCGTAAAAAGTTTATTTAATAATACAGTACGTATCTCTTCTTTGGCGCGTAATTCTTTTAGCAGGCGGTTATTTTCAAAATCCTTTTCTTTTAAACTTTCAATCATTTCATTGAATACTCCGGCTAAGCGGCCAACTTCATCTTCTGTTTTGATTTCAGTTTGGACATAAAAATTACCTTGTTGAATTTGCTGGGCGGCTTTGGTTAAATTACGCATGGGATGAATAATAAGATAGGCTAAATATGTAGAGCCCATAGCAGCTAATAAGCAAACCAGGAGTGTAGTAATGAAAAATTCATATAATTTAAGAGAGAGTAATTGCTGTGTACTTTTTTCGGACATACCTACTCGAACGTAACCAATGGCTCCATTTTCCACAGGAACGATCACTTCTCGTATCGGACCCTCATTGCTGCTAAACTTCATTGTCTGATATCCATCTTCGTTCCTAGGATAAAGAGAAAGCTTGATTGGTAATCCCTTGGGTAAATTGCCAGCAAAAGTATGAGCTAAAATTCTGCCAGCAGAATCTGTAATTAGAATATAGCGAACATCTTCTGTATTGTTCTTAGTTTGGTTAATACGGTCAAATAAAGCATAATTATCATCTAATAAAATGTCGTTACTACTAAGAGCTGCAACATAGGCAGCCATTTCAGCACCACGTTTTTCAATTTGCTGGTCAAGCAGCTTTGCCGTGGTATCCATCATAATAAAACCAATAATAATACTTAATAAGAGCAGCATACTAATAATTATGCCGTTGATTTTATAATAAATACTTAATTGTCGCAGCCATTTCATAAGAATGTATTTGTCCTATCATATAATTTACGCAAAGGTTCATAAAGTTCAGGTGTGGGAAAAACAAATTTATCTATGACTAAATGCTGCATGGCAGCCAGTGTATCAGGATCTTCATGCATAGTAAGGAAAATGTGGCGTAATTGCTCCTTTTGCTGTATATTCATGCGTTTACTAATCACAACAGGGCCTGTTGGTACAGAAGGCATGGAAGCAATGATACGCACTTTTGCTGCAAGTTCAGGAGTTTTAAGTTTTGCATATTCATAAATTTGACTATCAAAGCTAGCCCCATCCGTAACCTTTGTGGCTACTGCCCAAATCGATTTATCATGACTATAGGTATAAAAATATCGTTTAAAAAATTTTTCAGGATCAGTGTTTCTCTGTCTCAAATATTCTTCCATAACCATATGACCAGAATAGCTAAGAGGATCAGTAAAGGCAAAGACTTTATCTTGCAGGTCGCTAATTGTGTAAATATTGCTGTCTCTATGTACAATAATTTCTGGCGTATATAAAGAATGCCCTTCATGTTCTGCCATAACAAATAGTTCAATCTCATTCATACCCCGGTAAGAACTATAGGCTCCAGTGGATAAAAAGGCAATATCAACATCACCATTTGCCAGAAGCATATTCACCTCTGCATAGGTTTTGCGCTGTACGAGAATGGTTTGGCGTCCTGTTTTCTTAGAAACATAGTCAGCGATTTGTCGGTAATATGTGATTGTCTCATGAGGAGAAAAAACAGAGGCTAGAGCAATAAGAAGAGGACGTTCATCGGGATTACTGTTATTCTGTAAGGAGACAAATTCTGATGGTTGGCTAAAATCAATAAAGGGAGTTGTATTACTTTTACAACTATTGGTGAATAGTATTAAAAACATAAGAATACTGAAAGTTAAGAATTTTAGCTTCACTATTATTATCACCTTTTTATTATTTTGATTTATACAATGCATTACTTCGATATCGACTATTTGTCTGTCAGAGGTGGAATATCTAGAGTAATTGTCAATATTATAGCATAGATCATTTTATTAGAGGGAGTAAAGAAAGAGAATTTTAATTAAAGAGTTTTGAACGTGGTGATTACTCTTACGCAGAATACAATCACTAGATAAAGAATCGAAAATCGTCTTATATTATGAAAGATAATATTCATTATAATTACTAGTTGACGATAATAAATGATTATGATATACTTCTAAAGTAGCTCGCGAGGGCAGCAAGATAAAAAAAGAGATAAGAAAAAATAAGTTGACATACTAAAACAAAGATGTTATACTAAAGCTCCGCTGTAAGGGCG
>NZ_AKVN02000001.1:4057500-4217500 GCF_000271485.2 Pelosinus fermentans DSM 17108
TGGTCTTTTAGGACTTACTGACCTAAAACTAAATATTATTAACAATCGAATACAACCTTATTCTTATACCGATAATTTAAAGGTAATCTCTATCCAAGGATTATTAAATCACCCAGATGAACCGCTCATCTGGCGAGGTCCAATGAAAATCGGCATTATCCGCCAATTTCTAGGCGATGCAGATTGGGGTTCCTTAGATTTCCTCATTATCGACAGTCCACCCGGAACTGGCGATGAACCTTTGACAGTAGCTCAAACAGTAATTGACTGCCAAGCTGTTATCGTAACAACTCCTCAAGAAATTTCGCTGGCAGATGTACGCAAGTCTATTCAGTTCTGTCAAAAGGTAAATATGCCAATTTTAGGTCTAATTGAAAATATGAGTGGATTCGTATGCCCCTCTTGCAATAGCCTACATGCCATCTTCAAAAGCGGTGGTGGCGAAAAATTGGCAACGGCTGTGAATATTCCATTCCTAGGTCGCCTACCCATTGATCCTAGCGTGGTCACTGCTGGCGATGCTGGTCAATCCATTGATAGTTTGAACAATCCTAGCAAAGAAAAACTGCAAGGGATTGTCGAACAAATTATTAACCAACTTCCCAATAAAAAGAAAGGTGCTGATTCAACTATGAAAATTGCGATTCCATTAGCTGGAGGTAAACTTGCTACCCATTTTGGTCATTGCCAAGAATTCGCCATTATGACTATCGATAATGGTAACGTTATCAAACATGAAACTTTGACCCCACCTCCTCATGCTCCTGGTGTCATTCCTAACTGGGTGGCTGATCTAGGATGTACTGACATTTTAGTCGGCGGCATGGGTGAAGCGGCCCAGGTCATTTTAAAAGAACGTGGCGTAAAAGTCTCGTGTGGTGCCCCATCGGATACTCCTGAAAACTTGGTTGCCCTCTATCTGCGCGGCGAACTTGTCGACTCTGGCAACGCCTGCGACCATGACGCTCACGGTCATGACTGCGGCAGTCATTAAGTAAGTCTTTCAGACGCATCTAGAACGATATTCCATCATTCTAGATGCGCCTTTATCTAAAGTACATCTTACTCTGCATGAAGCCATTTATTATTGCACTCGCTGATCACCAAAAGGAGGTCTTACTTTATGCGACTTACTATCCTCATTGATAATACAGCCAATATGCGAGACCTGAAAGCTGAATCTGGTTTTTCCCTCTACATTGAAGATCAATCAACTAAAATTTTATTTGACACTGGCTGTTCTGCTCTATTTATGGAGAATGCCCATAAACTTGGCATTAATTTACGGGAAGCAGATTACATCATATTATCCCATGGTCATTATGACCATACTTGGGGCCTCAAACACCTACTCCATTTGTACTTCACTGCCGACACGCCTCATAGCTCTAAGCCTATATTATTAACCCATCCATTGTCCTTTAGTCACCGGACAAAGGACGGCAAAAACATGGGTTGCAATGTATCAGAAGAAGAACTGATGAGCTCCTTTACGATCCACAAGAGTAAGACTCCATTGTGGATTAGCAAGCAACTCGTTTTCTTAGGTGAAATAGAACGTAAATTCCCATATGAAGGAAATCACACGATTGGCCAAATTATCAAAAACGGCATTGCTGTCAATGACTCCATGGAAGACGATACTGCGCTCGCCTACAAATCAAGCCAAGGGCTTGTCATTATCACAGGCTGCTCCCATTCGGGCATATGCAATATCGTGGAGCAGGCTAAAGAAATTTGTCAAGATGATCGAGTGCTATCCATCATCGGCGGACTGCACCTACGAAAACCATCAATCGAACAACTTAATGGTACCATTACCTATCTACGCCAAACGAATGTCAGAAAGCTGTATGCCTGCCACTGCACAGATCAGCCTTCACGCATTGCTTTGGCACAACTAGGTAACCTTTGTGAAACAACCGTCGGACTGACTCTGGAATATCCATAATATCTTTTATAGAAAATCCGTTGTAAAATGAATCATTCATAAAAGAAATATAATGCATTCAATAAAAAGATGGCAGGCGCATGTTTGACAACTATAAGTATCAAACATGCGCCTGCCATCTTTTTATTATTCTACATCAACAATCATTTTTTTTATCACAGACAAAGGGCCAAGATACAATGCCACCTTCCAATACCTTGACGTTCTCAAATCCCACGCCTTCCAAAATACCTTCTGCTTCATAGCCTCGTAAACTTATTTTGCAAAAAGCTATAATTTCATCATTTTTATTCAGTTCAACTAATCGGCTACGCAGTTGTCCTAAGGGAATATATGTAATATTTTCGTAATCAGCCAAACGTATCTGCTTGCATTCTTCTGGACTACGTACATCAAGAAAGACCGTATCACCAGACGTCATTTTTTCTTTGGCTTCCAGAGATGAGATACCCTTGAACTTGCCTGCCAGTTTATTCATAAGGGTATTGGCAGCCACTACTACGTTATCAATAGGAGAATTATAAGGTGGAGCATACGATAGATCAATATCAAACAAATCCTCAATACTTCCACCTAGCGTTAGCACTGTTGCCACAACGTCTATCCGTTTAGATACGTCGCCTTCACCGACTGCTTGCATTCCCAGTACTTTACTAGTGTTAGCATCAACGATCAATTTTACAGTAATTAGTTTTGCCCCTGGCATATAATGAGGTTTGTCATGCCCCGCCACCATAGTGGTGATGTAGTCATATCCAAGCTGTTTGGTATCTCGCTCTGTCAGACCCGTTTTGCCAACGCTAAGGCTATGTATTTGAGCTACCGCAGTAGTAAGGACACCTTTAAATTTAAGATGCCCACCGCACAAGTTTTCACCAATAATCCGGCCGTGCTTATTAGCCGTCGAACCCATAGGCGCAAATACTTTTTTCCCAGACATTACATTTACATTCTCCACGCAATCACCGCCAGCATAGATATCGGGATCACTGGTGCGCATTTCTTCGTCTACGACGATGGCCCCTGTTGAACCTATGACCAGCCCAGCTGCTTTGGCTAATTCTACATTGGGACGTGCGCCGATTGCCAATATCACTAAGTCAGCAGGAATACTACGCTTGTCAGTCTCCACCGCTGCTACAGAGGTATCACCAGTAAAGCGTACAACTTTTTCATCCAGCAACAGGGTAATACCTTTATCCTGTACATATTTACCCACAATCCCGCCTATTTCAGTATCCAAAAAGGCAGGAAATACTTGGTTTTTCATCTCTACAACGGTAACTGGGATTTTCCATTTAGTCAATGCTTCAGCCATTTCCATACCAATCAGCCCTGCACCAATAATAACAGCACTCTTGAACTGATTGCCTTCTAAGCCTTGTCGTACAGCTTTTGCATCATCTGGATGCCAAAGTTGATAGATATTAGAAAGTTCCACTCCAGCCAGCGGTGGTTTGATAGCTGATGCTCCAGTGGCAATGACCAGTTTGTCATAAGGAATTACCTCTTCTTCCCCTGATACTCGCTTCTGAACCTTTACCGTCTTGGCCTCCCTGTCAATAGCAGTAGCCTCTGTTTTCGTCAGCACCGTAATATCCTTAACGTTTTTAAAAAATGTCGAGTTACGCATTGCCCCCACCGGGGTTTTCATCAAATCATCAATATCCTTTACGTCACCGCTTACATAATAGGGCATGCCACAGGCACCGTAGGAAATAAGTTCTCCTCTTTCCAGCACTATAATGCTGGCTTTTGGATCACAGCGTCTGGCTTTAGCAGCCGCCTTCAGCCCAGCAGCAACACCACCAATGATTACAATTTTTTTCATACTCTTCCCTCCCATTTTATTATCTATGATTTATTCTGTAGTTCTTCCAGGGCCCTTGCCAATTGATCAGTGCAAGAAGTTTGATTACGACAAAGATTTCCTTTGAATTTTTGAATCACCTCGTCCACCGGCATTCCCTCAATCAATTTGCTGATAGCATTGAGATTTCCCATACAACCGCCATCAAATTTCACATTTTTTATCCTGCCATTTTCCACTTCAAATTCAATTTTCTTCGAACATACTCCCTTGGGAATGAATGTAATCATTGTGCTACCTCCTCCTACTATATTTTAGAATACTATATAACAACTGTTTTATTCCCTCTGTTTTTTCCCTATGATTCCATAAAACTCGTCACCAAGATCTATTTTACTGATATCTTGAAACTCCATATGTTTTAGTGTTTCAATAAGTTCCGCTTCCGCAATTCTATGGCTAATGGGAGGACCCATATGACTCTCCTGTTTCTTCCATTCTATAATTGCCACTTTGCCATCCCATGCTAAGATCCTTTTTACTTCCTGCAAAAAGCTGCTTAAATCATTGGTCTCATGAAGTACATTGCAAATAAACGCATAGGTAACACTTTCATCATCAACTATTAAGCTATTTTCAACGGTTTTAACTATTTCAATATTGCCTACATTATTCTCCGTTGCTCTTACATGTACTTCACTCAGCATCTCAGTGGAAATATCCATTGCATAGATTTTTCCTATTTCGCCAACGATAAGAGCGGCAGGAATACTAAAATATCCGATTCCACAGCCCACATCTGCTACAATATCTTCCTTGTACAACTGTAGTTTTTCTAACGTAGCTTCTGGAGGCAATAGTTTTCTTCTTTCAGGATTATCCAATTTTTTTTTATCTTTTACTGAAAATTTATGAGACATGTGTATACCATCCCTTCTAAGTAAGAATTTAAAAATTTTTAACAACTAAATTCTTTTCAAATGACAGAGATTTCTTAGGACAAACATGAATGCATTCTTCACATTTAATGCAATCTGAATCGATAAACTGTGATCCTTTTGCTTTATAGGGTTCAAGCTGCATAGGACATTCTTTCGCGCATAACTTACAACTTACGCAGGTATTCGCCACTGACATGGGCTTTTTACCGGCTGAAACCCAGGATGCTAAGGTTCCCATCGGGCAAAAATTACACCAGGTACGTGGGCTATATAGTAACGCAAGAGCCCCTCCAAAAAGAGTGGTGATTAAAATAATTCTGAGGAACACTAAACCAATGGCATCTAAGTTTGGCCATGCATAGTACATCTGACCCCCAAAGACGATAAAAATAACCAATAACATGAAGCTTCGAAACCAAGTTGATTTAGCCCATTGCGGGACGTGCTTACGAGAATTTATTTTAGTGAAAACGTTATCCCAAAGACTTCCTCTAGGACAATAAGATCCACACCATTCCCTGTCCCTATATAATGCTACAACTACAGGTGCTAACATACAGATTAGCGCAACCACTCCGAGAACTGGCCAGACGAAAAAGCCCACAGAAAGATATAGTAATAGAATGCTGAACCCATACTTTTTCCAAATCACTTGCATCAATCTCCTCCTCGCCCCCCAGGGGAGGGGTATAATGATATTATATATTTTTCTATTTAATTTGTATATCCATCTTTTATAAAACTTATGAAATAATTCTATTATTGCTCTTTTGGCAATTTGTTTGCCGTCTTTTCATAACATAATTGTATTGTACATCCATTTTACTCCACCCCCTTGACATAACTTACCGTTTCATGCAAAATAAATTTACGCCCCCCTCCCATAGGGGCACCACGGAGGTGATATCATGCCAAATACTAGCACCCAAAAAGAAGTACTGAACCGATTACGTAATGTTAAAGGCCATGTTGCTGGAATTGAGCGTATGGTTGGTGAAAATGCTCCTTGTAAGGATGTTCTTCTGCAGCTATTGGCTATACGTTCTTCAATAGAAAAGATAGGAATATTTATTTTAGAAAACAATGCTGCCGAATGTCTCATCTCCGACAGCATACCACCAGAGGAAAAAGAAAAAGTAAATCAATTAGTCAAAGACATAGTTGCTTTCTTAAAGTGATTTTCTTGGTTTATGATAGGAACATGCATAAATCATAAAGCTCAGGAGGTTATTACTTTGAGTAAAAAAGTACTAATTATTGGTGGCGCAGCAAAAAGATGTGACAATCCCGGGCTTAAAGATTCCCTCTTTTGACTCAGTAGTTGTTGCGTACGTTCTCAGGAAATAGGTTCTTATATTCGTTAATAAATTCGAACAAATGGGGTCAGTCTTGCTTAGTGAAGAGTGAAAACGAATCCTGCAAACAGCAATGAATAGTTAAGAAAGCCAGCGGATAAGATACTTGTATTGAATATAACCGATAAGGATATGCAAGGAGCATTGCTAATGACACCGTATGTACTTTTTTTTGAACAAATCGATCATTTAAGTCTGCCTTATGTTGGCGGTAAAGGAGCGAACCTGGGGGAACTGACCAAAGCAGGTTTTCCCGTACCCGATGGATTTTGCGTAACGACTTACGCTTATCGAGATTTTATCGCAACAAGTCCGAAAATGGATACGTTGTTTGCTGCGCTGAAGGCTATCGACCCCACCGACTTAAACCTCATTAGGGAATTGGGAGAACAAATTCGGACACATTTACAGCAGTTGGCGATACCCACGCAAATTAGGGACGAAATCATACAGGCCTGGACGAAGCAGGGAGCGAATCATGCGTATGCAGTTCGTTCCAGTGCAACGGCCGAGGATTTACCCAATGCGTCCTTTGCTGGTCAGCAGGATACGTATTTAAACATCAAAGGTCAGGATGAACTTTTGCAGCATGTCCGTAAAGGCTGGGCTTCTTTATTCACAGATCGGGCCATTGCCTATCGAGCCAAGAACGCTTTCGATCACTCTGAAGTCTATTTATCAATCGTTGTGCAGCAAATGGTCATGCCTGATATTTCAGGAATATTGTTCACTGCCGATCCTGTTAATGGAAATCGTAGTGTTGTTTCCATTGATGCGAGCTTTGGCTTAGGGGAAGCTCTTGTTTCCGGTTTAGTGTCGGCTGATTTATACAAAGTAAAAAATGATCGTATCATTTACAAGAAGATATCACAAAAGAAAGTAGCCATTTATTCTTTACCCGAAGGTGGTACAATTACCCAAGAGCTGCCAGAGGCACAGCAAGGGCAGCAAGCTCTGACCGATCAGCAAATTATCGATCTTGCTGCATTAGGAAAACAAATTCAGCAGCACTACGGTACACCCCAGGACATTGAATTTTGTATGGTAAAAGAGAATTTCTTTATCGTCCAGAGCCGCCCCATTACTACGTTATATCCTTTGCCGGAAATTCCCGAACAACCGCTGCGGGTGCTGCTGTCCTTTGGTCATATTCAAATGATGCCGAATGCGATAAAGCCATTAGGCAGATCCGTATTACGCACGGCATTTCCCCCACAGGTATTTGTCGAGGCGGGCAGCAGAATCTATATTGATCTTACGGATTTTCTGCTGTCTAAAATAGTGCGCATCTTCTTTCCAAAATTATTAAAATTAGCAGACGAGGCTATGAGCCGTTCCCTGCATTCTGTCGTCAAACGACCAGGAATTTTCGCAGGAAACCTTCACTCAAATACTCCAGGTACTGCGTGCAAAATAGCAGCTCCCATTCTAAAAAAGGCCTGGAAGATTCTGCGTACTGGTGATCCCCGTCTGGCTAAACCTAGAATTGAAACCTTCATGCAGGAAAAAATGCAGCAAACTAGGCAAGCGCTCAGCAGCGTGCAAGGTGCCGAACGGCTAAAAGTCGTTCAACAGCAACTAGACGGTATGCTAATGGACATTATCCAGGAGATTATCCCCTATGTTGTACCTGGTGTGCTTGCCAATAAGCTGCTGGAAAAGCTGCTTATCCGCTGGATGGGAGATGCTGCAGAGCTGCATACGTTAAATAAATCCCTTCCCGGCAATGTTACTACCGAGCTGGGCCTGCAGCTTGGTGATTTGGCAGATCTACTGCGAAAACTTCCCGAGGTAGCAGAGTATTTAAAAACGGCTGATGATCAAACATTCTATACCGGACTTGCTCAAGTTGCTGGAGGTAATACCTTTAGACACGCCTTTGAAAAATTTATTGATCAATACGGCATGAGATGCCCAGGTGAAATTGATCTGACAAATCCCCGCTGGCGTGAAAGGCCAACGCAGTTACTGTCTGCCATATTCAGCCATATGCGAAGTGTAAAGCCAGGTGAACACCGCCAGCGGTTTGCCGAAGGAAAAAAGGAAGCGGATGAAGCCATCCTGCGTATTCTAAGCCATGTGAAAGACAATCGTTTCAATTTAAAACTGGCAACTCGGTTAATTGCTGTATTTCGCTATATGGGTGGACTTCGGGAACATCACAAATATTTAATGAGCGTAATTTTAGACGAATGCCAAAAAGTAATTATGGCCGAAGTCAATGAACTTGTTACAATGGGGAGACTGGAGCAGGCTCAAGACGCCTATTTCCTAAGTTTAGAAGAACTGATACAAATGAGCCAGGACGATTTTAGCGGTAATGCAGCTGATTTGATTGCAAAACGTAAAGAACAGTATCAATGGCATCAAAATTTAAAACCGCCCCGCATAATGACCAGTGAAGGTGAAATAATCATTGTTCCTCCTGACAGAAAGAATGTTCCTGAGGGTACGCTGATTGGCAGTCCTGTTTCCGCTGGTACTGCTGAAGGCATCGCTCGGATTATACTAAGGCCGGAAAATGCTGTGCTGCATGAAGGAGAGATTCTGGTTTCGCCCCAAACAGATCCGGGCTGGACCCCCTTATTCCAATCGGCTAAAGCCATCGTCACTGAGGTTGGAGGATTAATGACCCACGGTGCTGTTGTCGCCCGGGAATATGGTATTCCGGCAGTAGTAGGAGTTGATGATGCCACAACGCTCATTAAAGATGGCGAAACGATACGGGTGGATGGAGATCAGGGCTTTGTGGAGATTCTGAAGCAATAGAATAGACATGCAATCGCTTAGGATTGCATGTCTATTTTTTAGCGGTTATTTATCTTGTTGTAAATTATTACTTCAAATACGATTAAAAACTTTTTACGTATTTATTTCACAGGTTCCTTACATACCTTAGCTGTTACTCATTACAGCTATTGCGGCAAGTTATTGTAATCAATCGTTGTACCAATACCAAAATGAACATAAATTTCTGGATATCCTGTCAAGGGCATCCAATAACCAATAATTTCTTTTTCACCTGATTTGTTTTTGGAGTACGTAGTCTTCTGTGTTGCTAGTGCCTTGTTGGCCAGACAACCTCTATGCTGCTCAGGAGAACCGTTGTCTGAACATTTAGCACCTGCTACGCCGCCAAGATTACGACAGGCTTCATTCACCGCCAGTATTTCCCTGCTTTTATGCACCAGCATAACCGGCTCAGGAAAGTTCCCCCACATAAGATCAAATGCCTCCACTACCTTAGAATCAACCATATTATAAAATCCCCCTTTTTTCTGCTACTACTCTTATGACGAAACTATCTTTCATTTATTGCATCATTTTTTAAAATCACTTTTAAAACCTTCAGTTACTTGCAATGCTAATCCATAAGGGCATCAGAAAAGGACAGTATTAATACTGCCTCTAAGAATAAACTTTATACTGCTTGACGAGTGAAGTAAAATTATCTACAATTATAATCATTTGAAGAACTGCCTTTTGCAAGTAAATAAAACCAAAATGATATGAGGAGCAAACAATGACAACATTAAATGCAATCATTATGGAAGTAGGTAAAGATCCTGCTGTCTACAAACTATCAACGGCGATTGATAAACAACTTGAAGAAATGTCTATTGTATTAGGTGGAAATTTCATTAGTTCTCGCTTGTTCGAAGTCGGTGAAGGCCTATCCTTACACATTTTTATCAACGATATGGCAGTTCCTCTACAACTGACTGCAAATCGTCGTTTCCCTGAACCTGACCAAGATCAAATTATCTTTGGTAATGCTCTTTTTCTCATCATTGATGATGTCAACGGCGATGAAGAAGGTGCATTAGATATTCCCGATCAATATTGTGAGATTTTCATCCGTAAACTCAAAGAGAGTTTTGCGCCTTGCAGTGGTGACGAAAAACCAAATCTGGATGAAGAAATCTTTGTCGAAAACCCAGGCACAAACGAAGAACGACGGTTTAAGTGGGAAGAAGTACAGGCACCTGGCGAAGAAAATGAGTTAAAATTTATTGGAAAAGGCTATGTTCGTATCGTTGATGATGGTACCTGTGATATTCTAGAAATTCGCGGACGTTACTTCAAACAAAAATATCTCAAAGAAAACAATAAAAATTTACAATAGAATGTACAAAAGAACTTCTGCCAATCATAAATTTTTTGGCAGGAGTTCTTTCATTTTTAGAAACATCCCTTGTCCCATTTCTTAATGTAAATCTTTTTTCAGCAGTCCCTGAATTGCTTTTGCCAATTCCTGCACCACTTCCGGCGGCGGCTGTTCTTTGGAGTACTTCTTACCATCTACAATCCAGCCATCTTTTGTCGCATGGAATTCTTGTTTTTTCTTATCCGCTGCCATAATAACACTCCTCCTTCCACGAATACACACAGTCACAAGGTGACTATTCTACCGTCACCTCCCTCTCGAAGGGAGGTTTAATCGGCCTTCACTACAAAAAATCAGTGCCTCCTTTAATTCTGCAAAAACAGAGAGATCAGCGGTTTATGACCGTTGACCTCTTGATTCGTTGGATAACGCTTTTTATTTTGCCACGATCTTTTTCATTACATCATCTGTTATATCCTGTTCGCCATAAACTGCAGCTCCTGTGTCTACGACAATAGTTAAACCTTTCGACTTCGCCACGGCCTTAACAGCATCGTTTACTTTATTTTGAATAGCTTCTAAAAGATTCTGCTGCTTAATTTGAAGTCCTCGTTGTAGCTGCTCATAATATGATTGTTTTTCTTGATCGTTCATATTAACTGATTTTGTGTCAAAGTTGGTTTTTGCTTGCTCAGCAGCATCGTTCATCGCTGTTTGGGCTTTTGCTGAATCGGGATGCTGTTCAACTAGAAGTTGATAGTTTACTATTCCAACTGGAGATGCAGCAGCATAAGCAGTGCTGGTATTAGTAGTAATGGTGATTATACTGAAGAGTACAAAGGCTGCTAGAAAAATATTCATAAGTTGCTTGCTGTTCATTTTTATCATCCAATATTCCTCTTTTCTCATTTGATTTTGAAGGGCAATTATACATTAAAATTATCCTATTTAATCATAATATAAAACTCCAAAAGAAGCATCTATCTAAAGATATAGATTTGTCGATATTTTCATATATTTATCTTTTCCAGTACCATTCTATTAAACGCTCATTAGATAAAGCTGCCTAGATATGACCCCAGCATTTAGAGAAGTGCTGGGGGCGTATCTAGGCAGCCTTATCCAATAAGTTTAACTTTCAATACTAGCGCTCACGAATGATTGCTATTGCCACTTTCCATCTAAGCTACTCGGCCCATAACATACGAACTTCAACCCGCCGATTTTCACTGGCCATTTTGTCCACATTATTTTTCAATCGGGTTTCTCCATAGCCAGCAATGCCAATTCGATTTACATATCCCTCTCCCATGGATTGAAGCAAATATCCCCGTACATTTGAGGCTCTTAATGCTGAAAGTTGTATATTATTCTCAAAATAACCACCTTTATTAACCGTTGCGGTAACAACAGTAGGATCAGTATGACCTTCAATAAGAATTTGCATTTGAGGATTCTTATCCATATTCGCGACTAATACACTAGCAACTTCTTTAATGGCAGGAATCGATTTGTCATTTAGCAGCGCACTCCCTTTATCAAAGGTAATATCCGTAAATTCCAACATTCCACTTTCCATATCCAATTTTACTAACCCATTAACTTCATAATCATGGAGTGCACTTTGTAATTGGACAATGGCTTCTCTCTTTTGAGCTTCTTGGGTAAAACGCGGTACAATAACCGCCATAACAAATAGTAAGAGCAATACCAATACAACACTTGATAATAAATCAGCGATGGGTATCCAGGGATTTTTTTCAACTCTCATCTTTTATTACCACAAAATCAGCTTTTTTATTGCTTGCTGTATCTAGCCGATTTTCCTCAATAGAGATCAAATTATTAGACCACCGTAACTTGGGACTTGTTTCTAAGCTATGGCTTCCACTAACATGTATGACCGGTAATTTTGGCTCTATTATCGCTAATTTTTCCAAAGCAGCCGCGATACCTTTTATTTCCCTTTCTAATTTACCAATTGTCTCATATACTGCGTGATTAGTACTACTAAAATGGTTCGTATAGTCATCTAATTTTGTTAATTGCCGACCTACACTAAGAAAAGAATGATTAATGTTTTGATCTAGCCCATCTATCGCCCCAGTAAACTTATCGATACCAGTACTTGCGCCATCCAGGCATCTTCTAATATCCTCATTTACTTTCCCCAATGCAACCTTGATATCGCTTCCCGTCTCAGCTTGCATCTTATTTAAGCTTTCTACCGTACTATTTATCGTATGATTTAAATTGGAGTCCACATGATCCAGCATTCTATTGATTTGAATCGTATTTCCTTGCAATGCGTCTTTAATGATGCGGATACTGTCTTGTTGCACCTCCATGGATTGTTCATTGACGATGGTTGTTTGGTTTGCGATTTTAACCATGCCAGATAACATTTGATTATTCATTTTATTTATGTTTTCCACAAGAATGTTTCTTGTTTCTACCATTAGATTGTCTACCTGCTTATACATTGCTGCCAACTGATTTTCAGTGGCGCTTTCCATATGGTTCAATCGAATCTGCAACATTTTTCCAGCCTGCTGGTGTGTAGTGAGAGTTGCTTCATTTATTACATTAATCTTTTCTAATTGCTCTTTGAAAACACTCTCAAGGCGTTCCTCAATGATATTCAAGCTTTCTGCTGTCGTCAGGTTAAAGGTATTCACAACATGCTTAAGCGAATCTGTTGTTTGAATAAAACCAATCGCACTCTTGGCAAAACTACTTGAGCTTTGTTCTAATGATCCAACCGAATGATTAAAATGCTGTATTTCTTTTAATTGTGCCTCTAACAGTAAACTTTGCTTTTCCAATAAATCTTCAATTCCTGTCTTTTTATTAGCATATAACGTTTCCAATGCTCTTTGCTGATACTCTTGTTTCAATGTCACAAAATAATCGATAGCAAATTTCTGAAATAGAATGGATAATGTCAAACCCCAAACAGATGTCTGAAACTTAAAGGCGATAATCGCCAAAACGCTATTCAATTTTAATAATTCCACTGTCCCCACACTGCTTAATATCTCAGATGCTTGTTTTAATGCAATACCCAGCCCTAGAAATGTAGCCAGTATCCCAACACTAACCAAAATGTTAGGAATGGACGTTATTTTGTATTCACTAGCCTCGAATTCCTGAAGCTTCATACGTAAAAACACATTCGGGTCTAATTTCTTTGACTGTTTATTATATTCCGTCTCAATAGTCTCTAGACGGACAATAAATTCCTGCTTCAAAAAATTCAACTTCATAATCCCATAAATAAAGATCCCCAGTAACACCACTAAAAATAGTAAGGATACAATTGATTCTGGAACGAGTATAAATAGAACGATTTGTTTCAAAAATTCTCCTGATTGCATGAAAACACCCCTCACTTAAAATAAATTTAAATCATCCTATCGGACTTAAAACCACTATTGTAAATTTATTCTTATATTGAAGTATATTATAGATTGCAAATTTAATTCCAATTCATATTATGGTCAATTTTTTACAATAACCAATTGTTCATCCTTCAAATCTTCGTGTGTTGCAAAAAATAAAGCCATGATTATAATCATAGCTCAACTTCAAAATCTATTTATTTTCTTGCAATTTTTTTAAATGTTCATTGCGACTTGGCGGGCTTGCAGTATTTAAATCGTCCCACCAAGTTCTCTTATTTGTTGTGTAGCTTTTTCCCTATTAGGATCCGCAGCAGGTGCATAGCGTATAAATAAATTATAGGCATCTAGCGCTTCAGAGTTACGTCCTAACATTCTGCAAATAGTGGCCTTGTTAAAATAAGTATCCGCATCTTGTGGGTTTAATTCAATTGCTTTAGTATAATCCATTATCGCTAATTCATATTCACCTTTGTTATCATAAATAACTCCGCGATTAGCATAAGAATCTGCACCTTGTGGATTTAATTCAATGGCTTTAGTATAATCTACCATCGCTAAGTCGTATTCGCCTTTGCTATCATAAATGACCCCACGGTTAGTATAAGCATCCGCATCTAATGGATCTAACTCAATCGCTTTGGTATAATCCATAATCGCTAAGTCGTATTCACCTTGGATGTCATAAATTACCCCGCGATTTGTGTAAGCATCTGGATCGTGAGGATTTAACTCAATCGCCTTAGTATACGCAAAAATGGCATTATCATAATCTTCTTTCATGTCATAATCGTACCCTTTATTAAACCACTGAATGGCTGTAAAAGAATGTTCATTTTCATCCGCAAACATATCAACATACTCCTTTTTCTATAAATATGTATTTACCTAAAAGTATAACCATCTACACATTGATTGAACCAGCTTATATCGCTGATACAGGACAGTTGAAGGACAGTTGGGGACGTTCCCTTTGCCAACATAAAGTTGTCAAAAAAGGAGCGTCCCCACTGTCTTTCTTACTTCGCCAAATTCCTTGGTTTATCAACGTCACAACCACGAGTTACAGATGCAAAAAGCTTGACGCCACAGTTAGTGCAAGTACAGTGGCCAAGGAAATTAAAAATGGCTTCATCGGTGAAGATAATACACTATTAAATTCCCTGTCTTCTTTGTGTTCATAGCAATATCCGCCGTAACAAGTTTTCATAATGATCAATCCTTTCTTATAATCATTATCTCTTATCTAAAATCCCTTTTCAGAGATTAAATGTAGTTGTTTGATTACTTTTATTATATAATGATAATCGTTATCTGTAAAGTATTGTTATTTATATTTTGTTTTTTTAAGGAACATCCCCTTTATCTTCCTTATGGTGTCAATTATATTACCAAACAAAAAAAGGCACCCTTTTACAGAGTACCTTTAGTTCTATTCTTCCGTTACCTTCAACATCTTCAGAAATTCATTCATAGAATACGCTTCTTCCTGATCTGGTTTATCATCGAACCTTACAAAAACCTTAGATCCATCTATATTCGTTATCGTTCCGTTATGACAGGTATTAAAATAGAGAGATACTTTTGAACCAACTTCAATAAGCATACGAATGACCTCCTATTCATTTGCTACAGCTGCCTGTTATAGTATTGCCCTGTTTTAGTTTCTTTAGCATTCAGCATCTTGAAGTTTTTTATTATTTCTCTAAACGTTTATGTAAGGCATTTCTTTATGCTCCGCTATTATGCGCTCAGCGCAGGTCGCAGTTCTATGCAGGCGTCAGATTATTGACACTAACAATCAACCTCTTGTATTGTCAACAACCCATCTTAGCGACATCTTATAAGTAAAGAGACAGCTTGCCAATATCGGCAAACTGTCTCTTTATTTAGTTAATAACGGCTTCTCAACAAAACGGATTGCCGCTGCAGCTAATACTGAGGTGGGGTCAATTGACGGTCTTTCAATATGAAACAGTTCAAATGCAACCGAAAGCTCTGTACAACCCAATACCAATATTTCTGCCCCTTTTTCAAAAAGCTCGTCAATGGCTCCATAAAATTGATTAAGGTTGATATTCCTATTTGACGCCTTTATCCCATTATAAATAATATCCATTACACTCCTCTGCCCTATTGGCGAAGGAATCACCAAATCGATTCCTGCGTCCGCTAAGGCCGTATGATACACTCTTGACTTAATAGTCCCATCCGTTGCCAGTAACCCAATTTTTCTTATTTTTCTTCTTTGTATTTCCTGCACCGTTTCTTTCAACATATTTAAAAGTGGAATATCAAAGAAAGGCGTAATCTTATCATAAAAATAATGCGCTGTATTGCATGGCATTATTAATACATCTGCCCCCATGGACTGCAATCTAACGCCGCTTCTCACCATTTCGGGAATGGGGTCTTTTCCCCCTCCTAAAATGGCTTTTGTCCTGTCAGGAATATTAGTATTACAATCTATACAAATATGGATATGTTCTTGGTCACACTTGGCATCCGTCATATCTATAATTTTCTTAAACAAATCGCATGTAGCTAACGAGCCCATGCCGCCAATAATGCCGATTGATTTTTGCATGATACTTTTCCTCCAGCTTATAACAATGACTTCCATGATTCCTTATTTGATTTCATTATAAATTTCAACTACAATAGAATCAAATACATATATCAGTATAAATAATATAATCATTTAGTTATAGTACGGAGGCGTCATGTTTAAAGGAAAAGAATATATCTATGAAGTATATAAAGAAAAAAGCTTTTCAAAAGCAGCACAAAATCTCTATATCAGCCAACCAGCGTTAAGTGCTTCCATCAAAAAAATTGAAAAACGCCTCGGCTGTTGCATTTTTGACCGAAGCAGTAATCCTGTGCAATTAACAGAAGCCGGCACCGAATATGTAAAATCCGTAGAAAAAATTATGGATATTGAAAATCGGTTTGAAAACTATCTCAGTAATTTAAACCAATTAAAAACAGGGCGCCTTTCTATTGGTGCAAGCAATGTATTTGCTTCCTTTATTCTTCCGGCAATCATCACAAAGTTCACCAATAAATACCCATCGATTAAGGTAAATCTAGTTGAAGCCAATAGTGCTCATTTAGAAGACCAGTTATTTTCCGGCGCACTTGATTTTGTAATTGATAATTACCCCTTGAATGAACTCATCTATGAAAAACACTTGTTTTGCCGCGAATGTCTGATTCTAGCCGTTCCTCAAGAATTTTCTTCAAACTGTCTCGCTCAAGAATATCAGTTATCAATTGAAGATATCCGCCAAGGAATGCACTTAAAACCAACGACCAAACCCGTGCCTTTATCCTTATTTACTCATGATCCATTCATTTGCTTAAGGGCTGGAAACGACACGCGAATGCGTACCGATAAAATTTTCCAGGAACAAGGCATTACACCCAAAATTATTTTGGAATTGGATCAGTTGGCTACAGCCTATAATGTTTCCTGTTACGGCATGGCAATTACCATTATTAGCGATACCTTAGCTCAAAAAGCAAATGATTCTTCAAATATGCTATATTACAAAATAAATAGTACTCACACATACCGCAACGTGTTTTTCTACAATAAACAAAATAAATATATTACCAAAGCCATGGAAGAATTTATAAAAATAGCACAAAATACAGATGGAAAACACCACTAGGAACATTCCTCTTTTGGCAACTTTAGTTACCCAAAAAAGGAACGCCCCTAACTGTCACTATTATGAATTCAGAGTATTGCTTCAGGAAAGAACTGCGTTACATTATGAATGTAGCATCTAGTGAATTTCTATCTACTAATCTCGTATATTGATACTTAGGATAACCAACCATAACTGCACCAACTACCGTTTTTTCTTCTGAAATATTGAATAAATCAGATAGCGGTGAATTTTCGATAGCTGCAAAATGTTCAAAAATACCAGCCCAACAGGTTCCAAGTCCTAATGAAGGGGCAAATAACTCTAGATAGGTTAAGCAGGAAATAGCATTATTTTTAGCATATGGAAAATCCTTGTCTGCAATAGCTATAATTAAATTTGGTGCGCCGCGGAAAACTGAATCAAGTCCTTTTTCCCTGTAACCTATAATCGCTGCTTCTATTAAATGCCTTATAGGGGAATGTTCTGCCATCTGAATAGTGATTTCAGCAGCTTTCTCAAGTAATTGTTTATTTTCTACGATAACATAGGATATACCCTGACTATTAGACGCAGTAGGAGCTAGTCTAGCGATATTCACTAATTTTGATAAAATTTCTCTTGATACAGGCTTGTCATGATAATTTCTTATAGAACGACGAGATCTTAAAAAATGCTCTGCCTGGTGCGGATTTAACTTAGAAAAATTATTAGCATCAACTTGTAGCGCCAGTGGTGCTTTCTCGTTATCGATTGCAGAATTAGGACATATTGCAACACAATGCCCACAGGCATTGCAATTGGTGCTTGCCACTTCTTCCGGCCCTTTTTCTCCCATCTGTAGAACATCTACTGGGCATTCTTTAATGCAAAATCCACATTTAATACACCTTTCGTTGACTGTTATTAAGCTCATTGTAGTCATCTCCTTAATAAAAATAACCCACAAATGTTGAGTTTTGAACATTTGTTTAATATAATAGTAGCAACGCTGTTAACTGAAATCAATGAGTAAAACGGCCACATCTGTTGATTAATAAACAAAATAGATAAAAATGTTCATTTATACAATAGTAAGGAGAAATTTTATTATGGATAGGCGTATTGAAAAATCCAAGCAAGCTATTATGGATGCTTTTACTAAACTGATGTTGGAAAAAGATTTTGAAAAAATTACGATTAACGAAATTGCAGAATTGGCAAATGTAAATCGGGGAACTGTATATTCGCACTATGTAGACATTTTTGATTTATTAAATCAATGCATAGAGAATCATTTAAATAAATTATTTGAAAATTGTCAGCCAAAAGGCAATGATAACAATATTTCTGGTAAAGATTCGCTTTGTAGAACATTTAATTATCTAGAGCAAAATGCTTTTTTCTATTCAAAAATGCTAATGAGTAAGAGTATTACAGCCTTTAGAAACCGATTACATGCTTTGATGGTAAAGAGTGTTGAAGAACAACTTGATATGAATGGCATCAATACAGATGTGAATAGGGAAATCATGGTACAATATTTTGCTTCGGCAACCATCGGTGTAATTGAATGGTGGATTACAAATTCAATGCCCTATTCATCAGAATATATGGCAGAACAATTATTATCGCTGATGGAGAGATATCAAAATGTCACTGAACCCCTTACAAGAAGATAATTCGACCCCACTGTTTATAAATCCCACACAAGCAAAAAAGCCACTATTTATCAAAAACAATAAATAGTGACTTTAATTATTTCCTTATACACAGGATTTTTTTCCTGGCCGGTTGCATAATTTTCAATCTGTGGGTATAATATAAGAAAAGGACTGACGTGCGCTAACACGCCAGCCCCCACAGGCTGTCTAACCGGAAAACGGTTAGCCCAAACGTTAGTTATTGAGAAATAACCGCCGCTTTTGAGCAGGGGCGGTTATTTCTTTTTGGTCGTGACCAATACCATGAGCGTGGCAAATGCGACAGCAAATGTCAATGCTTCATAAATAGTCATCTTACCACCCCCTTCCCTAAAAAGGAAGGGGCTAACCGTCCCCCGAGCATCCTGCATAATTAGTATAGCATATTTTCCCAGAGGTAAAAAAGAATTTTTTTATTCCTGTTTTTGTGGCTTAAACGATTGGCATGATGCACATTCGAGGCCCTATCACAAATTCGGCCACAGTATTGGTCCTCACTTCATCTACCGTAACCCCCGGTGCAGTTTCTAGAAGAAGTAAGCCTGTCGGAGTTACTTCAAATACACACAAGTTGGTAATAATAAAATTAACAACGCCTTTACCAGTTAAGGGAAGAGTACATTTTTTTAATATTTTGGGGCTCCCGTCTTTTGTAGTATGCTCCATAGCGACGATGACCTTCTTGGCTCCCGATACCAGATCCATAGCTCCGCCCATACCCGGCACCAATTTCCCTGGCACCATCCAGTTGGCGAGATTTCCTTCCTGATCAACTTCTAATGCCCCCAGAACAGTCATATCCACGTGCCCGCCCCGAATGATGGCAAACGACATGGCACTGTCAAATACCGCTCCGCCAGGGATAATGGAAACTGCCTTGCCGCCAGCATTCACCAGATCCACATCGGCAACTGGCCCGTCCAAAGGAGCCAGCCCTAAAAAACCATTCTCTGACTGAAGAATAACGCTAATACCAGTTGGCAGAAAATCAGCTGCCAACGTGGGTATCCCTATGCCAAGGTTCACAACATACCCATCCTCAAACTCCTGAGCTACCCGCTTCGCTATAATCGTTTTTGCATCCATGTTTATATCCCCCATTACCCCTTGATAATCCAATCAACAAATATGCCCGGCGTCATCACTTGATCCGGATCAATCTGACCTTTTTCTACAATGTTTTCAGCCTCAACGATAACCACTTTGGCTGCCATCGCCATCAAGGGGTTAAAGTTGCGGGCTGAACGGTAAAATATCAGGTTCCCAGCTGTATCGGCAGTATGTGCCTTAATCAGTGCCACATCAGCTTTCAATGGTTTTTCCAGTAGAAATTCTCTCCCGTCTACTGTTATAACCTCCTTACCCTCGGCGACAATCGTTCCAAGACCCGTTGGCGTGAGTATGCCACCTAATCCGGCGCCACCGGCACGAATCTGCTCAGCTAGAGTACCTTGGGGAATCAGTTCCACCTCAAGTTCTCCAGTATTCATCTGCCTCCCTGTTTCGGGATTAGTTCCGATATGAGAGACCACTGCCTTCTTTAGTTGTCGGCTAACCACAAGTTTGCCGATACCTTTATCGGGCATAGCCGTATCATTCGCAATGCAAGTCAGATTTTTCGTCCCTTTGTTAACCAGTGCATCTATCAAGCGTTCGGGCGTCCCCGCTCCAAGGAAGCCACCGATCATAACAGTCATATTTTCCTGCACAAATTCAAGTGCTTGTTCAATCGTCGTAATTTTAGACATACATTGCCTCCAATTTTATTTTGGCAGAAAAAGTCGGCTGCTCCGGCTTTTTCTGCCAAAAAATCTTTCTTATATAATACCTGTCACCAAATGGATAAAAATAACAGCAAAAGCGGCTACCGTTTTAATGCCAACGATTGCAGCGATATCCCCATATGATTGTTTATGCGTCAAACCACATACTGCAATAATGGTAATCACTGCGCCATTATGCGGCATACTATCCATCCCGCCCGAGGCCATAGCCGCAACACGATGAAGAACCTCTGGGGACATACCTATAGCATTTGCCCAGGTCAGCCAATCTTTGGCCATCAAATCAAGAGCGATGGACATCCCTCCCGATGCAGAACCAGTAATACCAGCTAATGTGGTTATGGTCACAGCTTCGGACATTAACGGCGTGCCGCCTAAATGGATACCTAAGAGTGCATCAGCGATGGACTTAAAACCAGGTAACGAGGCAATAACATTACCATAGCCAACCTCAGAAGCGGTGTTCATAATTGCCAAAAGTGATCCGATAGCCCCTGCATTTAAAGCAGTTGCCAAACCCCCCTTGGGCAAGTTGCGGTAACCTAAGCCAATTGCTAAGATAATTCCAATTACAACAGCGATAATCAACGACCAGATTGCTAAAACATTCTTAACAGCAGGGGCTACCAGTGGTAATTTCATATCAAGAAACGGTGCCAGAATGTTTGGATTCCATTGATAGACGTTAGTCATAATAAAGTTTATAGACAATACGGCAAGCAGTGGTAACATCGCCAGTCTCCAGTCGGGGAGAGCACTAGTATCGGCTTCGTCTGGCTCTAGGATATGACCTTCGCCGTAAAATTCTCCAGCGGCATGGGCTTTTTTAAGACGCCATTGAAAATAATACATACCACCAGCAAAAATCATTATTGACCCGATAATACCCAACAAAGGTGCAGCGTAGACATTCGTACCAAAAAAATTTGCCGGGATAATATTTTGTATTTGGGGCGTACCTGGCAGAGCATCCATGGTATAAGTACATCCACCTAATACAATAATTCCTGGTATCAATCGTTTGGGAACACCAGCTTCCTTGAAAAGCGCCGCGGCGAAAGGATAGATAACGAATACAATGACGAAGAGGCTTACCCCGCCATAGGCCAATACACCACCTGCAATTACTACCGCTAAGATAGCGCGATCTTTTCCTACGATTTGCAGTATCTTATAAGCTATCGCCTTGGCGAAACCTGTTCCCTCCATGAGTTTTCCAAAAACGGCCCCCAGCATAAAGATAGGGAAAAATGACTTTACATAAACTACTGCCTTCGCCATGAATAACTCAGTGTATGAGGGCATCACTGAAAAACCTTGGCTTGCAGCTGCCAGGAGTGCGAAAATCGGTGCAAATAGAATGACGGAAAAACCCCTGTACGCCATGAACATCAGCAAAAACAAACTGAGCAATATCCCAAATACTTCCACAGTAGATTGCCTCCCTATATTTCATTTTTTTAGCGAAACTTATTTTGCACTTTCGATAATTTCATTGAACCGCTCAAGATAATTGAAATCATTTACGCCGCCTCTGGCTTCTGCTTCTTTTACCAACTTGACGACCATGTCATTAAAGGGAGTTGGTACCCCGCATTTTTGCCCTCCCAGGCATACAACACCATTGATATAGTCAATCTCAGTCTTGTTTCCCTTTTCCAAGTCTTGGAGCATACTTGCTTTGTTATTATGCCGACCCCACACTTTTTTGTAAAAATCCATTTTGGATGGAATATCAGCCTTACTACTTAGCTCTAGGAATTCCATATCAGCGCCCTGCATCTCCACCATACGGTATCCCAGAACGTGACATACCTTGATAACCTCGTCTGCAATATGGGCAACGCAGACCATAGCCTTAGGATTAGCCAGAACGTCGCTGAAAGTACCGTTTAGAGCAGCAGACATACCGCTAAACGTAGAATTCATCAGCAATTTGGTATAGCGGATGCCCATCAGGTTGGTTAAAATGGTTGTCCCGCCAGCTGCACTAAGAGTCTCTTTCACTTCTTCCAATCGCGGGCGCAGGACCCCATCAATTTCGCCGATCTCAAAAGCAAATTTTTCCACCGCTTCTAGGGTCGAAGTAAGCTCGGACACACCTGGCTTAAGCCAAGTAGCACCGAATCCAACTGCGCCACCAATGGTTCGTTCCTTTCCAACGTACGAAGCTACCAAATCTTCAGGAACCCCGTTTTGTAGCGTACATACAATACTATCTTTGTGTAAATAAGGCAGCAGCTTGGGTAACGCTGTCGCATTAGCTGTTTGTTTTGTTAATAAAAGGATAAGATCATACGTTCCTGTCATTTCCTCAGGCGTGATTGCCTTTACCGGCTGATGAAGTTCAAGATTACCAGTAACCGTGGCGCCATTCGCATTCAGTGCATTAACATTTTCTTTAAAAGAATCAATCAGCTCAACTTGCTTACCGTTCTTAGTCATCAAAGCACCAATGATAATCCCCAGTGCCCCTGCTCCTAAAATAGCTGTTCTCATATTAATACCCTCCATTCTTAATTAATAATTAACATTTTCTATACCCTTGAGATTAAGGATTTGTCGAGCCTCATCAGAATTGGCAATTTCCAATCCGAGCCTTTCTGCGATTTCTTTAATCTGAATTACTTGTTCAGCGCTGGATTTCGCCAAAACTCCTGGTTTCAAATAAATATTATCTTCCAATCCGACCCGTGCGTTCCCCCCCATTGTCAAAGCAGCAGTAACTATTGGAAATTGAGCCTTCCCCGCTGCCGCGCAGGACCAAACAAAGTCTCCGATTTGTTCACGAGCTGTTTTGGCCAAATAGACGAGATTATCCACAGTCGCAGGAATTCCGCCTAAGATCCCCATTACAAATTGTAGATAAACTGGTCCCGTAAGCAGCCCTTTTTCCTTAAAATAGGCGATGTTATTAATCATTCCTACGTCGTATACCTCAAACTCAGGGCGCATTCCGTGTTCATTCATGGTGTTCAGATAATACTCCAATCCTGTGAAAGTGTTGGTAAACACCAGTTCATTCGTGCGCTTGAGGTAAGGAATTTCCCAGTCGAATTTTGGGTTTTTTATCTTTGCCGCGAGATCAGCAAACACAAAGTTTACCGATCCTGCGTTACAGGAAGCTAACTCCGGTTTCAACTCCACTGCAGCAGCAAGACGTTGTTCTGAAGACATCCAAACTGCTCCGCCAGTGGTAATACAAACGACTGCATTACACTGCTGTTTGATGGAAGTAACGATTTCCCTCATAATATTTATATCAGGGGTTGGACTACCATCCTTTGGATCTCTAGCATGAACATGAACGACTGCGGCTCCAGCCTTATGAGCCTCTACCGCATCCTTAATGATTTGTTCCGGTGTAAAAGGAAAATAAGCACTTAAACTTGGGGTATGGGTTGCTCCTGTAACTGCTGCGGTTATAATGGTTTTGCTTTGCTTTGCCATGTAAACTCCTCCTTGATATAAATCTGTTTCTGATTTTGATATACTGATTCACGTTCGCTATATATTTCTTTTATCAGAACTACCTTGCTATATATGCAATCAGCATGCCAACGTTAAAAAACAACGCAGGCATTGTGCTCTTTGGCGCAAATCAATGGGTTTCGCTAGACTTTCGACTTTCATTTTAAATACCCAAGTGTCAGTATGTAATTACACAATTATTCTGAAATCAATGAATATTGCTATAATAATCTATCACCCAGAGGATAGAGGACTGTATGTAATCGTAAACTTACACTGTCATTCTTTACTTACATTTGACACAAAAAATAAAAAGCACAGAAAACGGGGTAAGTATCGATTTACCCCGTTTTCTGTGCTTTTTAATATGATATAGGATTCCCTTACTGAATGCCGAGACGACGGATTTTTTGGTAAAGCAGTGGCCGAGCAATACCCAGTAGTTCCGCAGCCTTCTTTTTATTCCCCTGCGTCGATTGCAGCGCGTCCAAAATAACCTCTTTTTCGATAGCCGCTTTCGCCTCCTGAATTCCTCGACCAGCAGTGAACTTCCCTTGTTTCTGGATCTTAGGTAGTAACCATTGAAAATGAATCGGCTCAAGAAAACTAGAATTGCAGTGATTAACCGCCCTTTCGATAGCATGTTCTAGTTCTCGAATATTTCCTGGCCATTCATACGCCATTAAAATTTTCACAGCCTCAGGAGCAATAGCCACTTTTCCTAACCCCGCCTGGTCTCCATATCGCTCTATGAAATTTTCTATGAGCAGCGGTATATCTGTTTTTCGCTCTCGAAGCGGCGCAATCTTAATAGGAATGACATTCAGTCGATAATATAAATCAGATCGAAAAGTCCCCTGCTTGACCAGGTCTTCCAAATCATCATTAGTAGCTGCCACAATTCTGATGTTAACGGATATGGGAGCCGTTCCCCCAACTCGCTCGATTTCCTTTTCTTGTAAGGCACGAAGCAATTTGGCCTGGGCGGCCAACGACAATTGGCTGACTTCATCCAGGAATAATGTACCTTTCTCCGCTATCTCAAATTTGCCCTTTTTTCCCGCCCGGCGCGCTCCAGTAAAAGCCCCCTCATCGTAACCAAACAACTCCGATTCAATAAGTTCATTAGGAATGGCTGCACAATTGAGCTTAACAAAAGGATGATGGGATCGCCGGCTTTCCTGATGCAAAGCGTGAGCAACTAACTCCTTGCCCGTACCCGTTTCGCCCTGAATCAAGACAGTGGAGTTAGCACATGCAGCTCTTACTATTATTGTCCGCAATGCAGCAACAGCATCGCTAGAGCCGATAATGTTTTCTAAAGAATACTTTACTCCAGAATTGTTTTTCAGTTTCTCTTTGTAATAGTTCAGTTCACCACGCAATTCTTCTACAGAATAGATCAGTTTGTCAACCCCTTCAAAAACTGAGAAGGACATGGCACCGATAATGACACCGTCCTTAGCCAAAGGAACTCGATTGCAAATCAAAGGTTTACCTTCACTATAGAATATTTCACCTAAAATGGGTTTCCCTGTTTCAAGAACTGCGGGAAGCCGACTTGTTGCCACCACATCCTTGATGTATCGCCCTATAATATCTTCCATTTTCCAGCCTTTTAGCTTCGCATAATTTTCTTCTACAAAAACGATTCGTGCTTTATGATCCACTACTACTAATCCATACAGATGAGTACACACTTGCTTCATGATTTCACTGTGCGTTGCCACTACAACCCCTCCTTACAGATAAAATGAGTCTATTTTATATTTTCTCGATAATGAGCATAACTTTTCTTCAGGAGCTGCACCATCAGCCGTATCTGGGGCAGACGGATTGCATATCACTAAAACCCCTCTCATACTGTAATAATAATAGCACATCTTCATTCTTGCCGCATACGTAAATCAATACCAGTTTCTAACTCTCTGCCATCATAACGTTTGAACTTTTATTCTTTTTTATCCACAAAAAATCCCCTCCAGATTGTTAGTGTAAGTCCATTCTATCAATGGCCTTTTTTACACGGTCAACCTAAAGGGGATAATACCTTATTGTTCTTATTCTATTAATAAACCACTTTTCTATTTTTCCTTTTCAATAGTCTTTTCCAATAGAAAAGGCCTGAGCGACTTGTTTTCCTACACCATAGTAATGGCCACTGTCAGCAGCAAAAATTAAAGGTTTTATTTGTTCAATAACCGGCTGACCGCCTTTTTCTTGTATACTCTCATCCATTTTGACATCCATCACTTCACCTATAAACTGGGTATGCAGGCCAAGCTCAATAACCTGGATAACTTTACACTCCAAATTAATTGGAAATTCCCTGATGTAAGGAGCATCAACAATATCACTTTTTACCGCTGTAAGGCCAGTCTTAGCAAATTTATCCTCCTTATGTCTGGAGGCTATGCCAAAGTAATCAGCTTCTTTTGCATAGTTTTCTGAAGGAATATTAATTGTGAATGCCTTTTTGAGCATTAGGTTATCATACGAATACGTTGCTTTGCGTAGTGAAACGGCAACACAAGGGGGAGCTGAGCAGCAAATACCTCCCCAAGCAGCAGTCATCGCATTAGGATTTCCTTCCTTATCATAGGTACATACGACTAGAATAGGTGCAGGATAGAGCAATGTTTTAGCACCCAAACTTTTTTTCATACTTTTCACCTCTTAGTTATTATCTGCATAAAACCTTACTTTAGATCCTTTAATTGTAATTACAGGCATTGTACATCATCGTACTATAAGTATGGTCGTTTCTCTCATGATATATGTTATTCTTTCAATACAAAAGTATGCACTTTTACGATAGGTGCTATACATTACAGCAGATACCATCCTGCCACTCGGTAAGTTGACTGGAATGACGCAGCTTACCTAGTATCATATGTGACAATCTTTAGAGTTTTCCTAAAAAAACCGCCCCTACCCTCAACATTTTGAGGATAGGGGCGGTACCTATTTACCGATTCTACTGTTACAGACTTCGCCACACAATTTCTTACCGCCTTGATGGTTCCCAGGACAATGCCTGCATAATAAATCGTATCGAGTCAGAAAAACCTTGTCGGTAACTAACAGCCATACTCGCTGCTTCCCTTTCATTGTTTTTGTCGGCTAACCTGCTTAAAATGAGGTGTAAATTTGGGGGCAATGCTGCACGTAATTCCTCTTCATATTCTTTAGCCGCTATATTGGAATAATAATAGTCATTTGATATTTGCTGTAGTGGTATGTTAAGACTAATATCCTCCATAGAATCCATTGCACTTTCAAAAAGGCTTTCTTTTTTCACGATATTCCTCTCCTTAGTATTTAAAATGAACTCCTGCTATGCCCTTAATCGATTGTCCTTAGCCATGTACTCCGTGTAATCTTGTTTTGACAAGCTTTACGAATACGCCATTTATGTTATTGATCTGATTAGACTATATATAGCCATACAAATATGGTTTACCAACTTTTATATGTTTTTTAGAGTATTTTATAAAATCAACTATGAACTATAGTTGGATATGAGTTATAATGAAATACATATGTAGTTATATATCTGTACCGCAAATATACAATTAATGAGTTATTTAATATGGTAAGTATTACTTACTATATTAACAGTATAACGTAAGTGCAACTTACGGTCAAGAGGTTTTTCTATGTTTAAAAAAGAACTTTTTATTGAACGTTTAAATTTACTTATGAAAAAGAATCAAACCTCCAAACAGGCTTTAGGAAATGCGATTGGTGTAAGTCGTCCAGCTATCAGCCAATTTGCGAGTGGTAGCAATCTGCCTTCAATTGAAAAACTAGCGGCTATCGCTGATCATTTTGACGTATCTATTGACTATCTCGTTGGACAATCCGATGACCCGAAGCGAAAATAGTGGCTCTTTATCCTAACAACCAAATCTACCAAAATATAGGTGGAAGGTGACCTGCCCCCGCACAAGACAGGATTAATAGTTAAAATCCAAAAGCCAATTCCCTTACTATAAAGGAATTGGCTTTTTATGTTGTGTGCTAAAAAAGAACTCTTCTATTGATATGTATTGTTTCACGCGGTTTATACAAATATATTGTTCATTGTATTTCACTATTTCCAGAGGCAATCAACCTGTCCCTGGAAGATATTCTAGGCTATTCCTATGAAGTTGTCAAAAAGAAACGTCCCCTTTGTCTTCATAAATTATTTTTCTCTAAAAATTTTGTTTTTTCCTGCCAATCCTTGAAAAAAGGACCATATAATGCAATAATAAGTAAAATTATGATTAAAATGTCCACTTTGACTTATCTTGCTTCGTTTTTTCCCCTTGGATTTTTGAATTCACAGGGTACACGAGTTTGGCAAAGACCACAACCAGATGTCCTTTGACCACCATATTTTTCAGCCAATTGCACTGACTCTTCGCAAAATAAATAATTCCGGCACTTGATCTTATCATGACCGCTCATCGTAATCGCCCCTACGGGACAACGAGAAATACAGGCATTACAATTTAAACAATTGGCACGGTAATCCTGTTCTTTTCGTAAAGTTGGCAGCAGTTTTAGGTCGGTGATGACCGATCCTAATCGTATAGCCATACCAGCTTCCGAGATGAATGCATCATTCATACTGAAAGTTCCCAAGCCTGCCGCATAGGCTGCATGTCGCTCCGACCAATTGGAGGCAATGCCTACTGGTGTCTCTGAAAAACACTGAAATACGCCTGATAGTGTTGGCGCTACCGCCTGATAGCCAAGTCCAGTAAGATACTCAACCATATGACGACGAAGTTCGCAATTAAATTCTTCACCAAAATATCGAGTTAGAGCCCACTCCCGTCCAGGCCACTGCTCCTGCAAACGGTTACTTTGTCTTGCTAGTTCGCTGATAGGCAAGACCCAACAGATTACTGTTCCGACTGCTACCCTGTTATCATCCAAAGTAGCTGCGAAGATTTCGCGTGGCGTAAGATGAAACTCGCCAATACTATTCTTGTACTCCTTGAACAAGGGATCATCCCAAGATGCATAACCCACTAGAGGTTCTGAAAAATATATCAAACCCGTTTCCTCATGCCGATTTCCCAGACTCGTCGCTACGAACCGACGAATTTCCTCCAGAATTTTTTCTTCCATGCCACCATCCCCTTTCGTACTGTTTAGTCCAAAATTATTTTATATCTAGGCATCGATTCAAAAAATCGATGCCTATAAATACCCTCAGTTCAAAACTGTTAGTGCCTCCTTGGCCATATCTTCCAAAACACCGCGGTTACAACGTCGTCTGGCATCTACATTCATGCCAGTAGCTAAAGCCACGAAGAACCTAGCCAAAGACCGAACATCTCGCCCAGCAGCAAGTTCACCACGGTCTTGCCACTTTGCAATGAAAGCAGTCAGCTCGTCTTCCATCTTTTCGGCGCTGCCCCGTATTATCTCACGTGTCTCTTGGTCAGCTGTAACCAATGCCGTAGCCGTATTGGTAAAAAAGCAACCTCCTGGATAACCTTCATGTACAGCTAGATCTATTATCTCTTGCAAAAAGCAAACTATACCTTGTCGTAGAGAAGGTGCCGATGCCAGTATCTCCCTGCGCCGTTGCCTGACCATCGCAGCGTAATACTCTATGGTCTCACAAAACAGTTGCCTTTTGTCACCAAAAGTATCATACAAACTAGACCGACTTATTGCCATTGCTTCTATTAAGTCGGGAATACTCGTACCATCATAACCCTTTAGCCAAAAGACCTTCATGGCTTGAGCCAAGGCTTCTTTTCTTTCAAATTCTTTGGGTCTCGCCATTTTTTTCATCCTCCGAATATTAGTATAACAATTCTGGATCAATCAGTCCATATCTTTTTAAAGGTCCCTCACGTCTTATTTTGACAGTAAACATAAATAATATTATAATAGTGCGGTGCTCTTTTATTATGTGTACTTATATAACCTAACGCAATACAAGTTAGTATAGAAATGGGAGTTGTTATTATGCTAAAAGCCTTGGTTTCTCAAATGAACAAAATCAGTTTAGTCCAGCAGATACTAATCGGTCTTATTCTCGGTCTTATCGTTGCCCTGTATGCACCCGCTGTTGCCAGCAGGGTTGCTCTTTTAGGTACCTTATTCGTTGGCGCTTTAAAAGCTGTAGCGCCCTTATTAGTGCTCTTCCTCGTTATGAGCTCCCTTTGTAACCAAAAGCAAGGTGTCCAAACAAATATGAAATCAATTATTGTTCTATATTTGCTAGGCACCTTTTCAGCAGCGGCAATTGCCGTAGGGGCCAGCTTCCTTTTCCCTGTAGACCTTAAGTTAGTTGCAAAAGTATCAGATGTCACACCGCCAAATGGTATTGTTGAAGTATTACGCTCGCTAGCTTTAAACATTGTTGAAAATCCCATAAAAGCATTAATGACTGGTAATTATATCGGTATTCTCTCCTGGAGTGTAATTTTGGGCGTTGCTCTTCGGAGTGCCAACGAAACAGTAAAAGAAACGATCCAAGGTTTTTCTAATGCTGTATCAAAAGCAGTTCAATGGATAATTAGGCTTGCACCGATTGGGATTTTTGGATTAGTTGCTGATTCAATTTCTCAAAATGGCATCGAAGCTCTTATTGGCTATGGCAAGCTTCTTATACTGCTAATTGGCTGTATGCTTTTTGTTGCTTTAGTTGTCAATCCGCTTATTGTATTTTTGACAATTCACCGCAATCCATATCCACTGGTATTTACATGTCTTCGTGAAAGTGGTGTTTATGCCTTCTTTACCCGCAGCTCAGCAGCCAATATCCCTGTAAACATGAACCTTTGTAAAAAACTTAACCTCGACCCGGATACATACTCTGTATCCATTCCACTTGGTGCAACAATTAACATGGCGGGTGCAGCCGTAACCATTTCGGTACTTTCTCTAGCCGCTGTGCATACTTTAGGTATTCATATTGATATTTGGACTGCTCTATTGCTCAGCGTTCTTGCTACGATCGGCGCCTGTGGCGCTTCAGGCGTAGCTGGTGGTTCACTCCTGCTAATACCTATGGCTTGTGCTCTTTTTGGTATCAACAATGACCTTGCAATGCAAGTTGTAGGAGTAGGCTTTATTATCGGTGTACTGCAAGACTCTGCTGAAACAGCTCTCAACTCCTCTACTGACGTTCTTTTTACAGCGACTGCCGATATTGCCAGCCGCAAGAAGAATTAGTAAACACATAGAAAAATTCCGAATGCAAGAGGATTTTTTTTAATTAGAATCGTATAATTTAGCCGTCTACCTTTTTGGTGAAATAGTCAATAGATGGTAGACAGAAAACTAAATGGAAAGCCACCCATTCTTTTCTAAAAAGAATGGGTGGCTTTCCATTTAGTTTTCTCACACATTTGATTTATTGAAGTACAATACAGCTAAGTAAAAGAGTCAGTGGGGTCAGGCTTGAGTTATTCTTCTAATTGACTTATTTGAATAAAAATAAGTCAATTAGAAGAATAACTCGAAAAAGCTAAACGAATAGCAACTCAAAAGCATAACTCAATCCTGCACCCCAAAACAGCCTTAAATACTTTCCATTGGTGTAGTAAAATTCCCAATAATACACTATTTACCATCAAAATACAAAAATCTGCAAAGGAAAGGAATTCTAAGGATTCTACCTAAATAGCCACAATGTCAAGGGGGCATGTCCTTCGACCTAGTGACTTTCTTATCTACAGCAGAAAGGGTCAATGTTATTATAAGCGGAGGTTAAGTATCAGGTTGAAGCGTTAATAACATTGACCCTTCCCCCTCACAACAATAAAATCCCTTCTAAAAAGAGCACAAACCATAGCTCCCAACGACAAAGCCACCCCTATCCTTAGCGCATTCCGAAGATAGGGGCGGTACTCTTTTACCTATTCTACTCTTACTGACATAGCCTTGGCTTGTCTCTAGCTCAACGAAATCACCCGTGATTCGCCAACCGGAACATTAGAAGCTACATTGTTGCTGTTGCTTTAATAAATTGTACCTGCTATCATATAATCTGTAACAAAAGTACAAAAATATATGATAAAAATGAGGGAATAGAATGGCCCCAGATCACACATTGGATGAGCAAGAGCCAAAACATCAGCGACGTGTTCGCTATAAAGGCACTCACCCTAAGAATTTTAAAGAAAAATACAAGGAACTGCAGCCAGAGCAATATGCTGATGATGTGGCAAAGATTATTCAGAAGGGCAATACTCCTGCCGGTATGCATATTTCAATTTGCGTTAAAGAAATATTGGAATTCCTGCAAATTAATCGAGTAAGAGGCTACCCATTAGTTGAGTAGCCGACTTCTCACACCACCGTACGTACCGTTCGGTATACGGCGGTTCAACAGAATTAGTGTACTAGTGAATACCTTTCACTTATGGTGATGAAGCCGATTTTCCTGAGGTATTCATTGGTTAACGTCCGAGAAAGGATTGGGCTATTGGCTGTGTGCCAGTAGCTCTTTCTTGTATTGGCGTATTCCCACGCTTTGCGGTTATCTATGCCATGAGCAACAAGATTATCGTGCTTCGTCCCAATTTTCTTCCATTGCTTCCACAAGCACATTCGAATCCTTCTTCTCAGCCATTCATCCAATGCTTTAGCTAGGGTTTTCATATCAGCCATTCCAAAGTAGTTCATCCAGCCCACAATGCACTGCCGGAGCTTTTCCGCTCTTTGCTCCATGCTCATAGCATTGCTTCGTCCTGTTATTTCCTTCAGCTTTTGCTTGAATTTCTTTACAGGCTTAGGGTGAACTCTAATTCCTAATCCACCTTTTTTGTGATAGAACGAAAAACCTAGAAATTTCAGCTTCCACGGCCTGTCTACTGTACTCTTTTCTTGATTGACTTTGAGCCTTAATTTTTGCTCAAGAAATCGCGTGATACTTGCCATGACCCGTTCTGCCGCTTTCCGGCTTTTGACGTAAATATTCTGATCATCAGCATAACGACAGAATTTTAAGCCCCGTCTCGTGAGTTCAGTGTCCAGTTCATTCAGCATGACGTTACTCAGAAGTGGAGAAAGATTGCCCCCTTGAGGACAGCCTTCCTCGCTCTCCTGTACCACGCCATTTATCATGACTCCTGATTTCAGATATTTGCGTATCAGCGACAGCACTCGGCTATCTTCGATGGTTTCTGAAAGCAAGCGCATGAGTTTATCGTGATTTACGGTATCAAAATACTTTGCCAAGTCGATATCAACTGTCCAGGTGTATCCTGCCTCGATATATTCCTTGCATTTTACTACCGCTTGTTTTGCACTTCTGCCGGGTCTAAACCCGTAGCTATTTGCCGAAAACTGCATTTCATAGATTGGGGTTAATATTTGAGCTATAGCTTGTTGTATCACTCTGTCAACTACAGTAGGTATACCAAGTAGCCTTTTCCCCCCGTCCGGTTTCGGTATTTCTATCCGTCTGACCGGCTCGGGCTTATAGGTCCCTTCTAGTATGGATTGCCTGAGTTGGTTGCCGTTTTGTTTCAGGAATTGTAAAAGTTCATTTACTGTCATTCCGTCGACTCCATGGCTTCCTTTGTTACCCTTCACTCGCTTATAAGCAAGATTCATGTTATCTCGGTGAAGGATTTTCTCCAGCAATCCACCGGCGTATTCATTGTCACCGTTTCTTCCTCTTTCGGGCATGGGAGAAATGCTCGGCACTCCTACATTACCTCTGAGTTCCACTCTTGTCTCCTGTAGGCAGCCTTCTTTGTGAAGTTGTCTGCTTTCTACGCATTTCTTCGTACCTTTCAAAATTCGGAAACCTCCTATTGTTCGGTCCTTCCCAGAGCGTATATAGCCGCTCTGGTAGTATGACCTCTGCTGACTTCTGACAGCTCAGTCGTACATTACTGCACGGGTTGCCGTTTTCAAATTCATATCCACAGCTTGACTGTCAGATCTCCCCAGGTAAGAACGCTTACTTTCACTCCACCTATCTGCTACATTTACATCGCCCGCTTCGGATAGTTTAGGGCTTCGTTTTGTGCGGCAAACTCACCCAGCTGACATATGCCTTGTATGTAGTTCGTCTTCCTCAGACCGGAGTTTTGCCGCCGACTTCCTTCAGATTCCACCTCGCGATGGACACCCTTGTCTTAGGCTAACGGTTGGCACTATCAACCCCCGTATTGGACTTTCACCAACTAGTAAGCGCCCATGCTGGGCACACCACCAGGAGGGACAAGGGGACAGGTCCCTTGTCCCATTTATAATAGCTATTGTTGTTTTCCTTCTAAAGCTGCAATTTTTGCCTTCATGGTTTCTAAATCCTGTTGTAACATATTAATACTTTCTTGCAGGTCTTGAACTTGCGTAGTTGAGGAACTGTCCGATCCTGTTGATGGAGGATTAGACGATACGATCGCTTGTATTAGCACGATGTTTTGCCCCACTGCTTCCACAAAGTTCCCCAAAATATTTAGTTGGTCTTCGTTAAGCTTATCAGATAATATTATCGCTAGTAAAGCTGCGAGCAGCACCTGCTGCTCAGAGTCAAGAGAAAAGAGAATTGATTCTTCCATGGGCAACCCACCTGAAACATTTTATAAACTATATGATGACACTAAGCAATGGAGAACTACATAAAAAACGGTATAGCAAATAAACTTTTCCTAAAGCGAATGTTTATTAAGAAAAGTCAGGATCTTACCGCCTTGATGGTTCCCAGGACAATGCCTGCATGATAAATCGTATGGAGTCAGAAAACCCTTGCCGATAGCTAACGGTCATACCTGTCCCTACCTAGCAAGACATAAAGGAGCAACGACACATTTCCCTCGCCATCTCAACTAACGTGTCCGAAATTGGCATGCACATTTCCTCCTCAACACCACAGCGTGGACAATATTTGAATGAAATCGGCGCACGCCCGTATGTGCCGTCTAGACTGCGTCCGCACACGTTGCATCGAGTATTGAATGACATAGCTGCTTCCTCCAAAAATAACCTTGTACCTTCTCGGGCATGTCAAGGGGACAGGTACTTCGAACATAAATGCCTTCCTTACCTATACATTTTATCTTTTGTTTACTTCTGTCAATGAACCTGTCCCCTTGACACTTTAGCCCCTATTTGGAAAATAGTTATTATCTTTTAGCGTTGACGTATTCAATGGCTTCCTTGCCAGTTATGTGCTCAACGTCAATTGCAATAATATACGATTGCGTACATCCGGCTATTTCCTTATATCTGGCTTCTTCAGGTTGATCTCCTGAATACTTTTCAACTAAAGTTGCAAAAGCTTCTAGCCATTCATCACCTTCTACAATTCTTGCTTTACCAAAAGCAAGAACGCTACGGAAATAAGTAGTATATTTTTCACTTACTATCGCATCTTCATCTATTACTGAAAAAGATACCTTTGAGTTCTTCGTAATAGCATCGATTTTATGTCCAGCTTTTGCTGAATGAAAATAGATTTTGTCATTGAAATAGACATAGCTAAGTGGAACTGCGTAGGGATACTCTTCATCGCCCAAGCACGCCAGGACACCATTTGTACATCTGTCCATTACAGCTACGGTGTCTTCCTTTGATAATAATTGCTTACTTCTTCTCATTTCTCTAAACATTAGTTATTTCCTCGCTTTCATCACATATTCCAGAATTATATTTTTGTTATCCAATCAGCTTTAAACCAACGGCAGAGCCAAGCACAACGGTGATAGAAATAATCCTTGATAAATTCCGCGGTTCATCATATATGAGCATCCCCAATATTGTTCCTCCTGAAGCCCCAATTCCTGTCCACACTGCATAGGCTGTTCCCATAGGCAAGGTTTGCATAGCAAGCGTCAGAAAGATAAAGCTTAGACCAAAGCCGGTGAGCAGCAAGGTAAGCGCCTTCCAGTCACGGTCTTTGTGCAATTTGTTAATCATTGCAACCCCCACCATTTCGAAAATGCCTGCTACTATTAGGAAGAACCAGTCCATATCATAACACCTCCTGCCTCTTCTGATTGTTTAACAGCTTGAGGCTGACAACTCCACTAAGCAGTGATGCAATTAAGGCGAGTTTAGCAGGTATGACAGGTGCATCGAACCATAGAAATTCCGCCAAGACGATTCCTGCTGTACCAAGCCCGACGAAAACGGCATATACGGTTCCAACGGCAATATCATGCCCAGCCATAACCATCAAGTAAAAGCTGATGATTATGGCAATCACTGTCCCTCCCCATTCCAAGAAGCCCTCCGCGTGCTTCATTCCAATCACCCAGCACACTTCAAAAAGGGCGGCAATAACAACGGATACCCAGGTATTGCTCATATCTGTCCCTCCTCATTTAAGTATTAGTAGAAATAATAAAACCCGGGAAAATAAGCTGCACTATTGCAGCTATTCTCCCGGGTTTTTATCCCTCCGTGAACAGTCACTCGTAGACTGCCGTTTTCTCTCGGACCAGACCAGCGAACTGCGGAACCCTAGAAAACTCATTGAATAACATTATATACAATTACTTCGAGTTGTCAAGAATTCCTGCAGAAATAGTGTGTTTAACTTTTGTGATCATGTCATTTTTGAAAGGTTGAATATTTAGGCATCCATGACTGTCACTAACGTTCTAATATACGATAAATCGCTTTTGCTACACCATGTTCCGCATTACTTGCCGTAATATATTTCGCCACCTCTTTAATTTCTGGTATTGCATTTTCCATAGCAAATGAATTGGGAAACTCTACAAACATAGAATAATCATTAAGCCCATCGCCTAAAATAGCTACTTCGTCTTTATTTATACCCTTTCTTGCTGCAGCTTTTGCTAATATCCGTCCTTTGGTTGCATACCTATCATTAATTTCAATATTCGTTGTAAAACTGGACGATACCGCTATTCCTCCCAATTTATTTAATTTTTCCCATGATCCCTTTAATTCATCAGCTGAATCTGCAAAAGAAATGAATTTGCCTACTTCTACATTGCTTTTCAAAAATCCATCTATATTCGTTATGTATTTCATTTTAACAAAATGGGGGTGATTTAACGCATTTCGATAAATTTCATTTGGATCTGTAATATGCGGCCGGAAGATCTTTGATCGTTTAACCATACTATCTAATATTTCTTCCTTTGTATTTGTTGTATAATATCCATCATTTGTATATATTTCAACTGCTAAATTGTACTCAGATAGTATGCTTATAATTTCAGCTATCAAACTCTTATCAATATAAATTCCTTCAACGATTCTACCAGCAATATCCCGATACTCTCCCCCATTCAAAACCAGACATTCACATGTTAACCCATATTCATCTAAGAATGGCTTAACGTCCTCATAAGCTCTGCCAGTTGCAATAGCAAACTTTATTCCTTTTTTTTGCGCTGTGTGAATCGCTTCTATATTTTCCTGCGAAATTTTCTGGTTAAATATGAGCGTTCCGTCCATGTCAGATGCAATTAACTTTATCATTTAAAATTCTCCAATGTCTATTTTTTTTTGTTTCTTTAGAAAGCTTTTTTATCGTTTTCAGGAGTCCATGCCATATCTTTTAGTAAAATCGCAAGGACGATTCCGACGAGTTCGATCCAATATTAAATCTATTATCATCACTCTATCTTTGTAATATTTCCTATAAACACCAAAAAATCCTGCAACGAACCTTTCAAGCGTTGCGAATTGATGTCAATAAGGAGTTTGAAGTGTTAGATGAATGCCATATCAATAGTCGTGTTTGTTCTGCTAAATTGCGTTGGGCAATCAAATTATAAAGTACAATTACCGCACAACATCCTCGATTCTAGTTTTCCTTGCGTTATAAGATGATGGTTCTGGTAATGTGGTTATGCTTTTTATTATTTATATATTTGCAATAAAAAGTCCTGAACCCTCGAATTTTTCTAAGGTCCAGGATTTTTTTCGCCGTTATAAGTGATATGGTTCTGCGTAACATCCCTAACGGCGAATTTGAAGTGATTGTCATGTATAGAGCATCTCACCCCTGATGAGTGATATGCCGAATTCACTGATAAGCCGGAATAGCCTTCCACTGGATTGGAGAGAACTATGTATTATTCATTTAGTTGTATATGAATATATTTTTTGTTTAAGCTTTTCTGCTGTAGAAGGTGAGGCCGTATAAATCATTAATTTCAAATCAGGACAGTCTGATACCTGCAAATTCACATGATCAAACTCCAATTCTCCAATTCGGGGATCATTGCATAATTTGTGACAGTCCGTAACAGTTTTAACTTCATAGCGAGGCCACCATGAACTAAATAATTCACTTTCTTGCATGAATTTCTCAATCATTTTATTTAACCTCGCATCTTGAGGGTACCGGGCACAATCTGCCCTGAATCTAGCAATCATGATTTTAGCCCGTTCCTCCCAATCTGAGTCCATCTCTTTTCTGAATGGACCTATCAAAAAATGATGCACTAGGTTTGGTTTTGGATTTATGCCCGCAGAATATGGAGGGAATCGAAATACAAATTCTGCTGCCCGATTCCATAATAGTACATCCCAGTATTTACCTATTATATATGCAGGATGAGATTCCAATGCGAAAACAGTTCTTTCCAATCCTTTACTAATTGCTTTATAAATTTCTGATTCTTCCATTTCATCTGATTTCGATAATAAAAAAAGATATCTGCGTTCATCATCAGATAATCGTAATGCAGTAGCCAAACTTTCCAATACTTGATGAGAAGGGTGTACGTCTTTTCCTTGTTCTATCGATGTGTACCAAGAAACACCGACATTGGCAAGATGAGCGACCTCTTCTCGACGAAGTCCAGGTGTGCGGCGGCGCCCATAGGAGGGCAATCCAACCTGCTCTGGTGTAAGGCGTTCCCTGGTTGCACGCAAAAATTCACCAAGCGACTGTTGTACTGGAATCTTTTTCATTTATTTTCCTCGCATCTATCCTACTACTCTCAATCGTAGGATAACCACAATGTGGTTGAAATATTTTAACCCTGTTATATTAGTAATATAACATAAAAATAACTGATAAACAAAATTATCTAGATTGGAGTGATTGATTTATGAAGATATTTGTAACAGGGGCAACAGGCAAGGTTGGAAGTCGTTTCGTACCATATTTACTGAAGCAAGGCCATGCCATTCGTATTCTTGTAAGAAATGCTGAGCGCGCATCCGCGTTGAAAGAAGAAGGGGCAGAAGTAGTCTTGGGTGATCTTTTGGACAATCAGAATCTCACGGAAGCCATACGGGGTGTTGATGCTGTGGTGCATACAGCCGCTCAATTCCGCGGTGGTGTTAGTGAAGAAATAGCTCGAGCAGTGAATCTGGATGCAACGATTACATTAGCAAAAGCAGCGTTGGAAGCAGGTGTCACAAGATTTGTTTTTACCAGCACCAGTAATGTATATCGTGACATGAATGTAAACAGACCATGCAGAGAAGACGATATTCTTATCCCAGCTAAAGAGATCTATCCCAAAACAAAAATTGCTGCCGAAGAAGCTTTACTAAAATTATATCGTGAACAAGGACTAGATCTTCGTATTATGAGACTAGCATTTGTTTACGGTGATCGTGATCCACACATTGAAGAGATTTTGCCTTATATGATTAACTGGAACCCGTTAAAGCAACAATCTATGGTGCATCATGAAGATGTCAGTCAAGCACTACTGCTTGCTGCTAGTACACCCAGTGTTGGCGGTCGCATATACAACGTTGGAGATGATAATCCTATTACTATAGGTGAATTATATAAGCTACACGGGGAACCAAAGCAGGTACCTACTAAAGATGGGTGGCTTATGTCTAACCTATGGGAATTGACAGTAGATACAGAGCGTATTAAAAACGAACTAAATTTCCACCCCAAATATCCTTCTATTTATACCGCTAGAGATATGGGAGCCTTGTAATTTACAAAAAGTGTATATTAAAAAGGTATGCAAGATTGACTATTTCGGGAAGTTTTACGGAATTTAAGAATGTCATCAAAGGTATGAACATTGCCAAAGCACACGTGAAACTCACTGGGACGGGTTCTCTCAAACCAAATTCTGTTACGTTCTATGCGAATAAAATTACCATATAAACACAAAAATTCCTGCAAATATCAATCAAAACATTTGCAGGAACTCTCCAATCAAACTTCTGAATGACATATCGCAACTCTAGGGGACTGTTCGAAGTTTGAATCCTTTACTTATCCCAAAATGACTGAATTAATGCATTCAGCTTACTTCCGTTTCGTACTTCCTTAGGATAACGCCAGTGTGCTGGAAATAGCTTTTTGTAATAATAGCTGGAAAATCTTGCATCAATCAAAAGAACTACGCCTTTATCTTCTTCCGAACGAATTACCCGCCCAGCTGCTTGCAGCACTTTATTCATACCGGGATACATATACGCATATTCATATCCCAGTTCATTTTTCTTTTTAAAATGCTCCATGATAAGGTTGCGCTCTATACAGATCTGGGGAAGTCCCACTCCTATAATAACAGTCCCCAACAGTTTATCCCCTTTGAGGTCAATGCCTTCGGAAAAAATCCCCCCTAACACACAGAAGCCAGCTAACATACGATTACGATTTGGCTGGAACCGATCTAAGAAACTTTCCCGCTCTTCTTCCGACATGACATTGGTCTGTATCATTGTTTCGGTGTCAGGGTACAATTCCGCAAAGACATGATGGACTTCCTGCATATAGTGGTAAGATGGGAAAAAAATGAGATAATTCCCGGTTTTCTGCTGGATCACTAAATGAATATAGTGAGCAATTTCACCATAACTGCTCTCGCGATCTTTGAACTTTGTAGATATTTGGTCAGCTACCAGTAAGCATAAATTCTCGGTCTTAAAGGGCGATGGGAACGCAATTTTTGCATCCACCGTCTCCCCACCCAATATTTCGCAGAAATAATCCAACGGAGCCAGGGTTGCTGAGAAAAATACGCTGGACTTGCCTCTCTTGACTGCTTCGCCCAACAACTTGGATGGGTCAAGACAAAACAGTTTCAGAGTAACCTCTGATGAAGATTTTTCTACGTACGTAATATAGTGATCATCATAGAGCTCTACCATTTTCAAAAATATGAGTACATTAAAATAGAGTTCCAACAATGCATCATAACCCTCTGTTTTATGATTGTCAGTTAATAAAGCAGGCGCTTTGTTAACAAAGGTCCAAAGCAGGGGATAGATTTCCTCCGGTTGCTGCAATTGTGTATAATACCCCTCTTCACTGCACTCCTTTCGCATTCCCAGCATAACCGTATTGATTTTACCCAGGGTCTTGCCAATACTATGGCCTTTAAAGAGGTTCTTCACCTTCAAGAAAGAGCTTTTTGTTAGTTCTGCGGAAAACATCTCTCTTGCTCGATCCACCAAATTATGCGCTTCATCAATTAAAAACGTATAGTCACCCTGGCTCGTCTGAAAAAATCGTTTTAAATACACTCTGGGATCAAAAACATAATTGTAATCACAAATAATGCAGTCGGCCCACATGGATAAGTCTAAGGAAAGCTCAAATGGACACACCATATGCTCTCGGGAATAGGCTTCTATCACTTCCCGTGTAAATGCCCTCTCCTTCAAAAATATATCCATAATGGCATCATTGACTCGATCAAAATGCCCTTTGGCATATTTGCAATGATCCGGATTGCAGATGGCCTTTTCCTGAAAACAGATTTTATCTTTCGCAGTGATCGTAATGGATTTAAAGTCCAAACCACATTCCCGCATGGCGTTCACTGCTTCCTCAGCCACTTGACGAGTAATGGTTTTGGCCGTCAAATAAAAAATCTTGCTCGTTTTATTCTCTCCCATAGCCTTGACGGCAGGAAACAAGGTAGAAATGGTTTTCCCAATCCCGGTGGGTGCTTGTACAAACAGTTTTTTGTTATCGGAAATGATTTTATATACCGAAACCGCTAATTCACGCTGTCCTTGGCGGTACGTTGCAAAAGGAAAATTCAGCTTTTTTATGGATGAATCCCGCATCTCATTCCATTCCTTGAGATGTTTAGCCCAAACTAAATAGATATCCAGCAAGCCGCAAAAGAATGTTTGCAGTTCCTGCAGTGTAACGGTTTCTCTTATTCTTTTTATTTCATCCGTATCAATATTGTAATACGTGAGTTGAATTTCCAGCTGCTCTACATCATTTTGCTCACCATAAATCAGTCCATAGCATTTCGCCTGCGCCCAATGCAGGGGATTAAAGTTCTCATCGATCCGTTCCAAAGGAACAGCCGTTGTTTTGATTTCATCGATCACCACCTGCGGATCCTCGATAATGATCCCGTCCGCACGGCCTTCTACAAGGAATAAGAACTCTTTGTAATTCATTTCATATTTCAATTGGGCTTCTGCCAAATACTTGTCGCCACCAGCCTTTTGAAGCTTTTGGTGTATTCGGGTTCCTTCTACCGCTCTGCTAGTTCCCACAAAGCGAGTATCAATATCACCTGAACGCAAGGTATACTCAACTAAGTTTTTTACTGATATGCGAACTACATCCGTTGTCACGTAAGCTGGCACCTCACTTTCTGCCCAAGTTTAAACCTTTAAAGTGTATCCAATTTTAAAAGTGCTATCCACTAATTCCACGCCAATCAGCCTATCCCTTTAAATGTCTTACAGGCAGAATAACCCATCTAGCAATTCCAATACCCTTAACACAAGTTTAATTTCAAAAAGCCAATTCCCTTACCGTAAAGGGAATTGGCTTTTATGCTGTTTGAAGACGTTTATATAAATGAGATACAATTGTTGCGAGTGGCTGCTGATACAAAATAGCCAGTGTCATAGGAACTGCAACCCTTGGCGGAAAATAGGTGAGTGCAATGACGAGTCCACAAGCGTTATTACGGATGCCCACATTAAAAATCATCGTTAGTATAATGCTCTGCGTTCGTTCTTTTAATGCAAATGATCCCAGGTAACCGACAAAGAAGCTTGCTGATACAACAAATAAGGTAACGAGCAATGTTTTTAGTATGGAGATGTCCCAATTAATTTGTGGCATTACGACTGCTGAATTAATTAGGATGACCAGAAAAAGTGCTCCTTTTGATGTGGCACCCCCAATGCTGTTAGCGAAATTAACACTCTTCCCCTTTGTCCAATCATGCAGGAGCATACCGATGATACTAGGTACTGTAACCATGAGCATAAGGTCGATAACCATTTTACTATAGCTAATGTTGATGGTTTGACCAACAACAAGATGGAAAAATAGCGGTAATACGGTAGGTACAATAAAAGTATCCAATGTTACTGCTACAAAAGATATGCCCAAATCACCTTTGATTAATGAAGTCCAGATGATGGATGTAACCCCAATTGGAATGGAAGAACCGATTAGATAGCCCAGGCGAATGTCAGGATCATTGGGGTAGAAGATCATGCCAACAGCCCAAGCTGTCAAAGGTGTAACAAAATGAACTAAAATCAGCACCCAGATAGGAATCCAGGGCTTCTTTAGCACGGTAGTGAATTCCTTAAAACTTGTACCTAATGCGGTGATAAAGGTCATGTAAGCGAATAAAATCACTACAATTTGCCGTAGAGTCGGGGAATCAGTAATCGTAACGAAAAAGCCTAAGAATAGTCCAGAAAGCACTACAATGAACATGTTTTTGGATAACCAGTCATTTAATTGAATAAAGAAAATAGACATTTAAACCTCCGTATAGGGTTGTAGGCTACATTTAAATATTAATCAAATCTTTTATCTAAAAAGACACTTATTTTACGGTTTCTCTTTTCACAGGTATAGAGTGAACCTTAAAGGTTATTTATTCTCTGGCACCATCAATTTAACTCCTAATCCTATGAATATAGTGCCGGTTATCCAGCGGAAATATCGCTCTAACACTGGTTTGGCCATAAGCCAATGTCTTATAAAGCCAGAGGTTCTTGCATAAAAAACGAGCACCAATAAGCCAAGTAAGAAATATATAAAACCATACATTAGCATCATTAAAGCCGCAGATTCACTGCCGGCATCTACGAACTGCGGGAGAAAGCTCACGAAGAATATTGCAGTCTTAGGGTTTAGCGCCGCAGTAATAAATCCCTTAAGAAACAAATTTCTCGCTAGCTCCTCTTTCGGCAGTTCAGTATAATCAACACTATTCTCATTGCTTCTGATGGTTTTAACCCCAATGTATAATATATATAAGGCACCAACTATTTTGATTATACTATATGCAGCTGCCGACTGTTGAAGAATAACAACCAATCCTAATGCAGTAGATATTGCATATAAAAGCTGTCCTAGGCTTGCACCAAAGGCTGAAATTAGGGCAGCTCTCTTCCCCTGCGTTACCCCACGGGTAATGACATATAACGTGTTTGGTCCAGGCATGATCACCAAAATAAAAGATGCTATTGTAAATAGCAGTAAACTATGCAAGTCTATGTTCATCCATCTATCTCCCTTGTTCCAACTTTGGAATAATTCACCTGTCAGATACTTACATTCATAAATTGTATTTTACTTATCCAGTTTACCACTACTATAATAAGTAAGAAAGGTAAAATTTAGTTTGAGGAGGCATACTTGATGAAAACATATACAGTCTATCAAATTGATGCGTTTACATCTGAAAAATTCAGCGGCAATCCTGCTGGCGTAGTCACAAATGCACAAGGATTATCCGAACTTGCTATGCAGCGTATCGCACGAGAACTTAATAATTCTGAGACGGTTTTCATTTTTCCACCCGATGATATAAGTCACGATGTGAAACTTAGATATTTTACGCCAACTACTGAAGTACCGTCGTGTGGACACGCCACCATTGCAGCTCATTACGCGCGCTCGATAGAAAATCAACTCGGATCGGAAAGGGTCATGCAAAAAATAGGGATTGGTATTTTACCCATCGATATTGTTAAAAATAACGATTATACAATATGGATGACCCAAGGGTCTATCGAATTTTCTGAACCCCTTTTCACTAAAGACCGTGAACTCTTATTATCATCTCTCGGTCTAACAGAAGAAGAAATAGACGAATACTGCCCAATTCAGATAGTTTCTACAGGACACTCAAAAGTAATGATTGGGATTAAATCTATAGCAAAGCTTCATAGTTTATCTCCTAACATGAGTATGTTAAGTAACTTAAGTAAATCCATTGGCTGTAATGGCTATTATGTCTTTACTTTTGCCTCCCGCCCCAGTACTATTTTAACCCACGGCAGAATGTTTGCACCAGCTATTGGTATTTCCGAAGATCCCGTAACGGGAAATGCCATCGGCCCACTTGGAGCCTATCTCGTTAAGCACGGATTAGTTGAATATAACAACTCCTTGTTTTCATTCACGGGGATTCAGGGAGAGGCTATTGGACGTGTTGGAACAGTAGATGTTAAGGTAAAAATTGAAAATGGTGAACCAACACAGGTTCAGATAGGTGGTACTGCAGTCATTGTATTTAAAACGCAACTAGAAATATAATTACTGTACAAAAAAGAATATGACTCTCAATCTTCAAATACAAAAACCGTCCCTACCCTCAAACGTTCTGAGGATAGTGCCTATAATTAAAGCCTACGAACCAGTATTCTACCGTGCTCTTTGCAAAAAATGATAAAAATAGAAGGAACAATATAATTTTCCTTCTACCTCTTATAAAAGTAATAATTTTTCACTAAACACTTGCTGCGCAATAAATCCTTTCAATGCAGTTGAAATCCACCACAATCACAGGAATCTTGCGAAACATAGTCGTACCACAAAAGAATGTGACAATGGGTTTCGACATTCATAACTTTTTAATATTAATTCATGTACAATTGTTTTGAATAACAGAATGGAAATCCATAGGCTCACCTAAACTTTCTAGACGTTTAATACAATGAATTCTTACATACTTCGACAATTGTCGTTCTGTTTCATGATATTCAGGATAATATATAAATCTGTTTCTTTTAACTTTTCTAAATAAGGAAATATAGCTTCAATAAAAGAGTTGCCTTGCAGATTTGAAATTTGGTATTGATGGTATTGATCCTGGGTTATTAAGATAATAATAATGGACTTTGAGTATTCGTCATGAGTAAACTTGAATTAATAACCCACCATTGCGACTGCTCCTTTTGACGGCGCGACTCTCCTACAACAGTAACTGTATAAAATAATAAAACCGCACTGCCAAAGGGTAACCTTTTACAATACGGTTCCATTTATCAAATAACTAATTCCACTATTGTGCCATGATCCGCTGGCAAACACTTGTGATAAAAACTTCCTGATCTTGATCCTCTGAAAATCCCATGTCCATAAGTACATACGACGTTGCTGTAATATTAGCCTTTTTCAACAGCATCTTTGCGCAGGCCATTTTGCATCCGTCAATGGCGATTACTTCGGTAGCCTCCGCGGCTGCTTTTAAAAAACGCGGATACCCTGCACCGATACCGGCCAAACAACTCGTTCCGCAACGTGCATAACCTACCGCCCGTAAATTACGTCCGACCTGATCACTTACCGCTCCCTCGGTACAGCACCCAGAACAAGTATAGAGTATCCGGGTTGAAGTTTCTTCCCCATTATTGCACCCCATATATTTATCCCCTCTCATTTAATTTTACTATTATAGTGTAAGCAATGTTCTGCTTATAAAAAGTAAAACAAAAATCCTGAAATAGTTGACATTAAAACTACCGAGACAATAAAAGCCACTACCAGCCTTTTTTGAAAAATAGAGTTCAACAATACAATTTCTGGCAAACTCGCCCCTGCAGAACTGATAACGAGCGCCATAACAGCTCCCGCGCTCATCCCTTTGGCGATAAGAATTTGGGATACAGGGATCATAGCAGAAAGACGGATATACAATGGAATGCCAACAATAGCCGCCAAGGGAATAAGCCACCAGGAGTCGCCTCCCAAGTAATGGGAGATCCATTTCGTTGGTACAACTTCGTGAATAAAAGCTCCGATTGCTGCACCAAACAATAAATAAGGATATACTGATTTTATAAGCTCAATCGTTTCTTTCCACGCCCCAGCAACACTAAAGCTCGCTGGAGCTGCATCGAGGTCTTGCACAACAACATCCTTCACTGCTCCTTCAAAACCCATCTTTTCAAGAGCAAAGCCGATAATGATGGATAACACCGAGGTGATTAGTGTATAAACCATAGCTACTTTCCATCCTAATGAAAATACCATGAGTGTCAGGATCGTCGGATCTAAAATGGGTGAGGAAAATAAAAAGATCATGACGATACCGAAGCGAACTTTTTTATTTAATAAATTTACAATGATCGGAATGGTAGAGCAAGAGCAAAAAGGGGTCACAAAAGCAAATACAATCGCACCCAATGCACCAACAAAAGAGTTTTTTCCAGAAAGCCACGTATTAATTTTGTCATAGGGAATCCAGATTTGGAGTAAATTAATTAGAAAACTAATTCCTACAAACAATACGGACAATTCAAAAATAAGGGTAGCAAAAGTTTTCAAAATATCATACATTCTTTTCACCTCCTTTTTTATTTGCATTTTGCAAATATATATTTAAAAAAATTCACCGCACTGGCGAACAGCACACACTGGATTGAGCCAAACTTCGATTCAGCAATTGAATGGAGCGAATAACGGTCTCTTTCTCAAATTCTGTCATACCCGAAAATACTTCCTGGAAATAGCTATTCATTTGCTCACTGATTTCTATCACAACGCGGGCCCCTAGCTCTGACAAAGAAAGCATATATACTCGTCTATCCTGAGGATCCTCTACTTTTTCCACCAATTCCAGCTTCACCAGTGTTTGGACTTGCCTGCTAAATGTTGTGATATCCATGCCTAGCGCATCGGCGACTTCCTGCATAGAGGGATGTCGCCTTTTATTAATCTCATACAGAATATGACTCTGAATCACTGATAGATCGGTTTCACTGACTTTACAGCCGCATTTATCGATTAACCCCAGCCGTCTCGTCATCACATGAAATGTTTCTCGGATTTGTTCCATCTCCATTCTTATCACCTCGCCCTCATTTTACCAGCATTACTTGCAAATTGCAAGTAATGCTGAAAATAAAGTCTGCCAAAATTTGATTCTTCTATAAAAACGGTAGAAGACAGATATAAAATCCTCCTTCTACCTAAATTTCTGAACAGCAGTGATAATCAGAACTGCATCATGTTTAATTTCAATCATATAATCGTTGCAACGTCCTTTATTTTCACCTTTGTCTCACAACAGCCGCCCTGCCCTCGGTATTTCTGTAGCCGCGCAAAGTCTTTTTGACAATGGGGCTGCTGCTCCGGTTCCTTTGCTAACAACTCCTGTACAAAAGGATACCGTTCTAGGCTGGTTTTATCCACCCTATAATAAACCCACTGGGCTTGCTTCTCACTGGTAATCAACTTGGCATATTTAAGCTTAATCAGATGCCGTGAAGCATTGGGTTGACTGAGATTCAACACCGCTTACAAATGACCGACGCATAAGGTTTCCTTGTACAATAAGTGCAAAATCCGCAGCCGAGTCCCATCACCCAGCGCTTTTAATATTTCGACTACATCCATCACTGCCACCTCAATCATTATTTGTGCCATCCTTTGTGATATGATGATATGCAATCTTCCATTCATGTATGTTAAGATAATTGTGTACAGCCCTATTCCCGACAGCGCTGTACAATCTCATTATGAACCTCTCTATTACGTACAGTCGACGACAAGATTTGTAGCGAAATGGAGGAGGGCAGTCGGCGGGACGTCTGGCTCCGGTCCAATGAGGAGTAAAAAAACGGAATCACCCGGCTTTTTTAATAATCATTCAGGCTATCTTTTTATTTTTATCTACAGAAATCACAGCATTGATTATAGGACCATAAATGCAAGAGACCATTGACAACTGCACTCCACTAGAATTCTCATTATTCTACTTCTTTCAGAAAAAACTATTAAATTGTATTCTGTAAACAATATATATATAATAATCTCTATTGAAATATCGGAAATCGTCTTTTCTGAAAGTGGAAAGTCACTAGGTATATTTAAAACAAAAACAGGAGGACTATTTTCATTGAAACTACAACTAAATAAATCTTGGTTTTCCAACACTCACATGGATATTCTGGCAGGCATAACGGTAGCCTTTGCCTTGATTCCTGAAGCCATTGCATTTTCTATTATTGCTGGGGTAAGCCCCATGACTGGTCTCTATGCTTCTTTTTGCATCGCGGTTGTCATTTCCATTGTTGGCGGAAGACCAGGTATGATTTCTGCCGCTACAGGCGCTATGGCGCTACTTATGGTGACGTTGGTTAAAGATCACGGCGTAGAATACTTATTTGCCGCAACCATATTGGCGGGAATTTTACAATATGCCATGGGCATTCTAAAACTGGGACGCTTCATCACCTTTGTACCCCATTCCGTAATGACAGGATTCGTTAACTCCCTAGCCATACTGATTTTTTTAGCGCAATTACCCCATTTTATTGGACAAAGCTGGATCATGTATGCACTAGTAGCCTTTACACTGGCTATCATTTATCTTTTACCATTGATTACGAAAGCTGTTCCCTCTGCATTAGTAGCAATTATTATTGTATCCATGACTACGATTGGCTTAGGACTACATGTGAATACTGTCGGGGACATGGGGACCCTTACAAATTCCCTCCCCATCTTTCATTTACCTCAAGTATTGTTTAGTATGGATACTCTCTTAATTATTTTTCCCTATTCCCTGTCCCTTGCTCTTGTAGGTATCTTAGAATCGCTGCTAACAGCAACGATCGTTGATGAAATGACAGATACCAAAAGCAATAAGAATAAAGAAATTCGCGGACAAGGTTTTGCGAATGTCATTGCAGGTTTTTTTGGCGGCATGGCAGGTTGTGCGATGATTGGTCAATCGGTCATTAATGTAAAGTCCGGCGGTCGTACACGCCTATCCACCTTCGTAGCCGGCATTTTCTTGCTATTCTTAATTATTGTCTTGGGTAATGTGGTAAAACAAATTCCCATGGCTGCCCTCGTCGGGGTAATGATCATGGTCTCCATAGGCACATTTGACTGGAGTTCTTTGCAGAATATAAAAAAAATCCCCACTGGGGATGTAATCGTCATGCTTACTACCGTAGCAATTGTTGTCACGACTCATGATCTTTCGAAAGGTGTCATGGCGGGAGTGTTGTTAAGTGCTTTGATCTTTGCATGGAAAATAGCGGAGCTTCGCACTGCTTCTTCTATACAGGTAAACGGTAGTAAATGTTATACGGTCTTTGGTCAGATGTTCTTTGGTACTACCTCTGATTTTGCCAGCCAGTTTACTTACAATGAGGATCCCAACGTAGTTATCATTGACTTTGCTAATTCACATGTATGGGATCATTCCGCTGTAAATGCCATTGCAAAAGTGATTCTCAAATACCAGCAACTAGACAAAAAAATAACCATTATTGGTCTGAATGAAGAAAGCGAAATGCTTGTGGAAAGAATCGGGCTCTATGAACCAAACGGACACTAATAATGAAAATTCACTACTCCATTATCTGGGGTAGTGAATTTTTATTTGATGATCATGACGGGGCACTTAACTGCATGAACGATTTTTTTACTCACACTTCCTATAACGAATTCTTGCATTTTATTTAGTCCTCTACTTCCAACACTCAGCAGATCATAGCCTTCTTAACGATTTCCTCCGCTGGATCACCAAGGCCAACTGCTAAATTATACGGAATTTTCTCTTGCTTAAAAAGACGTTCTGTTTGTATTATGGCCAGGCGTGCCTCTTTCTCAAGGAGTGATTGAATGTCAAAATTGGCTTGAATTAAACTGTTCTTTGATGGAATTTTTAGAGTGACGTGAAAAATTGTGACAGATACATTTCCCAACTGCAATGCAAACTCAACCGTCTTTTCCGCAGCAAGGTGAGCATGCATAGAACCATCTATGGCTAACAGGATTTTCTTAAACAAACCCTATCAGCTCCCTAGTAACAACATTTTTCAGAAAATAGAAATTTTACAAGAATCTCACTACAGCCCATCAATCAGAACGTACGAATAAGAGGACAGACCGCTGGCGGGGTATGTGCCAGTTTTTCAGATACCATGACAGTGTCCTATCCTAAAAATTACTCCTTAGACTTTGTGAATTTACTTTTAAGCCTTTATTGTGGCGAATTACCTATTTTATCTGAGAACAATACCTTCGCTAACCAAACTATTAACATCTTGTTAAATAAGCATTAAAGAACCAGATATATTTTTCAAAAAAACAAATGCCCTCACCTAATAGTCCGCAATCATCATTGGCGTCTTTAGTCATATTTTTAATTTTTTTTAGTAAGCTCACCATACAACAAAAGTCATCTATTATTATTTCAGCTACTCTTTGAGAACTTAAATTTCTATTGGGAAGTTCCTGTATTGTGGCAACTTCAAGATAATCTTGTGTTGAAGCTAGAGGTTGATAACCTAACATTTTAATCCTTTCAGCAACAGCATCAAATTTATCTGCAATTACTTCATAGAGTATTTGTGTTTGTTCATGTAAGTCAAAAAAACCTATGCCTACCACATTCCAATGCATGTTATGGAGTTTCACAAATAGTATATTGAGATTTGCTAAATATATGTTTAGACCTTCAACTACCTCACAAACTTGTTCCTGATCGTGTATACAGTGTTTACTCATTGAGATAAAGCCTCCCTTACTTTTTAGATAGTAACCTTTATAATATTCTATGTAAACAGTAAGAATCTTGCGACAGAGTAAAGCCATCCCCCATACGCACCAAAACCGCCCCTACCCTCAGATGTTCTGAGGACAGGAGCGGTTCATAATTTTATTACTATTCTACTGCTATGGACTTCGTCAAGTTCCTTGGCTCATCTATTTCTCACAGCGGTAAAAAGCACGAGGACAGGGCTTGACTTGAAAAATAGTATCTCCCAGCCACTGTCTAAAATATCTCAATTGTTCGTCCGTATGGAAATAATGTTCCCCATGTTCCAACACATGCAATTTGCAATGATAACGTTCAACAAAATCTGAGACTACATCAAACTCAGAAAGATTGTCATCTGAACCATAGAGAATCGCAGTTGGCTTATCCCATGTGTCGATAGGATTGGATTTTACATAGCAATAATAATCCCAGTAGAGTGTTTGTCCTATTGGCGTTTCAATTTCTTTTTCGACTTTTAATCTTTCCTCACCTACATTGAACCATAACATCATATTATTTATGATGCGCTCCATGTTTAATACAGGCGAAAGAAACAGACATTGTTCGATTGGCAAATCCCGGTATGTAAGTAAGCTGAAATATGCCCCCATGCTACAAGCAAACAAGCTTATATTATTTGAAATAGTTCGTGCATAATCCATGATAGTAGTAAGGTCTCTAACACAGTTTTGAACTTTGCAAGCATAATCTTCATCTTTACGGTCTCCGTGTTCAGGTAAGTCAAAACTCAGCACCTGATATCTTTTGGCAGTTGCTTCTTCTACAAAGACTACAATCGCGTTTTACCATCCTTACTGGACATGTTTCCGTGAACAGCAATAAATAGTTTAGCCGATGGCTCTCCCCACAAAATTGCAGGAATACCTTGAATCATCAAATTCGTCTTTATCATTACGTTCCTCCCCCATAAAACATAGTGTTTGCTTTATTTGAAGTCTTTTTTAAAAAACTTCACAATACGCTCTCTTATGTTGTTGCGTGGATTATTAAGCACGTTTTGTTAAAGGACGTCGGCTGCTGAAACGTCCTGACATCTGATTCAGTACATTTTGCCCGCTGTGTCGTAGATCAGGATCGATACGTTCAAAATGAATAAGGCGTATGCTCCGTATTCAAAAGTAAAATATCACAAATAACGGGGAGTGAAATCACTCCCCGTTATTCAATAACTTTATTATTCTACCGTTACTGACTTCGCCAAGTTTCTTGGTTTATCTACGTCGCAGCCGCGGGTAACGGCAGCGTAGTAGGCCAATAATTGGAGGGGAAGAACAGCGAGAATTGGTGCTAAGAATTTATCAGCTTGTGGGATGAAGATGGTGTGATCCACATATTTTTTGATCTGTTCATCACCTTGCTGAGCGATACCAATAACAATGGCATCACGAGCTTTGACTTCTTTGATATTGCTGAGTGTTTTTTCGTATACATCATGTTGCGTAGCTAGAGCGATAACGGGTACACCTTCAATAATGAGAGCTAATGTACCATGTTTTAATTCTCCAGCAGCATAGGCTTCTGCATGAATATAGGAAATTTCTTTCAGCTTCAATGCGCCTTCTAAGGCTACAGCATAATCTAAAGAACGACCGATGAAGAAAACATCTTCGTTAAAACCATATTTTTGAGCAAAGGTCTTAATGGATTCCACATCTTCTAATATTTCATGCAATTGGGCTGGCAGATTACGCAAACCAGAGATTAGCTCACGACTGCGTTCTGCTGAAATGGTATCACGGAGTCCTGCAATATAAATCGCCAACATGCTCATGAGAACCAGTTGGGTCGTATATGCTTTTGTTGAAGCTACCGCAATTTCTGGACCTGCCCAAGTATAGATGACTTGATCCGCTTCCCGAGAAATCGAAGAACCAACGACATTGGTAATTGCCAGTGTTTTCGCTCCAAGACGTTTTGCTTCTTTCAAAGCGGCTAAAGTGTCTAGTGTTTCACCGGATTGGCTCACCACAATCGCTAAGGTATTTTCATCCACTAGAGGTGAACGGTAGCGGAATTCAGAAGCTACGTCTACTTCTACAGGTATACGAGACAAGGATTCAAGATAATATTTGCCTACAAGACCAGCATTATAAGCAGTGCCGCAAGCTACAACCACTATTTTTTTGATCGCTGCCATTTCTTGTTTGGTCCATTTTAGTTCATCCAAGATGATATGACTATCATCTTTTGCTAAACGACTGGACATGGTTTCTCGAATGGCTCTTGGCTGTTCATAGATTTCTTTGATCATGAAATGTTCATAGCCGCCTTTTTCAGCAGCTTCTGCATCCCAATGCACTTCAAATACTTTTTTGGTAATAGGCACGCCTTGACGATTCATAACCCATACAGAATCTTTGGTAACAACAGCCAATTCTCCATCACTTAAGATATAGGTTCTACGGGTGCGATTAATGATGGCTGGAATGTCAGATGCGATAAAATTCTCGCCTTCTCCTAAACCAATGACCAATGGATTGTCTTGTTTCGTGCAGATAATTTTATCTGGCTCATGTTTTGTCATAAATACTAAGGCATAGGAGCCTTCAATTTCCGATAATACTTGCTTTACTGCCGCTTCGAAGTCACCTTTGTAGTATTCTTCTACTAGATGAGCTACTACTTCCGTATCTGTCTCTGAAACAAAAATATGACCTTTTTCAATAAGTTTTTCTTTTAAGTGCATGTAGTTTTCAATAATACCATTATGCACTACAACAAAATCTCCTGAGCAGTCCGTATGAGGATGGGAGTTTACATCAGAAGGACGACCATGAGTTGCCCAGCGAGTATGACCAATACCTAAGTTGCCAATAAGTTGGTTGCTTTCTAATTTCTTTTCTAAATTCGCTAAGCGACCTACACTTTTTTCTACATGAATTTGTGTTCCATCATATACAGCAATTCCTGCAGAATCATAACCGCGATATTCCAGCTTACTTAACCCATCCATCAAAAATGTTGAGGCCTGTTCAGGGCCTATATAGCCAACGATACCACACATATGGTAATTCCTCCTAAATTTCAAATACAATTCAAATCATTCTGTCAATCTGCCCCAGTCGCTTTGTCCTGCAAGTTACCTTACAGTTTTGTCGCTGTTTAGCGGCCGCAGAGTAGCCGAGAGGTATCCGCTGAATCGTCTCGATAAACCTCTTCCTCGTCTGCTTTACGTCAACACGCCCTTATACAGGCTGCCACCGAGATGTGGTACTATGTCACGCAAGCTCCAGCGCTATAATGAATTACTTTTTGGTTCTGATCTCATGCAAAATATAGTTTCCACCAATCTTCTTTGCTTTATCCATTTCTCACCCCCTATTAATACTATACATATGCAAAGGAGCACAATTGTGCTCCTTTGCATTTACATTGTAATATAAACAATGACTTTGGTCAACTCATCCTTGTTCTTTTTTTACCACAGCAGCGATGTCATGCACAATCTGCTCCAGTTCTGTCATACATGGACCTTCTGCCATGACACGAATTAATTGTTCCGTACCGGAAGGGCGGACTAAGATGCGTCCATTTTCTCCTAGCTGGGCATTGCTTTTTTCAATCGAGCGAGAAATCGCCTCATTTTCTTCCCAGCCATCTTTGCTTGCCACACAAACATTCACCAGTAGTTGAGGATAACGAGTCATAACACCTGCCAGCTCCGCCATGGTCTTACCGCTTTTTTTCAAAGCTGCAATCAATTGGAGGGCTGTTAATACACCATCCCCTGTTGTACTATGCTCGGCAAATATCACATGTCCTGATTGTTCTCCACCTAATATGAATGATTTTTCCCGCATGGCTTCGAGTACATAGCGGTCACCTACTGCTGTTACTTCGACTTTACCGCCTGCTTTTTTCATCGCTTGGTATAAGCCGATATTACTCATCACAGTAGCAACTAAGGTATTATCTTTTAGCTTATTTTCCCGCAGGCGATCTAATGCACAAATGACCATCATTTGATCGCCATCAACAATAGCACCTTTTTCATCTACGGCCAAACAGCGGTCTGCATCACCGTCATGGGCAATGCCAAAATCAGCTTTATAGTGCATTACAGCTTCTTGCAGTCCTTCCATATGGGTAGAACCACAGTCAGCATTGATATTAACGCCTGTAGGTTTATTATTAATGGTAATGACCTTGGCACCCAGCCGTTCATATACGATGGGTCCAACTTCATAGGCTGCTCCATGAGCACAATCCACTACCATTGTTAATCCTGTGAAATCGACATCCACTGTATTTAGTAAATAATCGATATATTCTTTTAGCAGGTCGTGGCGATGCACGATAGTGCCAACTCCATCACCAACAGGACGCTCCATGTCTTCTTTATAGGTAAATACCAGTTTTTCCAGTTCATCTTCTACAGCATCGGGCAATTTATAGCCAGATCCTGCAAAGAATTTGATTCCGTTATCAGGATATGGATTATGAGATGCAGAAATAACAATCCCTGCTTGGGCATTGATTTTTCCTGCCAAATAGGCTACTGCCGGAGTGGGAACCACCCCTAATACTACTGCGTGCCCTCCTGCAGAGCAAATCCCAGCTGCTAATGCAGCTTCAAGCATATGTCCTGAAACCCGTGTATCACGACCAATCACCATGACTGGACTGGTATGATATTCTCTACCAAAATAGGTTGTTGCTGCCCAGCCTAATTTAAAAGCTAATTCTGGTGTTAACTGTGCATTGGCTACCCCACGTACGCCATCTGTCCCAAAAAGTCTACCCATATATTTTACGTTCCCCCTTTTCTTAGACCTTGCTCTTTTTTATTATCGAAATTGCGGAATTAAGGCCGTCAAGTGCGGCACTCATGATGCCGCCAGCATAGCCGGCACCTTCCCCAATCGGATATAACCCTTTCGTATTTAACGACTGATAATCACTGCCACGCAAGATTCGAACAGGAGCTGAGGTTCTCGTTTCTACCCCAATCATAACCGCCTCGGGACTGGCAAAGCCTTTAATTTTACGTTCAAAATCCGGCAATGCCTGTGCAAGGGTATTGGTTACAAAATCAGGCAGGCATTGGCGCAAGTCCGCTGCCCGTACTCCCGGCTTATAGCTGGGCTTCGTTGCAAAAGCGGTACTGCCAGTTGTCCCTGCAAGAAAATCACCTACAGTCTGCAAAGGAGCATGATAATTGCCGCCGCCACAGACAAAAGCCAATTGCTCATATTTACGCTGAAAGTTGATGCCGCCTAAAACTTCTCCGCCAAAATCCTCCGGCGTTACATTGACCACCAAAGCGCTGTTAGCCACTCCTGAAGCCCGATTATACAAGCTCATACCATTGGTCACCACTCCTCCTGTTTCAGAAGAGGCAGCTACTACCAGGCCGCCTGGGCACATGCAAAAAGAATAGGCAGTACGGCCAGTGTCTTTTGCATGATAGACAAGAGCATAATCCGCTGCCTTTAGCTGCGGGTGCCCTGCCGATATACCATATTGAGATGTGTCAATCACTTCTTGAGGATGTTCAATTCGTACCCCCATGGAGAAGGCTTTTGCCTCCATGGTCACTCCTTGCCGGTGCAGCATCTCATAGGTATCCCGGGCGCTGTGTCCAATAGCAAATAGGGCTGCGCAGCAGGGTATGTAAGTAGTCTCATTGACAACGATACCTTTTAGCTGTCCTTCTGTTACATCAATATCGGTAACCTTGGATTCAAATTCCACTCGTCCACCTAAAGCAATAATTTCTTGCCTGATGGATTTTACGATTTCCCGCAGTTTGTCTGTACCAATATGGGGCTTATGCAAATAGGCGATTTCTTCTGGTGCTCCGGCCTTAATCAAAATATCCAGAACTTGGCGCATGAGAGGATCATTGACGCGAGTGGTCAGCTTACCATCAGAAAAGGTGCCTGCCCCTCCTTCACCAAACTGCACATTGGAAATGGCATCAAACTGCCCCGTCTGCCAGAACGTACTTACATCTCGGGTTCGCTGCTCAATATTTCGCCCCCGTTCTAATAGAATTGGCTTATAACCATGCTGCGCCAAGGTCAAGGCTGCCAGCATGCCAGCAGGTCCAAAACCAATGACAACCGGGGGGTGTTCTAATGTATTCTGCCCTTGTACAATCACTTCCGGCACATATTCTTTGGCCACAGAGATATCTTTATCACCTTTCAAACGCGACAGCACTTGACCTTCGGGTACTGCAACCTTCACATCCAGGGTGTAAACAAAACTAATGTTACTTTTTCGACGAGCGTCTAAAGCCCGACGTACAATGACCACCTCAAGCACAGCTTGGGGTGGTATTTTAAGCCTTTTTGCTGCCAACGTATTTAAAGATGTCTCATTATCTAGCAGCACCCGCATATTAATGATCCGTAACAACGATTTTCGCTCCTTCGCATTGCCATATTTCTATCATTGCTGTTTGATTACAGTAATATTCACTTTTATAGTATTTCTGCTATAGGTAACGCCTTCTCGTACCTGCAGTTTTCCTTCCACTTCCACATCTTTATCAATTCCATCCAAGCTAATCGGTTCTGTATACACCGCATCAACTTTGTCTATGATTTGGCGGTCACCGCTGACCTCTATTTTATTTGGGTCCGTAAGTATTTGCTTTAGCGCAACATCTTTTGCTAACTGTCCTGTGATATTTGGTTTAATATCAACGGTCTTTTTAACGATACTGGGGACAAAGAATAAAGAAACGTACATATTATTGGGCTTCATTTCGAGTCCTGCTTCTACGCCCTTACCATTATGATCTAACAACTTCAAGGGAACCCCTAATGTGAAATCCTCACGTTTTCCTGCTACGTCCACATAAGCCACGGCTTTAGCCGCTGTCTCTAACAGACCTTTTGGTCCCACCACAACGACATTCTGAGCGCTGTAGGTTATTTTGTCTACAATGATATCAGCAGGTGGTGCACCGCTTAACTTCACTTCTACAGGAAGCTGCCGGCTGACAATGCTGTCTAAGTGAAAAGTAATAGGATCAGGATTGACTTCCACCACTTCAATGCTTGTGGGAATCGTAGTATGGACTTTGGCGGTATTAACGCCTTCCGATAACCCTTTTAAATCAACGTATGTCTTGATATCTTGTTTTGCAAGTCCGGCAATCACCGTCCTTGGCCCTCGTACTCTGATTCGAACCGAGTCAGGAACATCCACAGCCACAACGGTGCTGGAAAGATTACGCACTTCCAGAGGAATCTCCATATTAATTTCTACAGGAGGATTTTGTTCATTCATTACGAAAATCCATAAAATAATTGCACAAATGAGCGCTATAATTTTTGCTGTCATATTTTTCTTTGGAAGTCTATCCATTATGAATACTGCCTCCAGTTCAAGAAGTTACCGAAGGTGTGATTTTTACTGGTAAACAACGGACGTATTTTTTCTTTTAATGATTCTGCATCCAGATCTCGTACCAGTCTCCCACCCCGGGCTAAGGAAATAATACCTGTTTCTTCACTCACAATCACTACTGCAGCATCCGACTGCTCCGTAATGCCAATCGCAGCTCTGTGCCGTGTACCCAATTCTTTATTCAAACTTCGATCTTCCGTCAATGGCAGTAAACAGCCTGCTGCCATAATTCGACTTCCCCTTAAGATAGCTGCCCCATCATGCATAGGGGTATTCGGAATAAAAATATTAATTAAAAACTCATTGGAAACAAGACCATCTACTTTGATCCCGGTTTCAATATAATCACTAAGACCTGTTTCCCGTTCTAGTACAATAAGAGCGCCAATTTTATTTTTAGCTAGTACAGCTACAGCTTTTCCTAGTTCCTCTAACAGACTTTCTTGTTCCTGTTCATCTAGGAATACACTTTTCTTGAATAAATTTCCTCGACCTAGTTGTTCTAAGGCACGTCTAAGCTCTGGCTGAAAAACAATCGGCAAGGCTACCAGAACGACTGTCATCGTTTTGTTCAATAACCAGTTGATCACATTCAGTCCCAGCCATTTACTGATAACAGTGGCAATTAATAGGACAATCAGCCCTTTGAGTAAAGCCAGGGCTCTTGTGTCGCGGATCATGACATACAGCTTATACAAAACAAAAGCCACTATGACCATATCCAGAAGATCTAATAAACTAATCGTAGAGATAATTCCTTGAATTTGTAGCAACATACGCCAAACTCCTCATCATAATCGTAAGAATAATAACAATAAATATTTAATTTATTCTACCCAATATTACGGAAAACCTTTAATATTTCCCTGATAAATAAAAAAATAATACCTCCGGGTGTCAGAGGTATTATTTTGGACATTTTTTTACATTTTTAATCTATATTTTTGTGACTTCGTCAACCCAGCCAAAGGTATCTTCCACTTTACCATATTGTATGTCTGTCACGGTATCAAATAACTTTTTGGCAAAGTCTCCTGTCTGATTCTGATTAATCGTAATCTTTTTACCTTTCCAGGACAATTCTCCAACAGGAGAAATAACAGCTGCTGTTCCTGTACCAAAGACTTCTTCCAGCTGACCTTTCTCGTGGGCTGCAAAGACTTCTTCCACCGAAATACGGCGTTCTGAAACTTTTACACCCCATGCCTTCGCCAATTCTAATACGGTTCTTCTTGTCATGCCGCCTAAAATGCTGCCGACTAAATCAGGAGTAATCAATTCTCCGTTGATTTTGAAGAAGATATTCATGGTACCGACTTCTTCAATATATTTACGTTCTACAGCATCGAGCCACAATACTTGAGCAAATCCTTCTTTTTTAGCTTCTTCCTGCGCTCTTAAGCTCATCGCATAATTGGCAGGAGTTTTTGCTTCTCCTAAACCACCTAAGGTAGCACGTACGTATTTGTCTTCCACTTTAATGCTTACAGGATTAAACCCGGCAGCGTAGTATGCACCTACTGGTGATAATAAGATAAATAATTTATAGGTATCCGATACTTTTACCCCTACATACGGATCAGTAGCAATAATAAAAGGTCTGATATACAAAGCTGTACCTACTTTTGTTGGTACCCATGCTTTGTCTACTTCAATTACCTTTTTTAAACCTTCTGTCACCACATCTATATCAATATTTGGAATACACAGAGCATCTGCAGAACGATTGAACCGTGCCAAATAATCTTTCGTGCGGAAAACAATAATCCGATCATCTTCCGTACGAAACGCTTTCATTCCTTCAAAAATTGCCTGCCCATAATGAAAAACCATTGCCGCAGGTAAAACAGAATATTCATTATAAGGAATAACTGCCGGATTGTGCCACCCATTTTCAGGATCATAATCCATCGTAAACATATGATCGGTAAAATATTTGCCAAACCCTAGTTGTTCCTCTGGCGGCATTATCCCAAGTGTATTGCTTTTTGTAAATGCGATTTCAGTCATAGTAGAGTGCCTCCTTATTATTTAAGAAAAACGCTGGCAGTCCTTTTCACCACAAAAGCGCATAGGACTGCCAGCATACTCTGCGCCTTTGCAGTTTCATTATTCTTCGGTGCAATAAAACACTAATCATACTTTATTGCGCAAAGAAGAAAGACCTCACAAACATCAACTTCTTAATGCAACAGGCAGACCCTTAGCCGTCTTAATGGAATGTAAGAAAGCAGCTGCTTTCTTACTCCAAAAAACGCTTTACAGGGTCTGCTGCATTGCTCTAATTTATGGTTATTATATATTGCCTTTTGTATACATGTCAAGTACACTTTGCTGCTTCGTCAAGATATCCTGAGCTACCGTAAATTGTTGTTTTACTCCAGTGGACGAAGTTCCGCCATAAGAATTCCGGGCATCTACACAAGTTTCCACTTTTATGGCTTCAAGAATATCAGTTTCAAACAGAGGGGAAAATTCTTTAAACTCAGCTAAGGATAAATCCATCAGCCACTTATTAGCACCCAGGCAATAGGCTACAGACTTTCCTACGACTTCATGAGCCTGACGGAAAGGCAAGCCTTTTTTCACCAGATAATCGGCCATATCCGTAGCATTGGAAAAATCGTTGCGTACTGCGGAGCCCATAACTTCTTCATTTACTCTCATTGCTCTTAGCATCGAGGCGTAAACACTTAAGCTAAATTTTAAGGTATCAATGGTGTCAAACATACCTTCTTTGTCTTCCTGCAAGTCCTTATTATAGGCCAATGGCAGCCCTTTGGCTGTGGTCAATAAGGCCATCAAATGACCAAAAACCCGCCCGGTTTTCCCACGGACCAATTCTGCCACATCAGGATTCTTCTTCTGCGGCATAATGCTAGAGCCAGTACAATGGCTGTCATCTAATTCAATAAAGGAAAACTCTGTCGAAGACCATAAAATAATCTCTTCACTGATTCGGCTAAGGTGCATCATGAGAATGGAGGCAAAAGACAAGAATTCTAAGATATAGTCTCGATCACTCACAGCATCCATGCTATTTTCATATACCTGGCTAAAGTTAAGCTGCTCTGCCACAAAGTGTCTATCAATGGGGAAAGTAGTACCAGCCAAGGCTCCTGCTCCCAATGGCAGAATGTCTGTTCCTTCCCATACACCTTTTAGTCGTCTAAAGTCACGGGTTAACATGGAAAAGTATGCCATCATATGATGAGAGAATAAAATAGGCTGTGCCCTTTGCAGGTGAGTATAGCCAGGCATAACCACACCTTGGTATTTTTGCGCCACTTCCACAACGGCCTGCTGCAAATCCTGCAGCAAGGTACCGATCGCTGCAATTTCATGTTTCAAATACATATGAGTATCTAAGGCAACCTGGTCATTACGACTGCGAGCGGTATGAAGTTTCCCCCCCACTGCTCCGATGCGTTCCGTTAAGCGCTTCTCTATATTCATATGTATGTCTTCCAAGGATATTTCAAAACTAAAATTACCAGCTTCAATATCAGTTAATATGGTTTTAAGTCCTTCAATAATCGTATCTGCTTCTTCCTTGGCAATAATGCCGCACTTGGCCAGCATCGCAGCATGAGCAATGCTCCCTGCAATATCTTCTGCATACATGCGCTTATCAAAAGAAATGGAGGAGGTAAATTCCTCCACCATTACATCTGTATTTTTGGCAAATCTACCGCCCCATAACTTACTCATTTCTTTTCCGCCTCTTTCAGCATTAGTGCTCTGACTTTTAATGGCAAGCCGAAAAGGTTAATAAAACCTTCTGCATCTTTTTGGTTGTACACTTCATCACGACCAAAGGTTACGAATCCTTCATGGTATAAAGAGTATGGAGATTTAGATCCAGCACTCATAATATTACCTTTGTATAATTTCAAACGAACCGTACCGGTTACCGTCTGCTGTGTGGAATCAACAAATGCGTCCAAGGCTTCTTTTAACGGAGAAAACCACATGCCATCATATACAAGTTCTGCATAGCGGATCGCGACTTGTTCTTTATAATGCATCGTTGCCCGATCCAAGGTCAAATATTCTAATTCCCGGTGTGCATAGTACAAAATAGATCCGCCTGGATTTTCATATACGCCGCGAGATTTCATGCCTACCAAACGATTCTCTACGATATCCGTAATACCAATGCCATGCTCAGCACCAAGGATATTTAATTTTTCTAATAGTGCTACGGCACCTAGTTTTTCACCATCAACGGCTACTGGAATACCTTTCTCAAAGCAGATGTCTACATAAACGGCTTTATCCGGTGCATTCTCAGGAGATTTTGATACTAGATATACATCATCCATTGGTTCATTTGCTGGATTTTCTAAATCTGCACCTTCATGACTTAAATGCCAGATATTACGGTCCATGCTGTAAGGACGGCTTTTTGCTACGGGAATAGGAATGTTATGTTTTTCAGCATAATCAAAAGCATCTTCACGGGAACGAATATCCCACAGTCTCCAAGGAGCAATAATTTTCAAATGAGGTGCTAATGCTTTTACGGTAAGTTCAAAACGTACTTGGTCGTTACCTTTACCTGTCGCACCATGGGCGATGGCATCTGCCCCTTCTTTTTCCGCAATGGCGACTAAGGCTTTCGCAATAATCGGTCTCGCAAAAGAAGTTCCTAACAAATATTTTCCTTCATATACAGCACCAGCCTTCAAAGTAGGCCAAACATAACTTTCCACAAATTCTTGTTTTAAATCTTCGATATATACCTTACTGGCTCCAGATTTAAGGGCCTTATCGTGTACAGGTGCTAATTCATCCCCTTGACCGACATCGGCGCACATAGCTATTACTTCGCAGTTATAGTTTTCTTTCAGCCACGGAATAATAACGGAAGTATCCAATCCTCCAGAATAGGCCAATACTACTTTTTTAATTTCACTCATGTTGTAGTCCCCTTTGTTTTAAATTGTCGTTTCTATATTAAGCAGTTTGTAAAATTAAAATGATGTTAGCATTACGATGCTAAGGTCGCGTAGCTTACATAAATCTTTTAACAAAGATTTGGTGCGCTGCTTCATTTTCCCATTAATAATACCATAATTGCTTTTTGTACATGCAAACGATTTTCTGCCTGATCGAAAACAACAGATTGCTTGCTTTCCAGAACTTCCTCTGTAATTTCTTCTCCTCTATGGGCTGGCAGGCAGTGTAAAACGATAGCATCTTTTTTGGCAGCATCCATTACGCTTTGGTTGATCTGGTAATTGACAAACACTTCCCGTCTGTCTTCTTGCTCGATCTCCTTGCCCATACTGGCCCATACATCAGTGTAGAGTACATCTGCATCTTTAGCAGCTTCAAGAGGATCTTCACACAATACAATCTTACTGCCAGTCACAGCTGCAGCGGTTAATGCCTCGGCTACAACAGCAGCATCTGGTTCATAGCCTTTTGGTGTAGCAATGGAAATATCCATCCCCACTTTTGCACAAGCCTGCAATAAGGAATTTACCATGTTATTGCCGTCACCTATATAAACCATCTTTAACCCTTGCAGCCTACCTTTATGTTCTAAGACCGTAAATATATCTGTCAATGCTTGGCAAGGATGCATCAAATCTGTGAGAGCATTAATGACTGGTATCGTAGCAAACTGCGCCAGTTCGATCACTTCATCATGGGAAAAAGTACGAATCATGATACCATCTACATACCGCGACAATACGCGGGCAGTATCTTTGACAGGTTCCCCTCGGCCAATTTGCATATCATTGGCATTTAAAAATAACGCTGCGCCGCCTAGCTGCCACATGCCTACTTCAAAAGAGACTCTGGTACGGGTCGATGCTTTTTGAAAGATCATCCCCAGCGTTTTTCCTTTTAGCAAATGATGCTGTTCACCGTTTTTCAACTGCGTTTTCAGCGTCTTAGCCAAGTCCAATATGTCATTGATCTCATTTGATGACAAATCATGAATAGATAGTAAATCCTTCACCTCTATACCCACAACAATAACCCCCATACATAGTTATATCATCCTTGCAATATAACTTTCTTTTTTATTCTTATAGCTGCCCCAGCACTGCATCCAGCACTGCCAGCACTTCATCCACATGAGCCCGCCCAATGGTAAGGGGTGGCACAAACCGCAATACATCACCTGCGGTGCAGTTGATAATCACGCCTTTTGCCAAGCAAGCATTCACAATATCTCTGCCGGGAAGAGTTAACTGCGCCCCGAGCATCAGACCTTTGCCCCGCACCTGGGTAATCAGCTTAGGATACTTAGCTTGTAAGACTAGCAAGCCTTTTGCAAAGTAGTTTCCTAATTCTTTGGCATTTGCCAGCAATCCTTCTTCCTTAATCGCCAATAGTACAGCATTAGCAGCCGCACAAGCCAGTGGATTACCGCCAAAGGTGGAACCATGGTCACCGCTTGCAAAAACAGAAGCTACTTTATCACTGGCAATAAACGCACCAATAGGCACGCCGCCTCCTAACCCTTTTGCTAATGTGACGATATCAGGGACAATGCCATATTGCTCATAAGCAAACATCGTACCAGTACGTCCCATACCTGTTTGGATTTCATCGAGTATAAGCAGTATTTCCTTTTCATCACACAACTGGCGTACTTGCTGTAAATACGTTTCATCCGGCATGTTGATGCCGCCTTCCCCTTGAATGGGTTCAAGAAGAATCGCACAAGTTTTTTCTGTTACAGCAGCTTTAAGAGCCTCTATATCATTAAAAGGCACATAGCTAAAGCCGCCAGGCAAAGGTTCGTACCCTTTCTGGTATTTAGGCTGGGCAGTGGCAGTAAGAGTCGCTAAGGTTCGTCCATGAAAACAATGCTGAGCACTAATAATCTCGATTTTATCTGCATTTATTTTTTTTGCATACTTGCGAGCTAGTTTTATGGCACCTTCATTGGCCTCGGCACCGCTGTTTGCCATAAATACTTTCCCCAGACCACTGACTTTCGATAAACTTTCCACCAATTTTGCCTGTACTTCTGTGTAGTATAAATTGGAGCAATGAATCAATTTTCCAGCCTGCTGGCTAATCGCTGCCACTAAGGCAGGATGCCCATGGCCCAAGACATTTACTGCAATACCAGCAAGAAAATCCAAGTACTTCTTACCGTCATTATCATACACATACGGACCCTCACCATGTGATAATGCAATGCTATAACGGGCAAATACCGGCATGTAATTATCATCAACGGTTTGAATAATCTCTTGTGTTTTCATATTGTTACGCCCTCCTTCATATAAAAATTTTTCAAACACCCTTTTATTTTACAACCTGTGTACCGATACCCTGAGAAGTGAATATTTCAAGTAATATGGAATGAGGCTGTCTTCCGTCAATAATATGTGTTTTTCCAGTGCCGCCCTGCAGCGCTTTGATGCATGTTTCTACCTTAGGAATCATGCCGCCTCCGATACTTCCTTGTGCGATCATCTGCTGGGCTTCCTCAAGAGATAAAGAGGAGATAAAGGAGGTCTTATCTTGATAATCGCGATAAATCCCTTCTACATCCGTTAACATGATTAGTTTTTCGGCCCCCAGAGCACCTGCGACTTCGCCCGCTACATAATCGGCATTAATGTTGTAGCTTTCACCGTTTTTTCCTACTCCAATGGGCGCAATGACAGGAATGTAACCGCTGTCGATCAAGGTATTGAGTATGTTGGTATTGATTGATTCTACTTCTCCCACAAACCCAATGTCTACCATGCTGACTCTGCCATTTTCATGTACTTCAGCAAAATGTTTTTTGGCGAGTATCAAGTTGGCATCTTTCCCGCTTAAGCCTACTGCTTTGGATCCATGGCGATTTAATAAGTTCACAATTTCTGTATTAATTTTACCAACAAGCACCATTTCTGCAATAGATACCGTTTCTTCGTCCGTTACCCTAAGACCACTGATAAACTCTGTCTTTTTACCGAATTTATTTAAAACACTGGTAATTTCCGGACCGCCGCCATGAACAACGATAGGTCTCATTCCTACATATTTTAATAATGTAATATCTTGAATTACACTATTTTTCAATTCACTATTAATCATGGCATTGCCGCCATATTTAATTACCACTGTTTTGCCATAAAAATCCTGCATATATGGCAAGGTTTCAATTAATACGGCAGCAGTTTCCAAGGAATTTTTCACATTTCTACCTCCTTATGTATGGTATTCTCCGTTAATTTTTACATATTCATACGAAAAATCACAAGTCCACATCGTAGCTTCTGCTTGACCTAAGCCTAAATCCACAACGACTCTAATATCGTGTTCAGCCATAATTTTTTTCAATTCAAGTTCGTCAATTGGAGCGCCTAGACCTTGTTTTACAATGGTCAAATCACCAATAGACAAGGATATCTTAGTAGGATCTGCCGCTGCTTCTGAATAACCTACAGCACATAAAATCCGTCCCCAATTGGCATCTTCACCAAAGAATGCGGTTTTAACCAAGGGTGATTTCGCAATCGCCATGGCAGTCTTTTTCGCATCAGCAAAACTGGCAGCACCTGTTACATTCAGTTCCAGGAACTTGGTTGCACCTTCACCGTCAACAACAATTTGTTTTGCTAAATAAATGCATACTTCTGTTAGTATTTTTGTAAAGGCAGCGTAATCCTCATTCTTAGTCTCAATCTTTTTATTGCCTGCCAAGCCATTTGCCAGTACGGTTGCCATATCATTCGTACTAGTATCTCCATCTACAGAAATCATATTAAAGGATACATTCACAGCATCTGTCAGCGCTTGTTTCAGCAAAGCCGGAGCAATGGCAGCATCCGTTGTAATAAATGCCAGCATCGTAGCCATATTCGGATGAATCATTCCGGATCCTTTGGCAATACCAGCAATGCGTACAGGCACGCCACCTAGCTCAAATTCATAAGCACAATGCTTTTGGAACGTATCCGTAGTCATAATCGCCAGGGTAGAATAATCTTGTTCATCTGGACCTAACTGGGCAACAGCCGCTTTAATGCCTGCTGTTACTTTCTCCATTGGCAGTGTCACTCCAATGATGCCTGTAGACGCTACTAGAACATCTTCCTTTGGTATGCTCAGAAGATCGGCTGTGATTTGAGCCATCGCATTGGCGTCAGAAAGCCCCTGTTCACCCGTACAAGCATTAGCACATCCTGAATTGACAACAATCGCAGAAGCAATACCGCTTTCAAAAGCTAAGCGAGATACCGCCACTGGAGCTGCTGCCATGGTATTGGTCGTACATACTCCTGCCACACTGGCAGGTACTGTACTGTAGATAACTGCTACATCATGTTTACCGCTCTTTTTTATCCCTGCCTGCACTCCAGCAGCCTTAAATCCTTTAGGTGCTGTAATACCGCCTTTAATTTCTGTATACATGTAAGAAACCTCCTTATAATTCCAAGCTACTTCAAGGGTATAAAGCAACTTGCTTTAAACCGCTGTCTTCTTTAAAACCAAACATTACATTAAAGTTCTGTACAGCCTGCCCTGCTGCACCTTTTACTAAGTTATCAATCGCCGATACCACGATTACCCGATTGGTACGAGAATCAATGTGCCAGCCTAAATCACAGAAGTTAGACCCTCGCGTATGCTTTACAGCAGGATACCCGCCCGGTCCTAATAGCCTGATAAAGAATTCTTGACCATACATCTCATGAAATGCCTGATCAATATCTTCCGGCTTTACTCCTTCTTGCAAAGTGGCATAGCAAGTACTCAAGATTCCCCGTGACATAGGAATCAAATGGGGTGTAAAGCTGATCAGCGAATCCTGACCGGAAATCTCCTGCAATGCCTGTTCAATTTCAGGTGTATGACGATGCCCTGCAATGCTGTAAGCTTTCAGATTTTCTGACATCTCTGCCATATGAACGTTCTGACTAAGTCCGCGTCCCGCACCGGAAACACCTGATTTAGCATCTACCACAATATTTTTAGTATCAATTAAATGGGATTTGGCTAAAGGAGCCAAGGCTAAAATGCTCGCCGTAGTATAACAACCTGCATTACCAACAATGCTGGCTGACCTGATTTGCTGACGGTATAATTCGGTCAGCCCATATACTGCACCGGAATTACGGTGCGTATGCTCTACCTTATACCAAGCTTCATATATGGATTCATCACGAAAACGATAATCAGCTCCTAAGTCAATCACTTTTATGCCTTGCTCTGCCAATGGCCTGCCAATTGCCATGGCATGACCATGAGGCAAGCCAATAAATACTGCCTGACTATCAGCAAATTGGTCAAGATCCTTCATGCTCGTTAACTTTTTATCATAAAATCCCGCCAGATGAGGATATATTTCTGTAATGCCCGTCCCCGTGTGACTTTCTGAGGTAATCGCAGCAACCTCTACTTCCGGATGATTGCTTAAAATACGTAATAATTCCGCTCCAGCATACCCTGTTGCACCGATAACGCTTACTTTCATTACCGTCCCCCCCTTATAATGTTATAATTATACATTATACATGCATAATGATGCAATAACTTTTTTACGACACTTACTCATATTTCTTGAATGATTTAGGTTGATCCTGTTGTCCGCCTTATTATTCTCTTTCATTATAAAACAATGATTCGATTCTATTTTTTTTCATCGCAAGCTCCCATGATCTCACAGAACTTTTCAATAAGCACAGGATCAAATTGTGTTCCTGCACAGCGTTTTAGCTCCTCAATTGCTTTGTCATGAGGCATAGCTTTGCGATAGGGACGATCATTTGTCATCGCATCATAAGCATCGGCAATTGCAAGTATACGGCACTCAATGGGAATATCTTCACCTGCAATACCTAATGGATAGCCAGTGCCATCCCACCATTCCTGATGCTTTAAAATCCAATCGGCAATCGAAGTAAGATCCGGTGCGGATAAGGCAATACGCTGGCCGATTTCACAATGCCTTCGCATTTCCATCGCTTCCTCAGGAGTGAGCGGCTCTTCCTTCATTAAAATTTTCTCTGATATACCTACTTTCCCAATGTCATGAAATTGTGCTAAAAGACGCATATCACTTATTTTTCTTTCCGATAGACCAATTGCCCTGGCAAGGCTTGATACCATATCCTGGAGGCGATCTCCGTGACCATCGGTAATAAAGTCCCGAGCTGCCAGCAGATTGACAACTTTTTGTACAATTGCACTCCGTGCTTTTTGTCCGCGGTGCAGCTTTTCCCGATACATATTATTATCCGCTTCTTTAAATAACTCTCTCATTGTCATAGAAGGTCCGCTGCTGATAGCAAATCCGATGGATAAACTAACAGGTACATCCTTATTTGATTCATTATTGATTCGGATTCCATTTTTTAATCGCTGGCAAGCTTCTTCCATGTGCTCTCTTGTAATATTCTCCATAATTACAACAAATTCATCACCACCGACTCTTGATACCACATCACCATCACGAAAGCTATTCTTAAAAATATTGGCAGCATTAATGAGCATTTGGTCGCCGCTTTCATGACCTAATGTATCATTTACTAATTTTAAGCCATCCAAATCACATACCATTAAGCCGACTGCCCCGCTGCGGCGCATATCTAAGCGTCGTATTTCCTCTTCAAAATAGGATCTGGCATATAGCCCTGTAAGTGAATCATGGAAGGTCACATAGCGCAATCGTTCTTCTGTTTTCTTGCGCTCTGATATGTCATGCGCAATAATAAAGAAAAATTGTTTTGTTCGTAAGCCAATGAGAGTCATGCGAACTTCCACATCTCGAATTTCCCCATTGGCTAGTCGATGCTTAAACTCCCACTGTCCGCTTTTTTCCTGAAATGCTTTTGTAAGCACCTCTCGGATTTCAGTTGTGGAAAGAAGATTTAGATGAGTGATCTTCATTTGCTTAAAGGTTTCCAGTGAGTAGCCATAGAATTTTTGAGCAGCTTCATTGGCATTTAGAATGTCGCAGGTCTCTGGGTCCACAAGATACATGATAACCTCTTGTTTGGTAAACATTTGCCGAAACTGCTCTTCGCTTTCTATTAAACTTTCTTCACTGCAATGCAGGGATGTTTGAACTTCTCGAGAATAAATTAAAAACCATACTAAAGCAGCGGAGCAAATTGCCAGGAAACCCCCAATTAGCCAAATCCAGATAAAGGCTGGGCTATATCGTTCCCAGCCTTGAGTCGGTACAGCAGCTAACTGCCAAAGTCCATTAGCAACTTTTACATTTACAATCACTGGATTTTCTAAGAAGATTCCTTCCTCACCCCAAAATACTCCGCCATCTTTACCAAGTCCATCACGACCGCGTACCGCAAACTTCAGCATAGACGACTGATCATATAGTCCGGCTTCTGCAAACAACCGCTCTTGAGACAAGGCCAAGCTAACCTGCCCCCAATAAACCGCTTCGGTTTTACCTTGGGGAGTCCAATAAATGGGCGTACGACTAACAAGTCCTACTCCACCTTCAATCAGCTGAATGGGACCTGCAATGATCATACTTCTACTCTCTATCACCTGCTGCAACGCTCTATTTTGATCTGACAGTAAAGACAAATCAATTCCTATCATCTTTTCGTTACCTTCCAAAGGATAGATATGAGTAATTTTATTGTTCTGAATTAAGGTAAAATTATTTATTCCAGAAAGTTGAGGCATAAATTCCGCACCAAACCGATTCACCTCTTCTTGGGTAATCTTGTGCTGAGGATCCATCTCAAGGTGAGTCAATATAAAAGCAATGAGTCCCTTTTCAAGAAACAGCCTTGCATGCAATCCACCTTCTAATCTAGCCTGGCTAGCTCTCAACTGACCTAACACTTCTGCCCGGACCTTTTCTTGATATTGCTGTTGTTCACTCTTTGTAAAAACATACACGCCAAAAAGAATGGTAGCCATAGTTAGGAAAGCTAAAAAAGAAGCTTTTAGTTTCATCTTCGCCTCCACAACAATTTATAGTCTCTGCTGTCATTTAAATCGAAAGAATAAGGTCACGACATTTAGTAAAATATTGATAGAATGAATAACTGTCACATATATGCTCTATTTTCGACAATTTTCCCTAAAACCCTGCGTTTTTTCAAGCAAAAAAATAGTATGCCATTGGTTTTATTCTCATGAAAATGAAGGAACCACTCTACATGAAGAGTAGTTCCTAAATTGAAATTTATCATATGTGTGTCATACAATAAACTAAAGAATCCTTGCTTCATACTTTATATCAACTACTAGCCATTATTATACAATATCTTCCTAGGCAATGACAAATAAGTGCATAAATCGATTTAACAACAAACGTCGATAATTTTGGCTCCTGTAATCTCACATAAACGATCTGGACTTACAGGCAGGGCAGAATTAGCAGTCCCTGCAGCTGCATACACCGTATCAAAATCCCATAAACTTTGATCGAGATACAAGGAAATATCGCTTATTAACCCGATGGGTGATACACCACCTGGTAAAAAACCAGTAGCATCTTCCACCGTCTTCGCATCTGCAAAACGAATCTTTTTAACCTCTAATTCTTTGGCTAACTTTTTTGTATTGATCTTCTTATCTCCGCAGGTTACTACTAATACAGGTTGTCCATCTGCAAGAAATACCAAGGTTTTAGCAATTTGTGCTGGCGCAACTCCTAATGCCTGAGCAGCTAAATCCGCTGTATGCGTACTTGTATCAAATAAAACTATTTTTAAGTCAGGATAGTGACTTACGAATTCTTTAACACGTTCTAATGGCATCGCTTCTTCTCTCCTTTTATAAGCAGCAACATGAGCAGGCGTCTAAATCATTTTTTAATGATTATAAAAAAAGTTAAATTCCTGCTTTATATTGTATCATATACTTTTATTTTCATTATAGCAAATACTCTATAATCTAAAAGATTATAGAGTATTTGACCGCCATTTCCATATTTTCTTTTCTATTCTCAATGTTTTGCACCGGGTGTCTCTTTTGACTTGTGTTGAAGGGTGATTAAAGATACCCCATAGCCAATGCCAAGAGGTGCCTCATAGGATAGGGTTTCTCCAGTAGCATTAAGACCACCCACCACTCCCATTAGAAAAAAGATCGACCGCATGCTGCATTCTTTTGCAGCGGCTACTACCTCTCGGTCCATTTGTAATAGTGCTTTTATATTTAGCTTTTCAACTGCCTCCATAACCTTGTGATCAAACTCACGCCCCTTAGCATGATCACTTAATGCATTATCGGCTGGTACGCAATGAGACAAGTTGCCAGAGGCAATGACTGCAACCCGTTTATCGACAGAACCAATCGCAGCTTGCACAGCTTTGCCAAAGGTATACACTTCTTCATAGGATAACATCCCCACTGAAATATGTACTAATTGCCCTTTAAACCCGGCTTTCGTCAAGTAGTAGAGAGGTACGAGTGCTCCATGATCTAATTCTAAACGGATTCCATGATTCTTGGCTTCATCATCTGTCAATTCGACGATATTCACACCTAAGCGATCGGCTTTTTTTAGTATATGCCGCACAAGTAATCCATCTGTTTCAAACCCAAGAACAACATCAGGAGCACCAAAAGCGGCAAAGCTCCCTTTAAGCCTGGGATGGACACTGATACTTACCGCATCTTCAAACGCAGGGCCATGGGGTGTAATTAAAATAACCGTTTGAGGATTGCATTCCTTAATCTTTTTTGCGGCTTCCGCAGCAGCAGCAACTGTATTTTTTATTTTATCCAGCTCACCATTCCCCACTTCAGGAATCATACTAGAAGGATGAGGCATAAGAGCACAAATTTCTAAATTTTTCATATAAACGGCTCCTTTTTCGTCTTTAGAAAATACTAATCATCGCGTGAATCTTCCATGCATTTTAACTATCACGTCCAAAGGATACGTGCAGCCGCAACACTGCTAAAATGGATCTCCCCTGCATTACTCTTCTTTATCTTGCCGCATTTTTATAGAAATGATACGCCAATGCCTTTGCAATATTCTCCACCATCTTCTGTTGGTAATGATCATCTGCTAATAAAGATGCTTCTTCCTTATTGGTTAAATATCCTGCTTCAACTAACACACCCGGTATATTGATTTCATTCAATAATAAAATGTGCAAATCCTCTTTTACCTGACGTTTATTTCCTGGGGGAAACTCTTTTAATACATGCTGCAGCCGTGTTGCCAATGCCTTATTCATCTCAAATTTAGGATTATAAAATACTTGTGCACCTGATAAACTAGCTCCTCGATACGCATTGCAATGAATGCTTACATACAGCTCTGCACCTGAATGATTAATGATCTTAGCACGTTCTAATAAATCATTGCGTTTACCGCCCTTGCCTTTCGTATAATAATCCACATCGGCTTCTCTTGTGAGTATAACCTTTGCTCCATATTGCTGCAGAAGACTCGCTAATTTCGTCGAAATGGTTAAGGTAATCTCTTTCTCGTCTACATTATTCGCATTTGCCCCACTATCAATGCCACCGTGCCCAGGATCAATCGCAATCGTATGCCCAGCCAATACTGACATGTCCACATTTTCAAAATCATCACCTATTATATACTGCATTGCTAAAAAATGAAGTACAACCATAGTAACACTTAGCATGATGACTCTCTTCACACTGGCTTTTCGAACCAAAATGAGTCTCATATACACGAACAACTCCCTGCTTTCAAAAACTCCTTTACCCCATGACTAGGCCGCTCTAATTGCGACTAAGATTGGTAATGAAGCATTAACTCCATTACCAGTCAAATCTTCTTTATATCCTTATGCTTCCCTTTTTAGAATTATACAAGGAAAGCACATATAGCCAAACACCATATAGTGAGGTAAAATAACACTAATGAATCATAAGGAGGCTACCAATGAGGTTTCGTAGATTGCTATTACTCTCGATACTATTATTTGCTCTATCCTTTGGATGGGCTGGCGGCACCGATTACATAAAAGGACTTCTTCCTGCGATCCCCTCATCCCAAAGAATCACTACTCATTTAGCAAGTTCGTGGGAGCGCACCTATCGCATGATTGCTCTGAAAAGTGCTGTCAATGAAAAACTCAATAAGACAAATTATATCACCATACAATATATTCCTCTGGCTATGCAGCAAAGTATTATTGCAGTAGAAGACAACCGATTTTACCGCCATTACGGATTTGATATTGAAGGTATCCTAAGAGCCATGCTAGTCAACATGCAAGCAGGCGGCTTTTCTGAAGGCGGGAGTACGATCACACAGCAGCTGATTAAAAACTTATTTCTTACCCAAGAAAAAACCTATGGCCGCAAGGCCGAAGAATTTCTTCTCGCCATGAATATGGAACTGCGGTATTCAAAGGAAGAAATCTTAGAAATGTATTTGAATACGATTTACTTTGGATCTGGTGCTTATGGCATAGGAGATGCAGCAAAGATATACTTTGACAAGGCTCCTGTTAATCTTACGTTAGCAGAATGTTCTCTACTCGCAGGTCTCCCCAACGCTCCTTCCCTTAATTCTCCATATGTAGATTTTAATGCAGCAAAACAAAGACAAGCCATTGTGCTGTCTGCCATGGCTCGCCAAGGATATATCGGCTCCCAAACAGCAGAGGAAACAAGACTTACCCCAATTAAACTGGCGAAGTAACGTAAAAAAGAGGCCAATGGCCTCTTTTTAATTAAAATAATTTTTGATAGGTTTCCAGTCTGGGTTGCCTGCATCCATTTTGTCATGTACTGTCGTGCGGGAAGCACGTTCAATAATAAATTCCCTAATATATGTATCTTCATCAATATTCTCAATATCTTTAATCAGACGACCTTCATCTTGGATGTTGAAGGCAATCAGCGTATAATATTTACCGCCTGACAATTCTCTAATGAGTATACCCATACCTACAGGGGACTCCCCTTCTTGGAAGTTTCGGCTTATTGAACTGTGAGTTGCAAAGAAATTCGCTTTTGGTGCTTTTGTTAAAGCATATACTTCGGGGAAGTATAATTTAAACTCTTTTATTGTAATTGGCATATCTGGGGTAAACCGCTGGGCTGCCACTACTGCATCAGGCTTATTATTTGCATACATGACTTCCATCTGTACGCCTATTCCATGGCGACTAAAGGAATAACGATACGATGCAGCTTTTGCTTTTTTATAACCTTTCGCTTCCCAATCGGCTCTTGTCCACAACTGATTGTCAGAATCAATCACCAAGCGATAGTCTCCATATTGTTGCTGAATCGACTCCCTGTTGTCATCCAAGCTAGCAAAGGCTACACTAGAAAGCATCAACAACATTGAAAAAACTAACATTACTATGATTTTTCTCATAAACTAACCCCTTCCATTCTTATATCATTACTCTTTATTATTATACCTTACCTGTCATATTTCCTGCTACACAGAAGAAAAACACTCCTGCATCCCATTGTTACCAAAGATTAATGAGTTATCACTAATAGGTCAAAAAGAACCGCCTTACTTCATTTTAAAAGTAAGGCGAATTTTACGAATAAGAGCGAATACTGTCTTTAAACGCGATCCGAATGAGTTAGCCAATAGATACACAAAGCAGCAGCGACAATGATAATACATCCTACTTCAAGCGCATCAGGCACATCCAGCCACATTATCTCCCCTCCGTCATTTTGAATACACTTTTTATATACATACTTTATTTATCATTTTTTTATAACATAATTTTCAAATATAAAAGTACCGCCTCACCCAAAAGATAAGACGGAGGTTATATAAATTAAAGAGCCACCTTCGTTAAAAAGGCGATTTTTCACCGATCATTATGGAATATAACGAATCGGTACAAAATCAATCCTCCTGAATATATTAGAAGTGTTAACACGGAAAGATTAGGAGGGGAAAAAACCATGAATTGCAATATAGCCCCTAATGGCATTGCATTTGGAATTCCAAATCTTGAGGAATTAGAAAAAAAGGCTTGTAAAACGATTGAACTTCCTGCATTAGCTACAATTAATGGTAATGCGATTGCATTTTTCACAATGCTCGTGTTAAAAGAAATCCTTAAACAACAGTCTGCTAATCCTATCAACAATTTGACTAATATCATTGCACTCTCCAATAGCATCGCTGGTTTAAACAGCAGTATAAAGATCATTCAATAGAAAAGCAACGCACACGAAAATATTATTACTATCGTATCGCCTCAGACAAACTCCCTCTGCAAAAGGGAGTTTTCCTTTTACCGGAGGACACCCCTAAATCTACCAACAGTGATCATGTTGAATGAAGAATAAAAACCGTTGAGATTCTTATCCTCTAAAAAACAAAAACGCCCTACAGGACGCTTAGTTTACACTATAATTCTGGAAAATCATCAATCTTATCCATATCTTTTAAATGTTGTATTGCTTCAGCTCGTGTTGTTCCAATAATTTTACCTTGCTTTGTTTTTAAATTTAAGAAAAAGAATCCACTATCAGATACAATAATTGCTGCAGTTTTGTCTCTACTAAACATTGGGGTAGCAAGACCATTACGATCATGACTTATGATAATTACCTCCTTTATAATTTCTGATAATTCGGAATATACCTTCTATATTATTCAATAAAAGATGATAATATCCTTCAATATATATTTTTTTTTACAAATTAGTAAGTAATTTGTAAAGATACCAAACATTGTGACTGTAGATTTTTATTTTTGCAACTCATCAAAATGAGGCCACTCTGAAAAGGGTATTTAAAACTTAAGTCCTGCACCAACATAAGCAGCTGATTGGCTGCCTGCCAATTGATAAGCACCAACTTTTCCAATACTGCCAGTGTAACCGATACCCGGCTCTATCTTACCTCTTGTGAACATGGCACCAACTGTAATTACATTATGGCGAGTTAGATCAATTGTAGGAATCTCAGCTTCAATTGTTATTGTGCTGGTTTGTTTTAAATCGATCATATTCTTTTCGAATACAAACTTTTCCTCTTCCGTTTTATCAAACTTGCCTACTCTGCCATTTACCATATAAATAAAACTTTGTTTACCAAGATCAAATTTACCATCTAATTTTACAGGAGTTGCACCAGGTGTCTCTTTATCAACCGGCATTACTAATACTTCCTTCACTTCTCCCGGTAAATAAACGGTTTCTCCTGGAATATACTGAAACTTCGTATCTGTAATCGTTTTAATCGTTTCCTTAATGATCGGAGGCTTATTTTTTTCTACTGCCAATGCTTGTCTATCACCTTCTCCCAAGACATACCCTAACGTTAATCCTGCAGCACTGCCAGTGACCAACGAAATAACGGCAACAATTATGAGCATCTTAAGGTTATATTTACCTTCATCAAGGTTAGAATTTTCTAATTTTTCTTCTTCGTTCATTCTATACCCCTCCCAGCTACTGAGACCAAATTCCCTTACCTTATTATATGATCGTTATCAGCTTTAGCTACTCTAGGGATAAAGCATATCTGCCAACGTTTCCCTGAAATGGGGGTTGCACATCATCATCTAAAAAAATCGATTCGGCTTTTTTACATAATAACAGTACCAATCTTTTTTTAGCATACATACACTATAATATGGAGTCTACGTAATTTGCACTTCATCAGTATTTCACCTCGAAGGGAGGCGATTGTATGATTATTGACTTCGACGAACGAAAATTTAGAAATGAAATTAAAAGTATCGCTAAAAAGTATGGAGCAAAGTCTAGCGATGCTGAAATGGTAGCAACGATGGCTTTGTCAATTGTAATGAAATCAAGCAAACCTGTGAAATAATACGGTTGTTTCAGCGAGCAGAATATTTTTGCTTGCTGTTTTTTTATATATTAAAGTCTTACCTTCCTTTAATGCAGAAAAAAACCCCTGCAAATTCAATATTTGCAGGGGTTTCATTTTTGCTAGTTTTAACGTTTGGAGAACTGAGACGCTTTACGCGCTTTCTTCAAACCATATTTACGACGCTCTTTTTCACGTGGATCACGAGTAAGGAATCCAGCTTTTTTCAAAGATGGACGGTACTCAGCATCAACTTTAAGTAATGCACGAGAAATACCGTGACGAACTGCGCCAGCTTGTCCTGAAGGACCGCCGCCCTCCACTTTAATTAACACATTGTATTTGCCAAGAGTTTCTGTCAAATTAAGGGGTTGTTTTACAATAAGTTCTAATGTTTTGCGACCAAAATATTCTGCAATAGTACGGTCGTTAACTAGAATATTGCCTTCACCCGGAACCAGACGAACTCTGGCAACCGAGGTTTTTCTGCGACCTGTGCCGTAGTAAGTAACCAATGCCATAATATGTTCCTCCTTTCCGGATTATCTTATGTTAAATTCTAATACTTCTGGTAATTGCGCAGCATGCGGATGCTCAGCACCACGATATACTTGCAATTTACGATACATCTGGCGGCCAAGACGGTTCTTAGGTAACATACCCCTAATAGCCAGCTCAAGCACTCTTTCTGGTTTGTCTGCAAGCATTTTACCAGCAGTAACGAATGTAGTTCCACCTACATAACCAGAATGACGGAAATATGTTTTTTGTACTAACTTTTTACCAGTTAATGCTACTTTATCAGCGTTGATGACGATAACATGGTCACCGGTATCAACATGCGGAGTAAATGTCGGTTTATGTTTGCCGCGAAGAACTTTTGCTACTTCGGCAGCTAATCTACCTAAAGTTTTACCTTCTGCATCTACAACATACCACTTACGTTCTATGGTGGCAGCATTTGCCATAAATGTTTTCATGCGATATACCTCCTTGTCACAACATTACAAAAAAAATTGATTTTGTTTCCTTGAGCTCCGGGGCTAACGGAAGTCATGGCATAAATCTCATAAAAACATTGTATTAAATTACCTGGACAATGTCAAGGAATATCGGTATGTAAATTCACTTTTTTTTGAGTTATCCACAGTTTGTTAGATTTAATACCGAACTTCTTTTAAATATAGTCCATGAGCAGGTGCTGTAGCGCCTGCCTTCTTTCGATCCCGTCCCTCAAAGATGGTCTTAAACTTCTCTAAAGAAGTCTTTCCTAGCCCCACATTCACTAATGTACCAGTTATATTCCTCACCATATGATATAAGAAACCATTTCCCCAAAAAGAAAGTTCCAATATCCGATCCTGAAGTTGGCATTCAACTGCCATAATTGTGCGAATCGGACTAACGCTTGCTCCTCCCGAGGCTCGAAAAGCTGAAAAATCATGGGTTCCGATGATTATTTGTGCTGCTTCTTCCATTGCTGAAACATCTAATGTTTGTGGAATCGTCCATACCAAATTCCGAAGAAAGGGATTTGGTACAGTATGCTGATAAATCTTATACACATATATTTTACTTTGGGCGCTGTATTGAGCATCAAAGCTATCAGGAACCTCCTCTGCATCCAGAACTACAATATCGTAAGGCAGTAAACTCCTAGAGGCTATTGCAATACGATCTACAGGAATAGTGCTGGTCGTTTTAAAATTGACGACTTGTCCATAAGCATGAACCCCAGAATCAGTTCTGCCAGCCATATGAATCCTGAATGTATGACCGACAATCTTTGCCAATTTGTCTTCTAGTACTTGTTGTATTCCGATCGCGTTAATCTGGCGCTGAAACCCATGATACGCCGTGCCGTCATAAGCCAATGTTAATTTAATATTACGCATGTTTATACACCTCGTCACTTACTATCTAAAAAAATATGACACATTTAACGAACTAACATATTGAACCACAAAGGCACAAAGGACACTATAGAACCGTCCTTTGTGTGCCACGATCGTGGCATTGTGTCTTTGTGGTTCATTTACTTTTTCCCTTTAACAAGGGTGTAAGATTACCTTGATATAGTATGTGTAAATAATATAAGGGACGAGATAAGGCTACATAGAGCAGTTTGGCATCGAAGCTATTGTTCTTGAATTCTTTATCCGAAGCATTCCATATAATCACACCATCAAATTCCAAACCTTTTGCCAAGCCCACTGGAAGGATGGAAATACCGCCCTGGTAAGAAAGAGTATCACTGGTAATCACATGCAGCTCCAAATTATCGCCTTCTTGCTGCAGAGCATGATATAAAGAAACACTGTCTCTTTCCATTTTGGTAATAATTCCAATGGATTTGCAATCTTGCTCTTTAAACTTTTGAATCGCATCTCGTATCGCCAATACTGCTTCGTTTTCTGTGCTGATCTGCTGATATACGGGATCTTGACCAATTTCATATACGGGAATGGCAGCAGAGTGTCCTCTAGGCATTACCTTGTTAAAACATTCGATAATTTCCCGTGCTGAACGATAGCTGTAATTGACTTCACGATAGATGGATTTTACATCAGAAAATACTTCTTTCATCACGACCTGCCAGCTATCGATACTGCGATAAGCGGTAATTCCTTGGGATAGATCACCCATAATGGTAAAGGAGCTATTCTTTGACAACATTTTAAGAATCATAAACTCTAAAGTATTTAAGTCCTGGGCTTCATCCACTACAATATGTTCAAATTTCACAATATGATTCCAGCCATTTACGAGATAAGAAAGATAGCAAATGGGTGCCAAGTCTTCTCTCTCTACATTTCCCTCTTGTAATATGCTGCTGGAGTATTCTGCGATAAACGCAATGTCCAATTTTTTATTCTTTAAAATTTTAAATATACTTTTATTGCTAAAGACTTCCTTGTAACAAGTCCTAATATCATCGCAAGACCATTTTGAAAAATGACCTGCCAGAAATTGTGTCCCTTGCTGTGAATATTGCTCATAGGTTTTATCTGTACTGCCAATTTTGCGCCTCTGCTCCATTTCTAACACTTCCAAGAAATTTCGCACCCTAAACTTAATATAACCGCTTAACGTTTTTACACGCTCATTATAGGGAGTATTGAGCATACCGCCTTGCATAAAGTTTTCAATTTGCTGTTCTTTTGTAATCAATAATTTCTGATCAAACAGCAGGATGTCTTTTAACTTTAGGCAGAATTTTTCAATTTTCTTATCCATCCAAGCATCTAATATTTTCACAAATTCCAAAGATCCCTTTAATCGGGCAACTGCCTCTAATTGATCACGACGGCTATCTTTTATCTTATTTTCTAAAAACAGATGGGCTTTCTCATCTTGGTGCAAGGAGAATGTCGTCTGCGTTATTTCATGTACTACATCAATAAACGTCTGCTGCCTCACATCATCTGCATCGATCTCTGGAAGCAGTTCACAAATATAATCTAAGAATAATTTGTTGGGTGCAATGACCATCATTTTCTGTGGATCTAATTTTTCATTATAAAGCAAATAAGATAATCGATGCAGACCAATGGTACTTTTTCCTGAGCCCGCAACGCCTTGGATAATAATCACTTGATGTAAGGTTTCCCGAATAATTTTGTTTTGTTCTCCTCGAATGGAAGTTACAATATCTTTTAGCTTATTACTGGTACCTTGCAGCAGCCTTTCCGTTAAAAAGGGGTCAGCAAGTAAGGCTTCCTTTTTAGGATCTGCCAATTGATCAAAAATATAATCGTCGGATATTTTTTGCAAAACGCCTTCGACTATTTTGTATTGTCTCTTTAAGTTCACGTCACCGCTATAATGGTATTTTCCCAAAACATCGTAACTGACACGTCCATCTTGGCATTCATAGAAAATAGTTGCTACAGGGTCGCGCCAGTCAAATACTAAAATATCTTTTACGGTAAGAATGTCCAAACGGCTGATTTTAATTCGTCCTATATAAAAGCTCTCATAGTCCACCGCATCATCATCTTTAAAATCCACACGACCAAAATAAGGACTCCCTAGAGCCTCTTTCATATCATAAATCTTTTCAGCATGATCATGTTTCATCATGGAATGAACATAGGTACTAATTTGATCTTTATGCTCCAATGACACACGCATTTGCGCAGTACGCTTATCAATATCGTCTTCCAAAGATGTAATGATTTGATTCATCTCTTTTAGCGTATAATCCAAGTGCTGTTTTTCTAAAGCATAATCCGGATGATCCTTAACCATATAGCCTCCTATCTTTACTTTACGTATAGTATCATCGTTTAAAAGTCAATTACTAACAAAAGACTTTCAACGCGAAGGCGCGAACCGCTACGCGGTACACGAAGTATCACGAAGGGATTAATTGTATTTCTACTTCGCACCCTTCGCGCCTTCGTGTTTCAAACTGCTTTTCTTCTTTCTGCTACTTACTATATATCCTCACTGCAACTAGCACTCCAATGATAATGCCTAATACTCCATATGCCAGCCAATCTCTCTTTGTAATGTGGAGTTCTTTCATGCGGGTTCTTTGATGCCCGCCTCGGTAGCATCTGGCCTCCATAGCTGTAGCCAGTTCATCCGCACGACGAAATGCACTAATAAACAGCGGGACGAGTAAAGGAATCATGTTACGTGCACGGCGCAATATATTCCCTGATGTAAAATCCGCTCCTCTTGCCATTTGCGCTTTCATGATTTTATCTGTTTCTTCCAGCAACGTTGGAATAAAACGAAGGGCAATTGTCATCATCATCGCCAACTCATGTGCAGGCAGACCTATTTTCTTAAAAGGGTTAAGTAAGCGCTCAATCCCATCGGTCAATGCGATGGGGGAAGTGGTAAATGTCAATAAAGAAGATACAACAATTAAAAAAACAAGTCTGATTGTCATAAAAAGTCCTTGCCGGACACCTTCCTGGGTCGCCGCCAATGGACCAATCTTATAGATAATGCTCCCCGGTGTAGTAAAAATATGAATAAGTAAGGTCAATACAATAATGATCCACAATGGCTTTAAGGAGCGTAAAATCATAGTAGGAGGTATTGCCGCTAAGGCAATGATGAATACAATAAAAGCAGCTAGTATGATATACGCCTGATAGGTATCTGCTAGAAAAATGCTGCTGATAAATAATATCGTACTAATAATCTTCGTACGCGGATCTAGTAAATGAAGTAAGGAATTACCAGGAAAATATTGTCCCAGCATAATATCTGTTAGCAAAGTTAACCCCTCCTTACGGCTTTATATACGTTTTGCGCAGCAGTTGCAATATCGATTACTGCACTATCAATTTCTAAACCCCGTTGTTTAAATTGATTCATCAATAAAGTAAGGGGTGGTACATCCACACCTGCTTCTTTTAACTGGGCCTGATGATTACAGAAAATATCCTTTGGTTTACCATCTAAGAGAATTTCACCTTTATTCATAACAATCAATCGATTCGCCATACGTGCAACATCTTCCATATTGTGAGAAACCAGGACTACGGTAATCCCTGTAGCCTTATGTAAATTGATGATTTGCCCAAAGATTTCATCCCGTCCTCGCGGGTCAAGTCCAGCAGAAGGCTCATCCAGGACTAAATATTTTGGATCTAAGGCTACCACACCTGCAATGGCAACTCGCCTCATTTGCCCTCCACTGAGCTGAAATGGCGTACGTTTTGCAAATTTTTCAAAATCAAGACCAACAAAATCCAGTGCCTTTTTTACTCTGGTCTCAATTTCCTCTTCCTTTACTCCCAGGTTGCGTGGACCAAAGGCAATATCTTCATATACACTTTCTTCAAATAGTTGATGTTCTGGATATTGAAACACCATACCTACACTTCGTTTGGCATTCCTTGCAGTTTCTCCCTTTTCATGTATATTCTGCCCATCTATGTGAACCATACCTGATGAAGGTTTTAATAGACCATTTAAATGCTGCACTAATGTTGATTTGCCTGAGCCAGTATGTCCAATAATTCCAACAAATTCACCTTGTTTTATCTCAAGATCAATCTTTTTTATTGCCGCCTTTTCATATGGGGTTTTAGACATGTAAATGTAAGTAACATCTTGTAATCTTATGGACATACAGCCACCACCAATTCCGCATCTGTAATAATGTCTTCTGGTATTTTCATAGTAAGCTGCCGTAAACGATATGCAAATTCTGCCGCTACAGGAACGTCAAGGCCTAATTCTTTTAAACGATTTACTTGACTAAAGATCGTCTTAGGCACGCCTTCCATAACAACCTTGCCTTGCTCCATAACAATGACACGATCCGCAGCAACCGCTTCTTCCATAAAATGTGTAATATATACGACTGTTATATTCTGTTCACGATGCAGTCTGAGTACTGTCGATAAGACTTCTTGCCTCCCCTGAGGGTCAAGCATTGCTGTCGGTTCATCTAACACTAAGCAGTTAGAACGCATGGCTAATACCCCGGCAATTGCCACTCGCTGTTTTTGTCCACCTGATAATAAGTGAGGCCCATGCTGCCGATAGTCTTCCATGCCTACATCCTTCAATGCTTCCGTTACTCGATTTCGAATTTCGTCTGGCGGCACCCCTAAGTTTTCCGGACCAAAAGCAACATCTTCTTCTACCAGGGTGGCAACAATTTGATTATCCGGGTTTTGAAACACCATACCAACAGTCTGTCTAATTTCCCAAAGATTCTCTTGCTCTTTCGTATCCATCCCATTGATGAGACACTGGCCGCTTGAAGGGGTCAGTAGTGCATTCAGATGCTTTGCCAATGTAGATTTGCCTGATCCATTGGTGCCAATAATAGCGACAAATTCGCCTTTTCCTATGGCTATATTTATATGATCAAGTGCCTGTACCTCTTCGCCCTCATGAGCAAGATACGTATGGCACATATCTTTCACTGTTATAAATTCTCCCATATCGTTACCCCTTTATGTATAATTTTAAAAATTGAACCACAAAAACACAAAGGACACAAAGAATTTCCAAAGGGGTTGTTCTCTAATTCTGTGCTCCCTTTGTGTACCGCGATAGCGGTATTGTGCTTTTGTGGTTCAATTTTTTTATAAATCATTTCAATCATATAGAAATAAAGACGGCCTAAAAGGCCGCCTTCCTTATAAACCACAATAACCAGGCGACGAGGCCAAGTATATGCCTTTGTCACCTGGCCCAATTGCAAACGTTAGACCAATTCCAATATTACCATTGGTGCAGCATCGCCACGACGCGGTCCCAATTTCATAATACGGGTATAACCGCCTTGACGAGTAGCATATTTAGGGGCAATCACGTCAAACAATTTTGTAACTACTTCTTCATCCATGAGGCTTGATAACACTTGACGGCGAGCATGTAAGTCACCGCGCTTAGCCAAAGTAATCATCTTTTCAGCAAGACCATTGATTTCTTTCGCTTTAGCTTCTGTTGTTTCAATACGCTCGTATGCAAAGAAGGAAGTCAAGATGCTGCGAAACAGCGCTTTACGTGCGCTAGAGTCTCGTCCTAACTTTCTATAGCCCATTTTCTTCCCTCCCTTTATTCTTCCTCTTCACTAAGTCCAAGACCTAGTTCGATTAATTTTTTCTTCACTTCTTCCATTGATTTACGACCAAGGTTACGCACCTTCATCATATCATCTTCGGATTTTTGTACCAAGTCCGCCACTGTATTAATTCCTGCCCGCTTCAAGCAGTTATAAGAACGTACAGACAGATCCAGATCTTCAATCGTCATATCCATGATTTTTGAATTTCCTTCTTCTACCACTTCGGTAAAAGTACCATCGATACTATCTTCTTCAGGAATTATGCCTGCTAAATTCTGGAATAGCTTCAAATGAGCGACCATAATACTAGCAGATTTACTTACAGCTTCTTCTGGTCTGATACTTCCATCCGTCCATACTTCCAGAGTTAATTTATCGTAATCAGTAACGTTCCCGACACGAGTATCAGTGATCTGATAGTTAACTCTCTGAATGGGTGAAAAAATGGAGTCAATCGGAATAATACCGATCACATGATCAGGTTTTTTGTTCTTGTCTCCAGGAACATAACCCCGACCACGTTCTACGGTGATTTCCATTTTTAGCGATCCACTAGCATCAACTGTCGCCAAATGTAATTCGGGATTCAAAACCTCAATATCCGGGTCAACAAGAATATCTCCTGCTGTAACTTCCCCTTCAGTCAATCGTTCAATTCTCAAAGTCTTTGGTTCATCATTGTGCATTTTTAGACGCAATGTTTTTAAATTCAGGATAATGTCGGTAACGTCTTCCCGAACACCTGGAATGGTAGAAAACTCATGAAGAACGCCTTCAATTTTAACCGCTGTAATTGCGGCCCCCTGCAGGGAGGACAGCAATATACGGCGTAAACTGTTGCCAAGGGTAGTACCATAACCACGTTCTAGTGGCTCACATACAAACTTGCCATAACGATTGTCTTCACTCAGTTCTACAATTTCAATCTTCGGTTTTTCGATTTCGATCATCTGGAAAAACCCTCCTCTTTGCGTACGATTAAGTTACGCCATACCCACGGTTGAGGGCAAATGCGGATTATCTTCAAAAACATTTTGATTATCTGGAGTATAATTCGACAATCAGATGTTCTTGAACTGGTGTATCAATTTCCTCACGAGTGGGGTAACGCAATACTGTACCATTCATTACCTCTTGAGTTGGTCTTTCCAACCAAGGTGCCACTGTTTTGTGAGCAAGAGATTCTGTAATTTCTTTAATTAATGGTGATTCTTTACTGGATTCATGAACCGCAATAACATCACCAGGTTTAATTAAATAAGATGGAATGTCTACTCTTTTTCCATTAACAGTGAAATGTCTGTGGGTAACCAATTGTCTAGCTTGTGTACGGCTTGCCGCAAAACCAAGACGGTATACCACATTATCCAGACGTCTTTCCAGCAATACCAGCAAGTTTTCACCAGTAATGCCTTTTTGACGATCTGCTTTGTCAAAATAGGAACGGAATTGAGTTTCCAAAATTCCATAAACGCGACGTGCTTTTTGTTTTTCTCGTAGTTGAACACCATACTCGGAAACTTTCTTACGAGTTTGGCCTTGGCCATGCTGACCAGGTGCATACGCACGTTTACCTACTGAACATTTGTCCGTATAGCATCTTTCGCCTTTAAGATATAATTTTGTGCCTTCACGACGGCATTGTCTACAAACAGGTCCTGTATATCTAGCCATGTATATTTAACACCTCCCGAAACTTCTTATACTCTTCTACGCTTAGGTGGACGGCATCCATTATGAGGTACAGGCGTACAATCTTTAATGGAACTTACTTCCAAGCCAGATGCCTGTAGTGATCTAATGGCTGCTTCCCGACCTGAGCCAGGTCCTTTTACAAAAACTTCAACCTGTTTTAATCCATGTTCCATTGCCGCTTTAGCAGCTGTTTCTGCTGCCATTTGCGCAGCAAATGGAGTACTCTTGCGGGAACCTCTAAATCCAAGTCCACCCGCACTAGCCCAAGACAAAACATTACCCTTTGTATCGGAAATAGTCACAATCGTATTATTAAAAGTAGAACGAATATGTGCTTGACCATGCTCAATATTCTTACGTTCTTTTCTTTTTGGTCTAATAGCTTTCTTAGCAACCAATCTTTATCCCTCCTCTACTACTTTTTCTTTTTCGCTCCAACAGTCCGTTTTGGACCTTTACGGGTGCGGGCATTCGTCTTAGTACGTTGACCACGTACAGGAAGACCCATACGGTGACGTTTACCACGATAACATCCAATTTCAATAAGACGTTTAATATTGAGTGCTTGTTCACGGCGTAAGTCGCCTTCTACTCTATGATTCTTATCAATCGCTTCACGCAATTTCACAACTTCTTCTTCTGTTAAATCGCGTGTACGTGTATCAGGATTAATCCCAGTAGCTGCCAAGATTTCCTTGGAAGTTGTAAGACCAATACCAAAAATGTATGTTAAAGAGATCTCAATTCTTTTATCACGCGGTAAATCTATTCCGGCAATACGTGCCATCTATAGTACACCTCCTATCCTTGCTTTTGTTTATGTTTAGGATTTTCACAAATCACCATTACATGTCCATTACGTTTAATTACCTTGCATTTTTCACAAATGGGTTTGACCGACGGTCTCACTTTCATTTGCCAGTCCTCCTTTTCATATATTCACGAACTCGCGCTCTTCGATTGCTACCGAAAGCATCTTACCTTACGAATCCGCTATTTGAAACGGTAGGTAATACGGCCACGCTTTAAGTCATAAGGCGTAAGCTCTACAGTTACTCTATCCCCAGGTAAAATCCGGATAAAGTTCATGCGGATTTTACCTGAGACATGCGCCAATACGACATGCTCATTCTCCAGTTTAACCTGGAACATAGCATTAGGCAAGGCTTCGACAACCGTACCTTCAACCTCAATTACATCTTGCTTGGACACGAGATATCCCTCCTAGTCCGCTTATCACAGATTCTCTGGCTTGTATAAAACCTGAATGGCGTGGCGAACTTCCTCATCCGTAACTTTTATACCAGATTGAATCTTTTCCGCCACACTTTTGGCAATAGAATTAAGAACATTAACATGCCGGATATTTTTGCGTTTAGGGTTCACTAATTTTCGATCTCTGCCGTTGACAAGCAGGAGATTTTTATTACCTTGAATCCCAATCACAAGATACATCTGCATCTCATCTCTTCCGGCAATACTAGTAACAAGTTGCCCCATTGATATATTCACGACTGACACCAGAGCTGCCTCCTATAACTTAGTTAGAATCTCCGGCTTACCGTCAGTGATGGCAATCGAATGTTCAAAATGCGCTGAGCGCTTGCCGTCAAGAGTTACAACCGTCCAACCATCGTCAAGTGTCTTTACTTCATACGTGCCCAGATTGACCATTGGCTCAATGGCCAACGTCATACCAGCTTTTAATCGTGGCCCACGGCCAGGATCGCCATAATTGGGAACCTGTGGATCTTCATGCATACTCCGGCCAATCCCATGCCCAACATAATCACGCACCACACCAAAACCATGTTGTTCTGCGTGAACCTGGACGGCATGAGAAATATCACTTAGACGATTACCTAAAATTGCTTGCTCAATGCCTTTATACAAAGACTCTTCGGTAACATCCAAAAGTTTTTGTACTTCGGCATCAACTTCACCAACAGCTACTGTAATCGCGGCATCGCCATTGTATCCATTTATTACCGCTCCAATATCAATACTAACATTATCTCCAGATTTTAACTTTCTTAATCCTGGAATGCCATGTACGACTTCTTCATTTATTGAAGAACAAATGTTTCCTGTAAAGCCATGGTATCCCTTAAACGCAGGAATCGCACCACGACCCTTAATATATTCTTCGGCTATTCTGTCCAGATCTAGCGTAGTGACCCCGGGTTTAGCGGCTTTTTTAACCTCAACCAACGTTTCTGCCACTATTTTACCTGCATCACGCAAGTAACTGATTTCTCGCTCTGATTTAAGGATGATCATACCTACTCGCCCCTCAGACTGTGAACTATATCAGCAAATACTTTTTCAATCGGCTGACGGCCATCAATTTCGCTATAAAGACCTTTGTCTTGATAGAATTCAATTAAAGGCTTCGTCTGGCTGCTATACACTGCTAAGCGTTTCGTAACCGTTTCTTCCGTATCATCAGCACGCTGATAGATTTCACCATCGCATTTATCACATTTACCATCCTTTGTGGAAGGGTTAAATAGTACATGGAAGGTAGCGCCACAACCTTTGCAGATACGACGCCCCGTCATGCGACTAATTAAATCTTCCACAGGAACATTAATATTAATAACGCGATTTAATTTTATTCCCAGTTCCACCAAGGTACTATCTAAAGCATCTGCTTGTTCAATCGTCCTAGGGAAGCCATCGAGAATAAAACCTTTATGACAATCAGGTTTAGCCAATCTTTCTTTCACTATCCCAATAGTTACACTATCAGGTACTAGTTGCCCGGCATCCATGCAAGCTTTTGCCTGCTTGCCAAGTTCAGTTCCTTCTTTTACTGCTGCACGAAACATGTCGCCAGTAGAAATGTGGGGAATTTGAAATTCTGCAACTAATTCTGCCGCCTGTGTACCTTTGCCAGCTCCAGGCGGTCCCATTAACAGGATATACATTGCGAAGCGACCTCCCTACTTCATAAAGCCTTGATAGTGACGCATTAAAACAATCGCCTCTATTTGCTTCATAGTGTCAAGTGCCACGCCTACCACAATTAAAAGGGCGGTACCGCCAAAATTTAACCCTGGAATATTTGTCACAGCTGCAATAAAGTTCGGCAGTATGGCAATACCTGCAAGAAAAATGGAACCTGCAAGGGTGATTCTGGTCATAACTCGATCCAAATAATCAGCAGTCGGTTTACCCGGGCGCAGTCCTGGAATAAAACCACCGTATTTTTTCATGTTCTCTGCCATATCCGATATGTTCAAAGTAACCGCAGTGTAGAAATACGTGAAGAAAATAATGAGCAGCGCATACAAAAATGTTTGCAGCGGTGTTCCCCACGCAAACCATCCTGCCACAGTTTTTACCCAGGCAATATCAACAAACTGGGCAATAGTTACTGGAAACATCAGCACGGATGACGCAAAGATTATTGGTATAACTCCCGCCTGATTTACTTTCAGTGGGATATGAGTAGAGTGACCACCGTAAGTTTTACGGCCAACTACTCGTTTTGCATATTGCACCGGAATTCTTCTTTGACCTTGTGTAATGGCAATTACCAAAACAATCATGGCCAAGGCAATAATTGCGAATAACAATACATTGAAGATATTAATGGTACCTGCGGTAAGATATTCATACAACATATACAAACCATCAGGTAATCTCGATACAATCCCGGCAAAGATAATCAGCGAAATGCCGTTACCAATACCTTTTTCAGTAATTTGCTCTCCAAGCCACATTAGGAAAGTAGTTCCTGCCGTAAGTGTCAATGCAATCAATAACGTAGAAGCAATACCTGGATTAATAATTGCTGCTTTTAGTCCAATCGCCATACCAATTGCTTGAATAAATCCGAGAAGAACAGTGCCGTAGCGAGTAATTTGCGTTAACTTTTTACGACCTTCTTCGCCTTCTTTAGACCATTGTTCAAAAGTTGGAACAACAATAGTAATCAGCTGCATAATAATCGAAGCATTAATGTAGGGTGTGATACTCATTGCAAAGATAGAAAACTTACTCAATGCTCCACCAGAAAACAAATCTAACAAGCCAAATAAGTTACCGCTGGTAAACATTTGTTCAATAACAGAAACATCGACTCCAGGAACTGGAATATGTGTACCAGCTCTGAATACTAAAAACATGGCTAGGGTAAAAACTACCTTTTGTCTAAGCTCAGTGATCTTTAGTATGTTGGACAGAGCAGAAAGCACTTAGACCACCTCGACTTTTCCGCCAGCTGTTTGAATTTTTGCTTCAGCTGACTTGGTAAAGCCATTAGCAATCACAGTAAGTGATTTAGTCAGTTCGCCATTGCCCAAAATACGTACGCCGTCACGAACATTTTTCAAAATACCACTTTCGATTAAAGCTACAGGGTCAACCACTGCACCGTCTTCAAAACGATTCAAGTCAGAAATATTTACTTCTGCATAGTCTTTTCCAAATTTATTGTAAAAGCCACGTTTTGGCAATCTACGGTAAAGAGGCATTTGACCACCTTCAAAACCAGCGCGAACACCGCCGCCAGCACGAGAATTTTGACCTTTATGACCCCTACCTGCTGTTTTACCAAGACCTGAACCCAAGCCGCGACCCACACGAGTGCGGACTTTCTTTGAACCAGGCGCAGGAGCTAATTCATGTAATTTCATTATTAGCGCCTCCTCTCAATTAGTCTTGTATTTCTTCAACTGTTACAAGGTGCTCCACTTTACGAACCATGCCGCGAATAACTGGAGTATCATCTTGCGTTACAAAAGTATTTGTTTTCTTAAGCCCCAGAGCCTTTACAGTAGCTCGTTGATCTTCTGGTCTGCCGATCAGGCTTCTGGTAAGAGTGATTTTGAGTTTTGACATTGTAAATTCCTCCTTAACCCAAAAGTTCCTGAACGGTTTTACCGCGAAGTGCGGCTACTTCTTCAGCACGTTTCAATTGCTTCAAACCTGTTAAAGTAGCACGTACCATGTTATTAGCATTAGAAGAACCAAGGGATTTCGTTAAGATATCATGAATCCCGGCAAGCTCAAGTACCGCACGTGCTGGACCACCAGCAATAACACCAGTACCTTCTGATGCAGGCTTCATAAATACTTTACCAGCGCCAAATACGCCGAGAATTTGATGAGGAATGGTAGTGCCTACCAAAGGAACATTAATTAAGTTCTTTTTAGCATCTTCCACACCTTTTCTGATTGCTTCCGGTACTTCGCCAGCTTTACCCAAACCAGCACCAACGTGACCATTTTCGTCACCAACAACAACTAGCGCACTAAAGGAAAAACGGCGACCGCCTTTTACTACTTTAGCAACCCTGTTTATGAATACAACTTTCTCTTTCAGATCGAGAGTTGTGTAATCAATTCTGGACATTCATTTACCTCCTTTTGCTTAAAATTCCAGCCCTGCTTCACGCGCTGCCTGGGCCAAAGCTGCTACTCTACCATGATAAATATAGCCACCACGGTCAAATACCACTTTGTTAATTCCTTTTGCCAAAGCACGTGCTGCAACTGCTGCACCAACAGCTTTAGCTGCTTCTATATTACCGCCATAGGTTACGCCAAGATCTTTATCCATAGTGCTAGCGGCAACTAATGTAGTACCAGTAACATCATCAATAACTTGAGCATACATATGACTTAGGCTACGAAATACGTTTAAACGTGGTCTTGCTGCAGTACCTGAAACAAGCTTACGTACACGTAAATGACGTTTTTGCCTAGCTTTATTTTTAATCCCTTTACGAAGCAAAGTGGTCACTCCTTTCACTTAAAATCTTACTTCTTACCTTTACCGCCTGCTTTACCTACTTTACGGCGAACAACTTCACCTTCATAACGAACGCCTTTACCTTTATAAGGTTCAGGTTCTCTATATTTACGGATCTTAGCTGCTAATGCGCCAACTTCTTCTTTGTTGATGCCAGAAACAACAATTTTATTGGGAGCCGGAACATCAAGGGTCATTCCTTCAGGAGCCGCAACTTCTAAGGGATGAGAAAAACCTAATGTTAAAGCTACATTTTTACCAGCTTTAGCTGCTCTGTAACCAACACCGACAATTTCAAGAGTTTTGGTGAAACCTTGGGTAACACCAATTACCATATTTGACAGCAATGTACGAGTCAAGCCATGTAATGATCTATGCTCTTTTTCATCTGAAGGCCGTTTTACAACAAGGGTATTGTCTTCTTGTTCCAATATCATATCTTTATGAATGGCACGAGTCAATTCGCCTTTAGGGCCTTTTACCGATACCTGATTACCATCGCCAATCGTAATGGTTACGCCGGCAGGGATAGCAATCGGCATTCTACCGATTCTTGACATATGTGCACCTCCTTAACTACAAAAATTACCAGACGAAAGCTAATACTTCGCCGCCAAGTCCTTCGCGACGAGCTTGTTTATCAGTCATAATCCCCTTGGAAGTTGAAATAATTGCAACACCAAGGCCGCCCAACACGCGGGGCATTTGATCTTTTCTTGCATAAACACGTAATCCTGGTTTAGAAATACGCTTAATGCCAGTAATTACCTTTTCACGATTAGGTCCATATTTTAAACTTGCTCTTAATACACCTTGTTTATCATCTTTAACAATTTCGAAATCTTTAATAAATCCTTCTGCTTTCAAAAGCTGCGCAATTGCTTGCTTAATTTTTGAGGCAGGAATTTCTACTTTGTCATGATAAACCGAGTTTGCATTACGAATACGAGTAAGCATATCTGCAATTGGATCGGTCATTACCATTTAAACATTACCTCCTTCCTGTAATCTACCAGCTAGCCTTAGTTATCCCAGGAATGACACCTTTATAGCTCAATTCCCTAAAACAAATACGGCACATTTCAAATTTACGTAAATAACCATGTGGACGACCGCAAACTTTACATCTGTTGTACTTACGTACGCTAAACTTAGGTTCAAGTTTCCATTTTTCAATTAACGCTTTCTTGGCCACGAGTGTCCCTCCTTTTACGCACTGAACGGCATGCCCATAAGCTTTAACAGTTCGCGTGCCTCTTCATCCGTTTTCGCAGTGGTTACGATAATAATATCCATACCACGAACTTTATCAACTTTTTCATACTCAATTTCAGGGAAAATCAATTGTTCTTTAATACCCATGGTATAGTTGCCGCGACCATCAAAGGATTTTGGGCTAACACCGCGGAAATCGCGAACACGTGGTAATGCAATGTTTAGTAATTTATCTAAAAACTCATACATACGTTGTCCACGCAGGGTAACTTTAGCGCCAATCGGCATACCTTCACGGATTTTAAATGCTGCAATTGATTTTTTTGCACGGGTTACTACTGGTTTTTGACCGGCAATAATCGTCATATCATTAATGGCAACATCAAGGACTTTAGGATTGCTTACTGCTTCCCCTACGCCCATGTTTAGAACCACTTTTTCAATTTTAGGGATTTCCATAATGTTTTTATAGCCAAATTTCTCCATCAAACCTTTAGCTACTTCATCACTATATTTTTCTTTCATTCTGGACAAGTGTCGTTACCTCCTTTCTGCGTGATTATTTATCGATTATTTCGCCACATTTTTTACAAGTACGAACTGATGCTCCGCTTGCAAGAGATGTTTTCTTAATACGTGTTGCTTGATCGCAAGCTGGGCACACCAGCATTACTTTTGCTGAATGCAGCGGAGCTTCTTTTACAATAATACCACCTTGAGGTAAGTTTTGCGAAGGTTTAGTATGACGTTTTACTGTATTTAGTCCTTCAACTACAACTTTGCTCTTCTTAGGTAGTGCTTGAATGATTTTGCCGGTTTTACCTTTATCTTTACCAGACAAAACTACGATCTTATCGCCTTTTTTGACGTGTAGTTTTTTCGCTTCTGACATCCCGGATACCTCCTAACTTAGATTACTTCCGGCGCCAGCGAGATAATCTTCATAAAGTCTTTCTCACGCAGTTCTCTCGCTACTGGCCCAAATATACGAGTTCCTCTAGGGCTTTTATCTTCCTTAATTATAACTGCGGCATTCTCATCGAAGCGGATATAAGATCCATCAGGGCGACGTAAGCCTTTTTTCGAACGTACTACTACGGCTTTCACTACGTCACCTTTTTTAACCATACCGCCAGGAGAAGCAGATTTTACTGCCGCAACAATAACATCACCAATGTTTGCATATCTACGGTAAGAACCGCCTAATGCTCTGATGCACATGATTTGTTTCGCACCGCTGTTATCGCCAACATTAAGAATCGTTTGTTGTTGAATCATCCTGTTCCCTCCTTTTGAAGGTTAGAGGTCGAGGTTCAATTTTACGAACTGCGAACTCCAAACCTCACTTATTTAGCTCTTTCAATAATTTTTGTAACTCTCCAGCGCTTATCCTTAGACAGCGGACGAGTTTCCATAACTTCGACAATATCGCCAATATGGCTTTCATTGTTTTCATCATGGGCTTTAAATTTCACAGTCTTTTTAATGGATTTCTTGTAAAGAGGATGTTGCACTAAACGTTCTATTGCTACAACAATGGTTTTATCCATTTTATCACTTATTACTTTACCAAATTTAACTTTACGATCATTTCTTTCACTCACGTCCAATTAGCCTCCTTCCGTTCTAACTTACACTTAACGGCACTATTACTTTAAGAACGTTTATCAGAACGCTACGCTTGCTTAATTTCTTGCTCACGTTGAATGGTCTTAACTCTGGCAATACTCTTTTTAACTTCTTTAATCCGCATAGGATTTTCCAATTGACCAGTAGCAAGTTGGAATCTGAGGTTAAATAATTCTTCTTTGAGTACAGCTATTTTTTGGTTAAGTTCAGTTGCGTTCATTTCACGGAAGTCTTTAACCTTCATGTACTTCACCACCCACTTCTTCTTGCGGTTCAGCAACAGCTTCCCGTTTCACAAACTTTGTTTTGATAGGAAGTTTATGAGCAGCCAAGCGCATAGCTTCTTTAGCCACTTCTTCACTAACGCCATCCATTTCAAACATTACACGACCTGGTTTTACTACTGCTACCCAGTATTCGGTTGAACCTTTACCGCTACCCATACGAGTTTCAGCAGGTTTTGCAGTAATTGGTTTATCTGGGAATATTTTAATCCAGACTTTACCACCACGTTTAATGTAACGAGTCATCGCAATACGAGCTGCTTCGATTTGACGGTTAGTAATCCATGCTGGTTCTAACGCTGCCAATCCGAACTCGCCATGACTTACGGTATTGCCTCTAGTTGCTTTACCTTTCATACGACCACGGAATTGTTTACGATGTTTCACTCTTTTTGGCAGTAGCATTATTTTTCGCTCCCTTCAACAGCGGCAGCGGCTTTTTTAGCTTCTGGCAAAATTTCACCTTTATAGATCCATACTTTTACGCCAATTAAGCCGTAAGTAGTATGTGCTTCAGCTGTACCATAGTCAATATCAGCTCTAAGAGTGTGAAGAGGAATACTACCTTCACGGGCAGCTTCACTTCGAGCAATCTCAGCGCCGCCTAAACGACCGCCACACATTACTTTAATACCTTTTGCGCCCATACGCATAGTGCGTTGGATGGATTGCTTCATAGCACGACGGAAAGCGATACGTCTTTCTAATTGAGCCGCAATATTTTCCGCAACCAATTGAGCATCAACGTCAGGCTGTCTAATTTCAGCAATGTTTATATCAACTTGCTTACCAGTAAGCGTTTTTAAATTCTTTTTCATTTCTTCAATACCAGCGCCACCACGACCAATGATCATACCAGGTTTTGCTGTATGAATTACAACTTTAACACGGTTAGCTGCTCTTTCAATCACAACTTTGGATACACCCGCAGTGAAAGCCTTTGTTTTAATAAATTTACGAATTTTTAAATCTTCGTGTAAATTCGCTGCAAAGTCTTTACCAGCATACCACTTAGCATCCCAAGTCTTAATAATTCCAAGGCGTAAACCATGAGGATGAATTTTCTGACCCACTTTGTTTTCCCTCCTTCACTCGTTATCTTTCATTTACGACAACTGTCACATGACTGCTGCGTTTTAAAATTTTAAAAGCTTGCCCACGTGACCGCGGATGAATACGTTTCAAGGTAGGTCCTTGGTCAACATAAGCTGCGGAAACATAGAGTTTATCTGAATTTAAATCGTTATTGTGCTCTGCGTTTGCAATGGCCGATTGGAGTACTTTTAACAGCACTTCGGATCCAACTTTCGGCGTATTTTTCAAAATTGCATATGCTTCACCAACGTTTTTACCACGAATCAAGTCGATAACAACACGAATTTTACGTGGCGCAATGCGAATGTGTCTAGCAATTGCTTTAGCTTCCATACACTAACCCCCTTCCAGTAACTATCACGAAATTACCGTAATGATGTAGATCTTTCTGAACCAGAATGACCTTTATATGTCCGAGTAGGTGCAAACTCACCTAGTTTGTGACCTACCATATCTTCAGTAATGTAGACAGGTACGTGTTTACGTCCATCATGTACCGCAACAGTATGTCCAACGAAATTAGGAAGAATGGTAGAACTACGCGACCAAGTCTTAATTACTTTTTTGTCGCCAGCTGCGTTCATTGCGTCAATTTTTTTCATCACGCTAGGATGAACATAAGGTCCCTTTTTAATTGATCTGGACACTTGATTAGCCTCCCTTCTCTATCCAGTTAGCCCTTAGGCTTTAACTACTTCGTACGTCTTTTTACAATCATCTTGTTAGATGTTTTATTACGACGAGTCTTAACACCATAAGCATGTTTGCCCCAAGGTGTAACAGGATGTTTACGACCTACAGGTGAATGACCTTCACCACCACCATGTGGATGATCAATAGGATTCATCGCAACACCACGGTTAGCAGGACGAATACCAAGCCAACGAGAACGGCCAGCTTTACCAATTGTAATGTTTTCATGTTCCAAGTTACCCACTTGGCCAATGGTAGCTTTACAATTAATGTGCACTTTACGTTGTTCGCCAGAAGGCAATCTTAAAAGCGCATGCTCGCCTTCTTTTGCCATAAGTTGTGCAGATGCACCAGCAGAACGAACCATTTGTCCGCCTTTGCCGATTTTAAGTTCAATGTTATGAAGTTGGGTACCTACAGGGATATTTTTAATTGGCAACGCATTACCTACTTTAATATCTGCCTCAGGACCACTCATAATTTTATCATCAACTTTTAGGCCATTAGGAGCTAAAATATAACGTTTTTCTCCGTCTGCATAGTGTAATAGTGCAATACGAGCTGAACGATTAGGATCATACTCAATTGTAGCTACTTTTGCTATGATTCCGTCTTTATTACGTTTGAAGTCAATGATTCTATACTGACGTTTATGACCACCGCCTTGATGTCTAACAGTCATGCGACCTTGGTTGTTACGGCCAGCACGTTGTTGAAGAGTTTCAACTAGTGAACGTTCTGGTTTATTCGTAGTAATTTCTTCAAAATTAGACCCAGTCATAAATCTTCGACTTGGTGTATAAGGTTTAAAGCTTTTTACTGCCATTATTGCCCCTCCTTTTCAATAAATTTCAGGCTATACGCCTTCAAAGAATTCTATATTCTGACCAGGAGCCAGTTTTACAATTGCTTTTTTGTAATCCGGACGCTTACCTTCTGTTTTACCCATACGTTTAGTTTTACCCATAACGCGGATGGTGTGCACAGCTAGTACTTTTACTTTGAAAATTTGCTCTACAGCTTGACGAATTTCTACTTTGTTAACTTTCAAAGGTACAACAAATGTATACTTATTTTCTTCCATCATAGCAGCAGTTTTCTCCGTAACAAGCGGACGAATCAGTACATCGCGCAAATTTTGCATTAGGCCAGCACCTCCTCAATACGGGTGATTGCTTCTTTTGTCACAAACACTTTGTCATGATACAAAAGATCGTATACATTTAAACTGCTGGAAGCTGGAATTGCCTTAACGCCAGGAATGTTACGAGCTGACTTTTCGACATTTTCTATAACTTCACCAGTAATAATTAAACTCTTTTTGTTTGCTGCATCAAAACCACTCAACATATTGATTACATTTTTAGTTTTTGGTGCATCAAATGCAATGCTATCTACTACTACCAATTCTCCATCTTGAAGTTTTGCAGTCAAAGCAGATTTAATTGCTAAACGACGTTGTTTCCGTGGCATTCTGAATGCATAAGAACGTGGTTGCGGACCAAATGTAGTACCACCACCTACCCAAATTGGGGAACGGGTACTACCAGCGCGCGCACGACCTGTGCCCTTTTGTTTCCAAGGCTTTCTACCGCCACCACGTACTAGACCTCTTGTTTTAGTTGAAGCTGTTCCTAAGCGTTGACTAGCAAGCTGCATTACTACAGCTTGATGCAGTACCGCTTCATTTACTTCCACACCAAAAACGCTATCATTTAATTCTAACTCACCGGTTTTTGCTCCAGTGATATCATATACTGCTACTTTCGGCATATAGCACATCCTCCTTTCGTGGTCGAGGTTCAAGATTTGAAGTAAGTTACACTAACACCAAACCTAGAACCAACGAGATTATTTCTTAGGCTTTACTGTATTCTTAATCATCATAAAGCTTCCTTTAGGACCAGGAATACCGCCTTTTATTAAAATTAAATTCCGTTCAGCATCGACTCTTACAACCGTCAGGCGCTGCACAGTAACTTTTTGATTACCCATACGGCCAGGTAATTTTTTGCCTTTGAATACTTTACCGCCGCCGCCGCTCATCCGAGGTCCCATGGAACCTGGCTCACGATGGGATTTAGAACCATGGGCCATTGGTCCACGTCTAAAGTTCCAGCGTTTGATAACACCAGCAAAACCTTTACCTTTTGCAGTACCAGTAACATCAACGATTTCACCTTCAGTGAATATATCCACGCCAATTTCTTGACCAATTGTATATTCAGATGCTTCAGTTAATCGAATTTCTTTGATCAGTTTAACAGGTTTTACACCCGCTTTGGCAAAATGACCTTTCATTGGGCTAGTAACTTTTTTATCTTTAACAGTGCCAAAACCCAATTGCACCGCATTGTAGCCATCATTTTCAACTGTTTTATTTTGCAGTACAACACTATTACCTGCTTCAATTACAGTAACAGGAACCAATTTACCATCTTGCGTAAAAATTTGTGTCATACCAAGTTTTTTACCTAAAATTCCTTTAGCCATTATTACACCTCCTCCTACAGCTTGATTTCAATGTCGACACCAGCCGGAAGATCCAGACGCATTAACGCATCAACGGTCTTGGAAGTCGGCTCAAGAATGTCAATCAGACGTTTGTGGGTACGCATTTCAAATTGTTCCCGGGAATCTTTATTGACATGTGGTGAACGCAGGACAGTGAAAATATTTTTCTCCGTAGGAAGTGGAATTGGCCCGGAAACCATTGCACCTGTTCTTTTTGCAGTGTCCACTATTTTAACCGCACTTTGATCCAGTGCTTTATGATCATATGCTTTAAGACGAATTCTGATTTTTTGTTGTTTAGCCATTGTATTTCCTCCTTATCGCCCAGTTTCTAGAACGGACATTCTCCGTGAAAATTCCCCCCGCACCTTGCAGGCAACCTTTCACGTCATCGCATGTTTGTAAAAAACTCTAAACCATTTTGATTGGGGCGACTACTGTCAGCCGCCCCAATCATTTTCTTACGCTTCAATCGCAGTAACTACGCCAGCGCCAACAGTACGGCCACCTTCGCGAATCGCGAAACGAAGCCCTTCTTCAAGTGCAATTGGAGTGATAAGCTCAATTGACATTTGAATGTTGTCACCAGGCATAACCATTTCTACACCTTCTGGCAGACTTACTACACCAGTAACGTCTGTTGTACGGAAGTAGAATTGTGGACGATAGTTGGTAAAGAACGGAGTATGACGACCGCCTTCTTCTTTAGACAGTACATATACTTCTGCTTTGTACTTCGTATGTTGGATGATAGAACCAGGCTTAGCCAATACTTGACCGCGCTCGATATCTTTACGTTCAACACCACGAAGAAGTGCACCAATGTTATCTCCTGCTACTGCAGAATCCAACAATTTACGGAACATTTCTACGCCAGTTACTACTACAGTTCTAGGTTTTTCAGTCATACCAACGATTTCAATGTTGTCACCAACTTTGATTTCACCACGTTCCACACGACCAGTCGCAACTGTACCACGACCAGTAATCGTGAACACGTCTTCAACAGGCATCAAGAAAGGTTTGTCTGTTGCACGTACTGGAGTTGGAATGTACTCATCTACTTTATCCATCAGATCAAATATTTTTCCGCACCATTTGCATTCGCGACTTGCACAACCGCAGTTAAGCGCCTGTACAGCGGAACCACAAACTACAGGAATATCATCACCAGGGAATTCATAGCTGGACAGAAGTTCACGAACTTCCATTTCAACCAATTCGATTAATTCATCATCATCAACCAAGTCTGCTTTGTTCAAGAACACTACCATGGAAGGTACGCCTACTTGACGGGACAATAGAATATGTTCACGAGTTTGCGGCATAGGGCCATCAGCAGCACTTACTACTAGAATCGCTCCATCCATTTGAGCAGCACCAGTGATCATGTTTTTTACATAATCAGCATGGCCCGGGCAGTCAACGTGAGCATAGTGACGTTTTTCAGTTTCATACTCTACGTGAGCTGTATTAATCGTAATACCGCGTTCTCTTTCTTCTGGAGCTTTATCGATCATGTCATATGCCATGAATTCTCCGCCACCATGTTTCGAAAGAGTCATGGTAATTGCAGCTGTTAAAGATGTCTTACCATGATCCACGTGACCAATTGTACCAATGTTAATATGTGGTTTATTTCTTTCAAACTTTTTCTTTGCCATTGTATTTTTGCCTCCTTATTTCTCCAGGATTATACGCCTTTTACTTTGGCGATAATCGCTTCAGCAATACTTTTTGGTACTTCATCATAGTGAGCAAAGCTCATTGAGTAGTTACCGCGTCCTTGGGTTTTTGAACGTAGATCAGTTACATAACCGAACATTTCAGCCAGTGGTACAAACGCTTTAATGGATTGAGAGCCGTTAGCGGCATCCATACCTTCAATGCGTCCACGACGTGAGTTCAAATCGCCAATTACATCACCCATATATTCTTCTGGAACAATAACTTCCACTTTCATATATGGTTCTAAAATTACAGCGCCTGCTTTCGCACAACCAGCTTTAAAGCCCATTGAACCAGCAATTTTAAACGCCATTTCCGAGGAGTCAACATCATGGTAAGAACCTTCAAGAACGGTTACTTTAATGTCTACCATAGGGTAGCCAGCTAAAACACCATTATCCATAGCTTCTTTACAACCAGCACCAATTGGAGCGATGTATTCTCTTGGAATGGAACCACCAACAACTTTACTTTCGAAAATAAAGCCTTGACCTGGCTCCAAAGGTTCAATTTCCAGCCAGCAATGACCGTATTGACCACGACCACCAGACTGACGAACAAATTTTCCTTCAGATTTCACTTTTTTGCGGATGGTTTCACGATAAGCAACCTGAGGTTTACCTACGCTGCAATCCACTTTAAATTCTCTAAGCATCCGGTCAACGATAATTTCTAAATGCAATTCACCAACACCAGCAATAATGGTTTGACCGGTTTCCTGGTCTGTATTCACGCGGAATGTTGGATCTTCTTCTGCTAACCGTTGTAGTGCAATACCCATTTTTTCTTGGTCAGCCTTGGTTTTAGGTTCCACTGCTACAGAAATAACTGGCTCAGGGAAAACCATGGATTCAAGAATAATTTGGTTTTTATCGTCACACAGAGTATCCCCAGTAGTTGTATCTTTCAATCCAACTGCAGCAGCAATATCGCCTGTGTATACTCTTTCAATTTCTTCACGATGATTTGCATGCATTTGCAGGATACGTCCGATACGTTCTTTCTTACCTTTAGTGGAATTATATACATAAGACCCGGAAGAAAGCTCCCCGGAGTATACCCGGAAAAATGCCAGTTTACCTACATAAGGATCAGCCATAATCTTGAAAGCTAAAGCTGAAAATGGCAAACTGTCATCTGCTGCGCGTTCATCTTCTGCTTCTGTATCAGGGTTGATTCCTTTAATAGCAGGGACATCAGTAGGCGCCGGCATGTATGCGATAACCGCATCCAATAATGGCTGCACGCCTTTATTTTTGTAAGAAGAACCACATAATACAGGAGTCATTTTGCAAGCAATCGTTGCTTTACGAATACCAGTATTGATTTCTTCTAATGTAAATTCTTCACCCTCAAGATATTTCATCATGAGTTCATCGTCGCTTTCTGCCACAGCATCTAAAAGACCCTGACGGTACTCAGCAACATGATCTTGCATATCTTCTGGAATCTCAGCAGCTTCACTGAATTTACCAAGGTCATCAGTGTAAACAACAGCTTTCATTTGCACCAAGTCTACATATCCTTTGAAACCATGTTCCAAACCGATAGGCAGTTGAACCGGCACAGCATTTGCACCTAAACGAGTTTTCATCATATCGACAACCCGGTAAAAATCAGCACCAAGAATATCCATTTTATTTACGTATGCCATACGAGGCACACCATATTTATCAGCTTGACGCCAAACAGTTTCTGATTGCGGTTCTACGCCACCTTTAGCGCAAAATACAGCTACAGCTCCGTCTAACACTCTGAGCGAGCGTTCTACCTCTACGGTAAAGTCCACGTGTCCTGGTGTGTCAATGATATTAATACGATGTCCAGACCATTCACAAGTTGTAGCTGCAGAAGTAATTGTAATACCCCGCTCTTGTTCTTGTACCATCCAGTCCATTGTCGCAGCGCCTTCATGCACTTCCCCAATTTTGTGTACTTTGCCAGTATAAAACAGTATACGTTCAGTCGTAGTGGTTTTGCCAGCGTCAATATGTGCCATAATACCGATATTTCTAGTATTATTAAGCGAGAATTTTCTGGCCACTATCATCACTCCTTACTGTTTAAGAAACCTTAAAATCTTACCAACGATAATGCGCAAAAGCTTTATTGGCTTCAGCCATTTTATGTGTATCTTCTTTTTTCTTAATTGTTGCACCAGTATTATTGGATGCATCAATTAATTCAGCCGCTAATCTTTCACGCATGGTTTTTTCACCGCGCAGTCTTGAGTAATTCACCAACCAGCGAATCCCAAGTGACAAACGACGATCCGCACGCACTTCGATCGGTACTTGGTAGTTTGCGCCACCAACACGGCGAGCACGCACTTCCAAAACTGGCATAACATTCTTCATTGCTGTTTCAAAAACCTCTAAAGGATCTTTGCCGGTTTTAGCCCGGATAATATCAAATGCATCATATACAATATTTTCAGCAACACTTTTCTTACCATCTAGCATTACTTTATTTACAAATCGAGTAACAATTTTAGAATTGTATACTGGATCTTGCAATACATCGCGTTTTGTAACAGGTCCTTTTCTTGGCATATTGTCCCCTCCTTTTCCAGGGTTATCTAATTAATTTTTACTTTTTCGCACGTTTGGTACCATATTTCGATCTTCCTTGGCTACGTTTTTGCACGCCAGCAGTGTCTAATGCACCACGAACAATGTGATAACGTACGCCCGGTAAATCCTTGATTCTACCACCTCTGATAAGCACAACACTATGTTCTTGCAAGTTATGACCGATACCAGGGATATAGGCAGTAACTTCAATACCATTTGTTAAACGTACCCTCGCTACTTTACGAAGTGCAGAGTTTGGTTTTTTAGGAGTAGTTGTATATACTCTTGTACATACACCACGCTTTTGCGGAGATTCCTTCAAAGCAGGCGCAGTAGATTTTTCTATAAGCGACTCTCTACCTTTACGTACTAATTGATTAATTGTTGGCATTCAATACACCCCCTTCCAAATTATCTTAGAATGATTATATAAAAATTTCACCTCAAATTTATGAGTTTAAGGCAAAACATTTAACATGGTTGCGTTTATTTCAAAACCGCTACTGCTGCCGCACCAACTTCAATGCCACAGGCACTTCCTAATTCAGCCATAGTAAGTGTCACTTCTACTGCCACATTTTTGTGTTCACACAATGTTCGCAGAGTTTCTACAAATCGTTGTTCAGCATCTTGTGCAATATATACAACTTGCACCAGCTCTTTTTCAACCGCTTTGGTGACTTGTTTAACACCGACTATTTTTTTAGCAATCTTCAGCTTCTCGAGCGACATACTGTTCACTCCCTTACTTAGCAAACCAGTCATTTCTCACTGGCCCTCTAATATATTATCATTACCCAAAGGCAATGTCAACAAACATATCTCAATAAATTCATATTTTCTCTATATTTGCAGGCTTTTTTTATGACCACGCTGCCAGGCGTATCATTTTTTCCGTATTCTGTAATTTTTTAAAGAAAAATATTAATTTTATTGCTAGCCGAAGGTAATTATATCACTTTCCAAACTTTTGTCAAAGAAATTTCATAGACTAAAATAATACTTTTAAACACGAAGATGCGAAGAATTAGAAAATAAACATATCCCTTCGTGTTCTTTGCATTTCTTCGTATCTTCGCGTTTCAGTGTTTTTACACTCTAAAATATATATTTTCTCCATAAAAAAGAGGAACTTGATTAAGTACCAAGTTCCTCTTTTCATTACATTACTCTACTTTTACACTTTTTGTATAAGTCAGCTTAATGTTTCGATAACGACTCATGCCAGTACCTGCTGGTATGAGCTTACCGATAATAACATTTTCTTTAAGACCAAGCAACGGATCAATTTTACCTTTGATCGCAGCCTCGGTAAGTACACGAGTTGTTTCCTGGAAGGATGCTGCTGATAAGAAGGAGTCTGTCGCCAATGATGCTTTTGTAATACCAAGCAGGATAGGACGTGCCACAGATGGCTCACCGCCTGCTTCAATTGCCTTGGCATTTTCTTCTTCGAAGGTATTGGTATCAATATATTCACCCGGTAAAAGCTCAGTATCACCAGATTCCTCCGTTTTCACTTTATGGAGCATCTGCCTTACAATTACTTCGATGTGTTTATCATTAATTTCAACACCCTGAGATTTGTATACTTTTTGCACTTCATATACTAAATATCGTTGCGTAGCTTGAATACCGCATACACGTAAAATATCATGTGGATTTACGGAACCTTCTGTTAGACGGTCACCTGCAATAATTTGCTGTCCATCACGAACAATAATACGTGCACCATAAGGAATAGGATATACACGTTCCTCACCTGCGGCAGGTACGACTGTAATCTTACGCATACCTTTTACTTCTTTTGTATCAACAGTAGCTACACCATCGATTTCTGTAATAATGGCTTGACGTTTTGGTTTACGAGCTTCAAACAGCTCTTCAACCCTTGGCAGACCTTGTGTAATATCATCGCCGGCAACACCGCCTGTATGGAAAGTACGCATAGTAAGCTGTGTCCCAGGTTCTCCGATGGATTGAGCTGCAATGATACCTACAGCTTCCCCTACATCTACAGCATGACCTGTTGCTAGATTACGGCCATAACATTTAATACATACACCATATTGTGATTTACAAGTAAGTACAGAACGAATTGATACTTTCTCACGTACGGCAACAATACGGTCACCTAATGCTTCATCGATAGTATCATTTGTTTTAATAATGAGCTCACCAGTTTTAGGGTCAACAATATCTTCCGCTATAAAACGTCCAACGATACGATCTTTCAGGGTTTCAATAACACCTGTACCTTCGGTAATCGCTTCCACTTCAATGCCTTTAATATTATTGTTACGCACTTTAACTTCCCGGACATCACTCACCAATACAGCCTCAATAGCTTCTTCCGTAAGCGGTGTTTCTGCAGCCACAATTTCCTGACCATGGCTATCTGTAATAGCGTTGGTAGTGTTTTTTCCTAACATTTCGCGAATCATTGCATTTTTAAGCAATTCGCGCATTTTTTCTTCTGGTGCACCTAAAACAATAGCTTCATTGGAAGCTGCAGCATTAATATCTTCTTCCGTTGTTGTTGATAAACCGCGTAAGATAATTTCTGGCACGCCATGTTCACCAATAACACGTAAGTTTTCATCGTCCAGCACAGTAGTACGAGAAATGAGTATATCTGCTGTCTTGGGATCCAAAACATCTTCTGCAAGAACTCTGCCTAATAGAGTATCCCGCAATACTTCAATAGCACCGGCACTGGATTTTGCCAATCGGGCTCTTTCACGAATCAAATTAATCCCCACGACATCGCAGTCTTCTTCGCGAACAATAACGTCTTGGGAGACGTCAACCAAACGACGTGTCAAATATCCAGAATCGGCAGTTCTAAGTGCAGTATCGGCCAAACCTTTACGAGCACCGTGAGTAGAAATAAAATACTCAAGAACCGTCAAACCTTCACGGAAGTTTGCTTTAATCGGACGGTCAATAATCCGGCCTGATGGATCAGCCATGAGCCCACGCATACCTGCCAACTGACGAATCTGTTGGATGTTACCACGAGCACCAGAGTTAGCCATCATATAAATCGGGTTAAAGCGATCCAGATTATTCATCATGGCCAAAGTAACATCATCTGTTGCTTTTGTCCATAATTCAATGGTTTTCTTATATCGTTCATCTTCCGTAATCAAACCACGGCGATATTGTTTGTCAACAGTATCAACTCGACCCTCAGTAGTCGCTAAGATTTCCTTCTTTTCAGGCGGTATATTGATATCAGCAATGGCTACAGTCATACCTGCACGACAAGCAAAGGAATAACCTAGCTTTTTAACGCTGTCAATTACCAACGCTGTTTTCGAATTACCAAATTGACGATAGGTTTCAGCAACTAATTTACCAAGCTCTTTTTTATCCATCATAATACCTAAATGCCACTCACCATTTTTCTGATGAAAATAACGAATTTCTTCAGGTAAAATTTCATTGAAAATCATACGACCTAATGTTGTCGTGACTAGGCCATAACCGCCAAGGCGTACTTTAATTACTGCATGCAATGACAATTCTTTGTGATGATAAGCTAATAGAGCTTCGTTAATATCGCACATCAGTTTACCTTCACCAATAACTCCTGGTCTTTCCATGGTTAAGTAGTAGGCCCCCAGAACCATATCTTGTGTAGGAGTTACTACAGGTTTACCATCCTTGGTGGACAATATGTTATGCGCAGACAGCATTAACATACGTGCTTCTGATTGAGCTTCCGCTGATAACGGCACATGAACAGCCATTTGGTCACCATCAAAATCTGCGTTATAAGCAGTACACACCAATGGATGAATTTTAATAGCGCGACCTTCAGACAGCACTGGTTCAAAAGCCTGAATACCTAATCTATGTAAGGTAGGAGCACGATTTAAAAGCACTGGATGCTCTTTAATAACTTCTTCCAATACATCCCAAACTTCCGGGCGGACTCGCTCAACCATACGTTTAGCACTCTTAATGTTATGGGCATGACCAGCATTCACTAGTTTTTTCATAACAAAAGGTTTAAACAATTCTAATGCCATTTCTTTTGGTAAACCGCATTGATGCAGTTTCAGTTCAGGTCCAACAACGATAACTGAACGACCAGAGTAATCGACACGCTTACCTAAGAGATTCTGACGGAAACGACCTTGTTTACCTTTGAGCATATCACTTAATGATTTAAGAGGGCGGTTACCAGGACCAGTTACCGGACGTCCACGACGGCCATTGTCAATCAGAGCATCTACAGCTTCTTGCAGCATACGTTTTTCATTACGCACAATAATATCGGGAGCACCAAGATCTAATAAACGCTTCAAACGATTATTACGGTTAATGACTCTGCGATACAAATCATTTAAATCAGAAGTAGCAAAACGACCACCATCAAGTTGTACCATTGGTCTGAGTTCAGGCGGAATCACTGGTACAACATCCATAATCATCCAGTCAGGACGATTACCTGATTTACGGAAAGCTTCTGTTACTTCTAAGCGGCGAATCGCCCTAATTTTGCGCTGACCGCTGACTTCCTTAAGTTCTTGTTTTAGTTCTTTAGATATTTTTTCTAAATCAAGCTCTTCCAAAAGTTTTTTAACAGCTTCTGCACCCATGCCGACTTTAAAGGAACTGCCATATTTATCACGATAATCCCGATACTCATTCTCCGTCAGCAATTGACGTTTCATCAGCGGTGTTTCACCAGGATCCAGTACGATATAGGAAGCAAAGTACAATACTTTTTCCAAGGAACGAGGCGATATATCTAATATCAGCCCCATACGGCTTGGAATACCTTTGAAATACCAAATATGAGATACAGGTGCGGCTAATTGTATATGCCCCATTCGATCTCGACGTACCTTCGAGCGGGTTACTTCCACGCCACAACGATCACAAACAATCCCTTTATAACGAATTCGTTTGTATTTACCGCAATGACACTCCCAGTCACGAGTTGGTCCAAATATTTTTTCACAAAATAGACCATCACGTTCAGGCTTTAGAGTACGATAATTGATTGTCTCCGGTTTTTTTACTTCACCAAATGACCATTTGCGGATTTGCTCCGGAGAAGCCAATCCAATCCTCATAGAATCAAAATTGTTTACATCTAACAAAGGGTTATCACTCCCTTACCCCATTACTCAATTTCCTCGTCGTCTAACTCTTCCAAGAAGTCACGCTGTGTTGGTTTCTTATCTTTACTTTTTACCTTCTTGACGGATTTCCGTCCAGGTATTTCGATTTCATCTGCTATATCGTCATCCATCTCGCCGATTTCCGCTATAATATCTAATTCTTCTTCTAATGGTTCTATTTCATCAGGATTATCAAAATCATCCACCAGCTCTGGCTCAATCTCACTAGCAGTGCGAGTATGAGTTTCAGGTGCAGTATTCACTGGAACACCGATATTAAGTTCAAGTTCTTTAGCCACTTGATTAATATCTTCATCCGTGTCATCAATCATAATTTCTTGCGCATCTTCATTTAAAATTTTAACATCAAGCCCAATACTTTGCAGCTCTTTAATTAAAACCTTAAAGGATTCAGGCACTCCAGGTTCAGGGATGTTTTCCCCCTTAACAATCGCTTCATAGGTTTTTACACGCCCTACTACATCATCGGATTTTACCGTTAAGAGTTCCTGTAAGGTATAAGCGGCACCATATGCCTCTAATGCCCAAACTTCCATTTCCCCAAAACGCTGACCGCCAAATTGCGCTTTACCACCCAATGGCTGTTGTGTAACCAAAGAGTAAGGACCAGTAGATCGTGCATGAATTTTGTCATCAACCAAATGGGCCAATTTCAACATGTATACCCAACCTACGGTAACGCGGTTATCAAAAGCTTCCCCTGTACGTCCATCATATAAGACAGTTTTACCATCTTCCGGCAATCCAGCTGCTTTTAATGTTTTAAAGACCTCTTCTTCATGAGCCCCATCAAATACTGGAGTTGCTAAGTTAATCCCAGCAATCCCCGGTTTGGGAAGACCATGTTTATCAGAATCATAGCCAACTTCTTTCAAACGTTCGGCAACACCAGGAGCATTGGTTCTGATTTGCATACCAAAAGCAGCAGCGGCCATTCCTAAATGGGTTTCCAGTACCTGTCCGATATTCATACGTGATGGTACACCCAATGGATTTAACACAATCTGTACTGGCGTGCCATCAGGCAAGAACGGCATATCTTCCTCACGCATAATGCGAGAAACAACACCCTTATTACCATGACGCCCTGCCATTTTATCCCCTTCGGAAATTTTCCGTTTCTGGGCAATATATACACGTACTAAGAAATTCACACCTGGCGGTAATTCATCACCATTTTCCCGGCTGAATACCTTTACATCAACAATTTTACCAGCTTCACCATGTGGCACTCTCAATGATGTATCACGAACCTCACGGGCTTTCTCACCAAAAATGGCACGAAGCAGGCGTTCTTCTGCTGTTAATTCAGTCTCGCCTTTTGGAGTTACTTTACCCACTAGAATATCCCCTGGTCGTACTTCAGCGCCAATGCGTATAATACCGCGATCATCAAGATCCTTTAGCACTTCTTCAGCCACATTCGGGATATCACGAGTAATTTCTTCCGGTCCTAACTTCGTATCTCTGGCATCGCATTCATATTCTTCAATATGTATGGAAGTGTAGATATCATCTTTTACAATTTTTTCACTTAGTAAAATAGCATCTTCATAATTGTAACCTTCCCATGGCATGAAGGCTACAAGTACATTAAAGCCTAATGCTAATTCACCTTGATCAGTAGCAGGTCCATCAACCAATACCTGCCCTTTTTCTACTTGTTCGCCTTTATAAACAATCGGCTTTTGATTAATGCACGTTCCTTGATTAGAACGCAAATATTTCAGCAGCTTATAGTTATCTAACGTACCACGTTCCGTGCGTACTTTAATTTCAGTAGCTGTAACCTTTTCAACTACACCGGCATTTCTAGCTAGAATCAAAACACCAGAATCTCTGGCAGCTTTATATTCCATTCCAGTTCCAATGAGCGGAGCCTGTGTTCTAAGTAAAGGCACGGCTTGACGTTGCATATTCGCGCCCATCAAGGCACGATTTGCATCATCGTTTTCCAAGAATGGAATCATAGCCGTAGCAATTGAAACAACCTGCTTTGGCGATACATCCATATAGTCAACTTTTTCAGCAGGAATAACTAAAATTTCATGTCTATGACGTACGGTAACTCGAGGCTCAACAAACCAGCTATTTTCATTTAACGGTTCATTCGCTTGCGCACAAACGACTTCATCCTCTTCATCAGCTGTCAAATATCGTACATCTTCTGTTACAATACGATTTTCCTTATCAATTTTACGGTAAGGGGTTTCAATAAAACCAAACTCATTAATACGTCCAAAGGTTGACAATGAACCAATAAGACCGATATTTGGACCTTCTGGTGTCTCAATTGGACACATACGACCATAGTGAGAGTGATGTACGTCACGCACTTCAAAACCAGCGCGTTCACGACTTAGTCCACCAGGCCCCAAGGCACTTAAACGGCGTTTATGCGTAAGTTCTGCCAAAGGATTCGTCTGATCCATAAACTGCGACAGCTGGCTGGAGCCAAAGAATTCTTTGATAGCAGCCACAACAGGTCGGATGTTAATCAATGCTTGGGGAGTAATGACATCAACATCTTGAATGGTCATACGTTCTTTTACTACCCGTTCCATACGAGACAAACCAATACGGAATTGGTTTTGCAGCAATTCACCGACTGAACGAAGGCGGCGATTACCTAAATGGTCAATATCATCCACATTACCAAACCCATCCATCAAATTGAGAAGATAGTTAACAGAAGCTAAAATGTCTTCTCTGGTAATTGTCCGGTGATTGTAAGGCAATTCAGGATTACATAGCATTTTAACTGGTGATCCATCTTTCAGTTTGACTTTTACTTCAATCAAAGCTGCTGTTGCAAAAACACCACTTTGATCAATCTGATCAAGAACTTTTTCGTCCACAATTGTATCTGCAGGAACAATAATTTCTCCTGTTTCTGCATTTGCAATTGCCTGATAAAGAGTCTTGCCCATCAAACGACGGCGCCAGCCTAGTTTTTTGGTTAATTTATAACGCCCTACAGTTGCTAAATCATAACGCTTAGAGTCAAAAAATAGTGATTCCAATAACTGAGTAGCATTATCTACGGTAGGAGGTTCACCCGGACGTAATCTTTTATAAATTTCGACTAGAGCTTCTTCTCTGGAATTGGTATTATCCCGTTCCAAAGTAGCGCGAACCCGCACATCATCATGAAACAATTCTGCAATAGCAGCATTTGACGCGTAGCCTAAAGCACGAATCAATACGGTCGCTGGTAATTTTCGTGTGCGATCCACCCGAACAGACATTACATCATTGGCATCCGTTTCGAGTTCCAGCCATGCACCACGATTTGGAATGACTGTAGAGTTATACAGTTTTTTACCTGTTGCATCAATTGTTTCATTGTAATACGCACCTGGAGAGCGTACCAACTGACTGACAATAACCCGCTCTGCACCATTAATGATAAAAGTACCATTTTCTGTCATGAGTGGGAAATCGCCCATAAATACTTCTTGTTCTTTAATTTCGCCAGTCTCACGATTAATCAATCGAACATTGACGCGTAAAGGAGCTGAATACGTAACATCGCGTTCTTTACATTCTTCAACGTGATACTTGGCTTCGCCTAATGTAAATTTTTCAAATGTCAGAACCAAATTGCCTGTAAAGTCCTGAATAGGCGAAATGTCATGGAAAATTTCTTGCAGCCCTTCCTTTAGAAACCAGTTATAGGAATTCTTCTGAATTTCAATCAGATTGGGCATGTCCAGTACTTCTTTGATCTTGGCATAACTATATCTGATCTTTTTGCCAACCGGAACAGGATTAAACATTAAATCCTTCACCCCTTAGCCCAAATTAAACTTTATACCTTGGCAGCACATTTTCATTAGCGATATGTATACCGATATTGCAAGTCGCTTCGCAACTCACAATATTTTGCCGCAGGTATAAAACCTTTTACATAATACAATATTGTGCAGTACATAATATAATATCATCCATTAGCACTAAATATGAAATATATAATAAAAGACAAATTACAGTGGTACTTTAGCACCTAGCAAATGAAGGGTTAGGCACTACAATACAAAAAAAGCAAGGTTTTTCCAGTCAAGTAACAGACCTTGCATTTGTCTTCATGATGAAATATGATTCCATCCTCCATATATTACTATTTCCTGCCAATCTAGATTTTATACATTGCACAATAAAAAAACATTACCCTAAAATAAACATTCTTTGCATTGAACAATAATATCACAATAAGACCCGTTAGTCAATACCCCAATAATTTAATTCAGGAAAAAATATAAAGAGCACCACATGGGTACTCTTTATATTTTTCATTCTATAATTTAGAAAGAATAGAGAGTTATAATTACTTAACTTCTACAGCTGCGCCAGCTTCTTCAAGTTTAGCTTTGATTGCGTCAGCATCAGCTTTAGCAATTTTTTCTTTAACTGCTTTAGGAGCACCATCAACTACTTCTTTAGCTTCTTTCAAGCCAAGACCAGTGATTTCGCGAACAACTTTGATAACGTTGATTTTACTAGCGCCAGCGCTAGTAAGAATAACATCAAATTCAGTTTTTTCTTCAGCGGCAGCAGCAGCAGCTGGAGCGGCAGCAGCAGCTGCTACAGGAGCAGCTGCAGAAACACCAAATTTTTCTTCTAGAGCTTTCACCAATTCAGATAATTCAAGAACACTCATGTTCTCAATTGCTTGCATAATTTCTTGTTGAGTCATTTTAAAAAACCTCCATTAATTTTAATTTTTTATGCTGATTCTTTTTGTTTGCGCACAGCATCAAGCGCATATACGAATTTGCGGATAGAACCTTGAAGTACATTGACAAATCCAACAATTGGAGTTTGCATACCAGCCAAAACTTGAGCAATAAGCACTTCGCGAGTTGGTAGGCTTGCCAAAGCTTTTACACCTTCTGCATCAATAACCTTACCATCTAACAAACCAGCTTTTACTTCCAATGTTTTTAATTTATGCTCTTTTACAAAGTCAGAAATTACACGTGCTGGAGCAACGGGGTCTGTTTCAGAAATCGCAATTGCAGTTGGACCTTCAAGATAAACGTCCAACCCTTCAATTCCGATTTCCTTAGCAGCAATCCGTGTCATCGTATTTTTTACTACACGGTATTCCACGCCAGCTTCACGTAATTTACGACGAAGTTGAGTGTCTTGTGCCACAGTAAGACCACGGTAGTTTGTCAATACCGCACCTTTTGTTACAGAAAGTTTACCTTTCAGTTCGGAAACGACTGATATTTTTTCTGATGTTACAGCCACTAAAATCCACCTCCTTTACAAGATTACAAAACAAAACGACCTCTCGGCATAATAAGCCGGAGGTCGCTAATAGCAAAAGCTATAGTATAATCCCCGACCTCGGCAGGCGAACATGAGAAAGATTCACATCTCACTTAGTTCATTACGGATACCTGCTGTCTACAGCCAAATTTATTATTCAGTTGCATTAGATCAAAGATTATACTGTCACTTCTTACTTACAATTAATTATTTCTTGCCAGAAACTTTAAGTGGATTTACTTTTACACCAGGACCCATTGTAGTACTTATAGTAACACTACGCATGTATTGTCCTTTAGCAGCAGCTGGTTTTACCTTATTCAAGATGTCAACCAACGCTTGAAAATTTTCGATAATTTTTTCATTGTCAAATGATATTTTACCGATTGGTGCATGAATATTACCAGCTTTATCAGTACGATACTCGATTTTACCTGCTTTTATTTCACTAATCGCACGAGCAACATCTAAAGTAACTGTACCAACTTTAGGATTCGGCATTAAACCTTTAGGGCCTAATACTTTACCTAAACGACCAACAGTACCCATCATATCAGGAGTAGCAACTGCTACATCAAACTCAGTCCATCCACCCTGAATTTTTGCTACGATATCTTCAGCGCCAACAAAGTCAGCACCAGCAGCTTCTGCTTCTTTTGCTTTCTCACCTTTAGCAAAAACCAAAACAGTTTTGGTTTTACCAGTACCGTGAGGCAATACTACCGCTCCACGTACTTGCTGATCAGCATGTTTAGGGTCAACCCCTAATTTAATCGCAACTTCGATTGTTTCATCAAATTTAGCGCTAGCTGTTTTTTTAGCAAGTTCTATGGCTTCTTCAGTTTCATATAACTTATTTGCTTCAATCAGTTTCGCAGCTTCTTCGTATTTCTTACCATGTTTTGGCATATTAAAAAACTCCTTTACGATTGTGGTTTAACGGAAAATCCTCCCACACTAACATCCGACTGTCTTAAACCTACCATCTGCGTCGTTGCTCCTGTGGGCGTTCCCTACGACGTACGTCAGTACGTCGTAGGTCACGTCCTCGTCGTGCCTAGCATCTGGCAGCTTTAAACCAGTCTTTGGCAATTTAGAAAAGCCAAAGACTAATCAATGATGTCAATACCCATGCTACGGGCAGTACCTTCGATCATACGCATAGCAGCTTCTACAGAAGCAGCGTTAAGATCTTTCATTTTTGCTTCAGCAATTTCGCGAACTTTGTCACGAGATACTTTAGCAACTTTTTTCTTGTTTGGTTCGCCTGATGCAGTCTCAATACCAGCAGCTTTCTTAAGAAGAATAGGAGCTGGAGGAGTTTTGGTAATGAAAGTAAAGGATCTATCTTCGAACACGGTAATTTCTACCGGAATAATCAAACCAGCTTGCGCAGCGGTTCTTTCGTTAAAGTCCTTAACAAACGCCATAATATTCACGCCAGCTTGACCGAGCGCAGGGCCGACTGGAGGCGCCGGAGTTGCTTTACCAGCAGGAACTTGCAACTTTACAAGTTTTATAACTTTCTTAGCCATTTTACTTACACCTCCTTATATGCATAATGTGGTTTTGCGGGTATAGTACCCTCCCACTTAAGTTCATAAAGTTTCAAATTAAACTTTATTTAAACTTTCTCAACTTGAGAAAAATCTAATTCCACCGGTGTCTCCCGTCCAAACATATCAACAAGCACTTTCAGTTTGCTACGGTCTTGGTAAATTTCAAGCACCTTGGCTGTCCAATTCTCGAAGGCTCCAGAAGTAATACGAATTACTTGAGCAACTTCAATATTTAACTTCGGCTTAAGCTCTTCAATGCCCATGGATTTTAAAATGTTTTTCACTTCGGCATCAGTAAGCGGGATAGGTTTAGTACCAGAGCCAACAAAACCTGTAACACCTGGCGTGTTGCGCACAACATACCATGATTTGTCATTGACAATCATTTCTACCAGAACATATCCAGGGAAAACTTTTTTCTTGGTAATTTTTTTCTTGCCATCTTTCATTTCAACTTCATCTTCCATCGGTACTACAATTCGAAAGATTTCATCTTCCATACCCATAGAATGGACTTTGCGTTCCAGATTAGCCTTTACTTTGTTTTCATAGCCAGAATATGTATGGATTACATACCAATTTTTTTCAGATTCCATTGCTTCAGGGACGCCTATACGCCCCCACCCCCTTAGCCTACTTGATAATCAAATGTAATATTTGAGCAAACACAGCATCAATTGCCCATATCAAACCCGCAATCACTAATACAGCAACAAATACCACTCCTGTATTAGAGATAAGCTCTTGTTTGGTAGGCCAAGATACTTTTTTTAATTCAGCTTTCACTTCACGAAAAAACTTTTTCCAACGAGAAGGACTCGTTTGAACTGTTGTTTCTTGGGCAACCATTTTTTCACATCCCTGTCTTGTACTGCTAATTCAAGCATTAAAGACCAACTGGCAGGGGCGGCAGGAATCGAACCCGCAACCAACGGTTTTGGAGACCGCTACTCTACCAATTGAGCTACACCCCTACTTACGAAATTACAATTATTTCGTTTCTTTGTGTAAAGTATGTTTTTTGCAAAACTTGCAATACTTATTGAATTCTAATCTATCTGGGTCATTTTTCTTGTTTTTATTGGTTTGATAATTACGTTGCTTGCAATCAGTACAAGCTAACGTTACCGCATTGCGCATCCTGTACACCTCTCTTACCTGTAAATATGACATCATCTCGTAATGCCACTAATATAATCTAGCACACTTACATCAGCCTGTCAATACCAGATACTTACCATACTCATGGAAAATATTATGATATCAAGACAATAAAATAAAACAGGGAAAGCCCCTGTCTTATAGCTATATCCATTTATAGAAATTTTATACGTTTATTTGTAATCTGTCAAGGTAAAGAATTTTTCATCTTTCAATCGCTAAGAAAAATATTTGAACCACAAAGACGCAAAGGACACAAAGGAATTTATTTATAATTTCTTTTGTGTGTTCTCCTTTGTGTGCCGCACGGCGGCATTGCGCCTTTGTGGTTCATAAAATTTTATATTTTCTCACCTAAAAAAATTTGCAATTATGCTTCAATCGCAGTTACTACGCCAGCGCCAACAGTACGGCCACCTTCGCGAATCGCGAAACGAAGTCCTTCTTCAAGTGCAATTGGAGTGATAAGCTCAATTGACATTTGAATGTTGTCACCAGGCATAACCATTTCTACACCTTCTGGCAGACTTACTACACCAGTAACGTCTGTTGTACGGAAGTAGAATTGTGGACGATAGTTGGTAAAGAACGGAGTATGACGACCGCCTTCTTCTTTAGACAGTACATATACTTCTGCTTTGTACTTCGTATGTTGAATGATAGAACCTGGTTTAGCCAATACTTGACCGCGTTCGATATCTTTACGTTCAACACCACGAAGAAGTGCACCAATGTTATCTCCTGCTACTGCAGAATCTAAGAGTTTACGGAACATTTCTACCCCAGTTACTACTACAGTTCTAGGTTTTTCAGTCATACCAACGATTTCAATGTTGTCACCAACTTTGATTTCACCACGTTCCACACGACCAGTCGCAACTGTACCACGACCAGTAATCGTGAACACGTCTTCAACAGGCATCAAGAAAGGTTTGTCTGTTGCACGTACTGGAGTTGGAATGTACTCATCTACTTTATCCATCAGATCAAATATTTTTCCGCACCATTTGCATTCGCGACTTGCACAACCGCAGTTAAGCGCCTGTACAGCGGAACCACAAACTACAGGAATATCATCACCAGGGAATTCATAGCTGGACAGAAGTTCACGAACTTCCATTTCAACCAATTCGATTAATTCATCATCATCAACCAAGTCTGCTTTGTTCAAGAACACTACCATGGAAGGTACGCCTACTTGACGAGACAATAGAATATGTTCACGAGTTTGCGGCATAGGGCCATCAGCAGCACTTACTACTAGAATCGCTCCATCCATTTGAGCAGCACCAGTGATCATGTTTTTTACATAATCAGCATGGCCCGGGCAGTCAACGTGAGCATAGTGACGTTTTTCAGTTTCATACTCTACGTGAGCTGTATTAATCGTAATACCGCGTTCTCTTTCTTCTGGAGCTTTATCAATCATGTCATATGCCATGAATTCTCCGCCACCATGTTTCGAAAGAGTCATGGTAATTGCAGCTGTTAAGGAAGTCTTACCATGATCCACGTGACCAATTGTTCCAATGTTAATATGTGGTTTATTTCTTTCAAACTTTTTCTTTGCCATTATAATTCCCCCTTAAATTATTACAGAGCTATGAAATAGGGCCTGTCTTAATTCTAAACCCAAACCACTAGTCTTTTGTCTGCGTCTTTTATGTAGTGCAAACAAAATCTCTTGTTTAAGAAACCTTACTGCATCATTTATTTTACCAAGCTACAATATTCTATTATTTTATCAAAATTCCTGCTAAATAACAAAAAAACTTCGCACTAAAGCGAAGTTTTATATTCTTTGTTTGGTGGCGGCGCAGGGATTTGAACCCCGGACCCTGCGGGTATGAACCGCATGCTCTAGCCAGCTGAGCTACACCGCCATATTTTTTTAGCCACTTTTCCATTTTGCATATCTACTATTAGACCAGCACTATAAATGGAGCTAGTGACCGGGATTGAACCGGTGGCCTTATCCTTACCAAGGATACGCTCTACCGACTGAGCTACACCAGCATATAAACGCTTTACATCTTTCAATCTAAAGCAGTAATAAACATTGGTTGCGGGGACAGGACTCGAACCTGTGACCTTCGGGTTATGAGCCCGACGAGCTACCAACTGCTCCACCCCGCGATATTCAGTAATATACATTATTTAATAATCTTGTATTTAATTTAAATGGTGGATGGGGCTGGATTCGAACCAGCGAAGGCGGAGCCGGCAGATTTACAGTCTGCTCCCTTTAGCCACTCGGGAACCCATCCATTTTGATGAAAGAAATAAAATGGAGCTGGAAACAGGACTTGAACCCGCAACATCCTCATTACAAGTGAGGTGCTCTACCAGTTGAGCTATTCCAGCATCTTTCATGTCACACAGTTTCCCTTAGCGACATTTATAATTATACAACAATCAAATTGTTATGTCAATAACTTTTTTGGTGGCGGCGCAGGGATTTGAACCCCGGACCCTGCGGGTATGAACCGCATGCTCTAGCCAGCTGAGCTACACCGCCATGTTAAAAATACTGCACTTCGAGCAAATGGAGCTAGTGACCGGGATTGAACCGGTGGCCTTATCCTTACCAAGGATACGCTCTACCGACTGAGCTACACCAGCATATAAATCTGCTTTACATCTTTCGATTTAAAGCAGTAATAAACATTGGTTGCGGGGACAGGACTCGAACCTGTGACCTTCGGGTTATGAGCCCGACGAGCTACCAACTGCTCCACCCCGCGATATAAAAACAAAGATTTTTGATGTTAGCACTGCGGTGCTAACTAAGCGACTCACACAAAGTTTTCACTCACTCTGCTCATGAACCTTTGGTTCGCTGCTTAAATTGGTTGCGGGAACAGGACTCGAACCTGTGACCTTCGGGTTATGAGCCCGACGAGCTACCAACTGCTCCATCCCGCGATATTCAATACAACGACTGTCACTAAACATTAATGATAAATTGGTGGATGGAGCTGGATTCGAACCAGCGAAGGCGGAGCCGGCAGATTTACAGTCTGCTCCCTTTAGCCACTCGGGAACCCATCCATTTTTAAGGTATCGGTTGTCGCTAAACGCCCATCTACTTCGTTGCTCCTCTGTTCACTCGTTCAACGTACTTCAGTACGCCTTCACTCGTGCCCCTCGTCGCGCCTTGCATCTGAACATCTATCAACACCCTATCTTAAATGAAGTTAAATAAAATGGAGCTGGAAACAGGACTTGAACCCGCAACATCCTCATTACAAGTGAGGTGCTCTACCAGTTGAGCTATTCCAGCATTTCCTTTGACAAGATTAAATTATATCACACTTTTTCTCTTTTGTAAATAGTGTTTTTCTTTGTTATTTCCACCTGTCAACTACTGCTTAAATAATATATTACATTTCTACTCTCTTGTCAATGTTTTTCCTTATAAGAAAGGCAATCCAATTCTCACCATTGCCACTTTACAAGAAAAAATAATAATAGGATATGGCAGCTACCACAAAGCGATAGTAAGCAAAAGAAGCCAAGGTAGACTTATTTAGAAATTTAATAAACCAAACAATTGATATGTAGGCTACAACAAAAGCAACTGCAAATCCAATGGAAAACATTTGTATATCAGCTATGTTCAACGTATCCCAAACTTTTAATAAATCATATATACAGGCTACCGCCATTAGAGGGACAGCGATAATAAAGGAAAATTCAGCAGCAGCACCACGGCTTAGCCCCAGAAGAAGTCCTCCAGAAATAGTAGAACCCGAACGAGAAAAACCAGGCCATAACGCCAGCACTTGAAACAGCCCTACAAAGAAAGCTTGCTGCATTGTTATTTTATCAACATCCGTAGTTACAGGGCGCTTTGCGACTTTCTCAGCAAATAACATAAAGATGCCTCCTACAACTAAGCCAATAATAACTGTATAAGGAGAAAATAAATATTCTTTAATTGGCTTGTGCAATAAATATGCAATGCCCATAACTGGAACAACGCCAGCCAAAACATGTTTAATGGACAATCCATTGCCATAAACGTTTAACTGCTGCGGTTTTAACATACGAGAAAATTTCTCTTGATATAAGAAAAGCACCGATAAAATAGCACCTAGCTGAATAAATACTTCAAAAACACTAGCCTTTTCTCCCTCAAACCCCAACATACTTCCTGCTAAAATCATATGTCCAGTAGAAGAAACGGGCAGATACTCTGTCACACCTTCCACAATACCAATTATCACAGCAATTAAATTTTCATTCATTCCACCACATCCTCATTTATTAAAATAACCATAAATTTTATTATATCGCATAATTAATGCAAAACACACCCTTTTTGTTAAAAAAGGTTTCTAAAAGCACAAGAAATACTTCATATCCTTTAAAAATAAGACCTTTTGAACCGCGAAGACGCGAAGAATAGGAAGAACACGAAGTAAACATATTCTCTCGACCTATTATCTTCGCGCCTTCGCGGTTCCGGGCTTTTGCTCCAAAAAACTTATTCTGATACTACAAAAAAAGAAAGGGATCTACAAATCCCTTCCCTATTTATCCTCATTCTTTACAATTAATCTAACAAATATGCAAATCGCTTCACAAAATCATCAGGATCTACATTAATTGTTAATGCCATTTTTTTCAAGTCTGCTTGAGAATATAAGTCATCCTTTTCCAAGCGAATCATATATTCTCGAGCAATTCGATATTGAACAGATTGTACATTTACCATACGAACCTGCGTTTTCTTTGTTCTCATATCCAGTATTCCCTCAAAAGGAATCGGTACAATTTCATTATTTTGAATGGTAATCAGAGCGTCTGTCCCATTATTCTTTAAGAATTCAAAGGCAGCAAATCCTAAATCACGCGTATATTCGATATCAAATGCATTAGGAGAAGCACAACGCAATTCATATCCGATTTCTTTACCAACAATAGTCATTTTCAACCCTAAATCGGCAAGATTTTTCACGACTGCCTGCTTTAGCAGTTCAGGAAAATTCAACTCCGTATAGCGAATATGTCCATGATCATCAAAACATGTACAATCCAGCTCCTTTAGATCTTCCACTGCTATTTTCTCCACCAATCCTTCAGCAATAACAGCCACACCATAATTGCGTTTCCCTGCTAGTCGTTTAATAATGGAGCCAACTAAAATATCAACCAGCATCTGTAATCGAATGGTTTTATCCCCAAATTCTTCTGGAATAATCGTCAGTGTAGCACCCGAACTCTTTCCTATGCCTAAGGATAAATGTCCGGCTGTACGCCCCATGGCTATAGCAAAATACCAGCGGTTTGTAGTTTTCGCATCTTCCATTAAATTTGTAACCAGCTGACTCCCTAACGCCCGGGCTGTTTCAAAACCAAAAGTAGGAATCCCCTCTGGCAGCGGTAAATCATTGTCAATCGTTTTTGGTACATGCACTACCAGAAGGTCAATCTCCAGCACCCTTCTGGCATATTCCGCTACCTTGCAAGCTGAATATGCAGTATCATCCCCTCCAATGGTTACTAAATGGGTAACACCCATTTCAATTAATGTATTTACTACATTTCGCAAATGAGCTTCACTCTTAGTCGGATTGACTCTGGCTGTTCCTAATATGCTGCCGCCATCAAGATGTATCCGGCTAACCATGTCGATGGTTAAGGACACTACATGTTTCTCCCCATTACACAAATGAGTGTAACCTTCATAGATTCCCATCACATTCCATCCATTTTTTATGGCTTCAATGGTGACTGCACTAATTACACTATTCATGCCAGGCGCCGGGCCACCACCACACAAAATTGCTATCGTTTTTTTTGTTTCTAACATACTGTCCCTCCGTAAATTCATAATTATTATTTTTACCTTTAGAACTTTATGTCTAGATTAAGTAAAGTATTCATCCTATTCATGCATTCATAGGATTCCTCCTATCTCTACAAAATTCACCGGTTTTTGTTTTCTTAATTTTCTCACTTTTTAGATTTCTACGTCTGTAATAAAATTCCTTTTTAAAAAGTAAAACAATTTAAATCGCAATCTTTGCAGTTCACTATATTTTTTGCACATAAAAAAGATTTGGCCTAGGCCAAATCTATCAGGTCACAATATTTCATTTTTATATGCAGAATGAAACAAGCTTAGGTATTCCATAAATAGAAAAAACAAAGCTTTAGGCTACGTTTTTCTTATAGATTTTAATCATTGTTTTTGTCCCCATAACCAGTCAATCCTTGGGTTTCTTTACCAAATCCCGCAAGACCTTTGTACATATCTTGAATATCACTGTCATCTCCACGGTTGTCCAAGTATCTCTCCAATTTACGTTTTACGCGTTGAAGAGCATTATCAATTGACTTGACATGGCGATCCAATTCTACAGCTATTTCCTGATAGGACTTTCCATCAAGATAAGCCATAAGTACCTTCCACTCAAGATCGCTTAAGATTTCTCCCATTTTCTCTTCAATATCAATAAATTCTTCTCTACTAATGACCAATTCCTCAGGATCGGATATTTTAGAACCTGATAATACATCTAACAACGTTCTATCTGAATCTTCATCGTAAATCGGTTTATTTAAAGATACATATGAATTCAAAGGTATGTGCTTTTGTCTGGTAGCTGTTTTTATCGCCGTAATGATCTGGCGCGTCACACAGAGTTCAGCAAAAGCGCGAAAAGAAGAAAGCTTATCAGTACGAAAATCACGAATAGCCTTATATAATCCAATCATTCCTTCTTGGATAATATCTTCGCGGTCAGCGCCAATCAAAAAATATGACCTAGCTTTCGCCCGAACGAAATTGCGATACTTGTTAATCAAGTAGTCGAGTGCGATTGTATTATCACTTTCTTTTGCATCAAGCACAATTTCTTCGTCACTCATATTTTCAAATGAGCCATACAAATCGCATTGAGTATTAAAACGCATCGCATCGCCCCCACTTTCAATTTGCCACACATTCACAAAAAGAAAATGCACTAAAGGATTAGTGCTCTAAGTTATGTGTACATGCCACTTCAAAGCAAATTATACCTCACAGCTCTCTATTTCGTCAAGCTTAACTTGTCCAACTACACCCGTTTACGCAGTTCATGTAAACGTTGAACCACATCACTATTTAAACGACTCTCTAATTCATGCCGTCTGTAGGTAAGCTGCGACTCACTAAAACCGTCTTTGATTAGCTTATTCACTTTCTTCACATCTTGTAAAAGTTCCCTGGCGGAAATGCGATATGCTCCAGCTCCTAATATAACCATTTGTTCCACCCAATCGGAGGTAACCACATACACCAGCTTTCGCTGCCGCACCATATCATATGCCATTCTTTCAATATGACTATCGGCAGTTTCACCCTCTTGCGTATAGATGACAGATACGTGTCCAATAAGATTCTCAAATACTGCAGCGCCGCTTACTGCATTTGCATCAAAAATAATCGTAACTGCCAAATCTTGAAAGGCACCATAACTGGCCATCATATCAATTAATTTATCCCGAGCATCTTCCAAATTATCTTTGCGAGCACTTAATTCCGGCCAAGCATGAATTACATTATACCCATCAACCAATAGAATATTTTTCATAAAAATCTCCCATAGCCTTTGCCTAAACTGCATTTTAACTGTATTTACTAGTCCATATGGCAGTGTCTTACCAAAGTTAAATCTTCTTAGTTTATCCAACGTATCTTTCTAATTCACAACTTTGGCAAGACACTAATTTGCTTCTTATCAGCTTTATCTGCGGTAGGAGGCTTCTTCTTGCCTACTTTGACTATCGTATCCTCTCCCAAATATACATCTTTTGACAATACTTCTTTGGAAATCTGCCGTCCCTTTGACCATACGACTCTGAGAGTTGTTAATGAATAACCCGGTCTTCCTTCTTGCTCTACCAGTGTTTCTCCCAAATATAAATTATCATCATCTTTCTTGACAATGATCGGCGGAATTGTTTTCTGACTCTCATGTTGAATTTCTACCTTCTCCACTAAAGGATGCGGCCCCAAAATTCCAACTACCAATTTATTATCCTCTACTTCTGCCAGAATCAGTAAGGGTTCTTTAGTATTATTCATAAACTGAAAATCCAGTGCACCATATGCAACTGTAGCATCCCGACCTAAGGGTACATAGCTAAGAGGCTTCGAATGATTGGATCTTTCAACAATTTTCAAATTTGCTAAAAGAACAGCATTATACAGCGTAGAAGAAACTTGGCATATTCCTCCGCCAATGCCTGGAACAAATTCACCATCAACAATTTCTAGCGCTTCTTTAAATCCATTCTCTTTTTCTCGTGGCCCTACTATTTCATTAAAAGAAAAAATCTTTCCAGGATATACAATGGTTCCATTGGTATTCAAAGCAGCTAATTTGATATTGTCTGTACGGTTGGCATCTCCACTATTAAAAGTTGTCGTATAACTGCTTAAGATTTCCTTCATACCTGCATTTGTAATATCTTCCATGGTTACTTTCGGTTGGATTACTTTCACAGGCAAGGTTATCTCAGAGCGATTCGCTGTTTTGAATGCATCTAGAATCAGTGGACGCAAAGCATCACAATCCAAAGCATATCCTAGTTCATGAGGAACAAGTGTCCCGGTCCATAAATTGATAACCGCATTGCGAGGCGGACGATCAATCGCATCTTTCCATTGCTGGATTAGACTCTCTAGCTTGTCTTCATTATACTTGATGGTCAGAGATATAGGATAGCCCTTTTCCCAGCCAGTCTTAATATTTTGTATTCTTTCCCACCAAGACCCACGCCGTCCATAATTCCAAACTTGATCCAATGTAGCATTCGCATCAATGCCCAAGTCAATATTTTCAGCATCCACATTTGATTTTATATCACCATACTGCACTACAATTGATTTCTTATGATACTGAGTTTGCCATGAAGACAATAATTGAACTACCTCTTCCCGACTATATCCGCCAATATCCACGCCTTCTAGTATTACACCTTTATATACCTTAGGATACCAAGAAAAAAGGATAATAACTACGACCAAAATCCCCAGCGCGGTCATTCCTAACCACGTTTTCTTCACTTATTTTTCATCTCCCGCTGTCTGACAACCTCATATAAAAGTAAGGAACAGGCAACGGAGGCGTTTAAAGAACTAATTTTACCAAGCATGGGAATTCGAACTACAAAATCACAATGTTCTTTTGTCAAACGTCCCATCCCCTTGCCCTCATTGCCAACAACTACAACAATAGGTCCTGTCAAGTCTGTTTCATAGTAATTTTTTTCTCCATCCATATCAGCCCCGACGATCCACATTCCTGCTTTTTTTAATTCTTCCAAGGTTTGCGAAACATTGCCAATTCTTGCTACTGGTACATATTCTACTGCACCAGCCGAGGTTTTAGCTACCGTACTTGATAAAGGACAGCTGCGCCTTTTCGGCATCAGTACGCCATGTACTCCCGCCGCATCCGATGTACGTAAAATAGCTCCTACATTATGAGGATCTTCTAACTCATCCAAAAGAACAAGAAAAGGAGTTTGGTCAGGTGCTGTTGCTTTGGCTAAGATATCATCCAGTTCCGCATAAGCTACAGGTGGTATACTCGCTACGATACCCTGATGCTTTTGTCCGTCTGTCATCCCGTCTAACTTATTCATTTCTACCTCTTGTATGATAAGCCGTCTCTCACGAGCCAAGGCAATCACTTCACGAATCGATCCCTGTCTTTCTCCTTTTGCCACGAATATTTTATTGATCGGACGACCACTTTTTAAGGCCTCCATCACACTATTACGTCCCATAATAAACTCTTCTAATTCGGCCATTATATATCCCCTTTCATTTATTCATTTTACGACATCTATTTTTCCCTTATTTGCTGCCAGGTATGTGTAACGATCATTTTCTCATAGACTAAATTACACCATGGAAGCAAAAAATCCTGCTTCTATACACCCACCTATATGGCAACGGTCTGGCTGGATACAAAATAAACCACAAAGACGCAAAAAGAACACAAAGGGATGTACATCTGTTAGTTCCTTTGTGTACCGCGACAGCGGTATTGTGTCTTTGTGGTTCATTTCCATTTTAAAAATTATTTTTTAGCACTACCTTTCATAGCTGCTAAGCGACCACAAGTTAGCTCACCTTCACCACAGTAATTGCTTGTTATACAAGTTGGGCCTGCTTTTTTAAAAAGCAGCGGAGCAATTTTTTTTACTTCCCTGAGCATAAGTTCTGCTAAACTTCTAATTTCCCACTGTGCTCTTGCGCAGCAGCGCAATTCAAAAAAATGCAGTAAGGTTCTAGCATTCATCGTTACTACAATTTTAGTTTCCGCAGCATTCGCTAAACAATATCTTGCATCTTCCTTATGAACACCTAATTCTACCAATTCATTATATGTACTTTGAATCGTCCCCATCAGCTCTTCAAACTTTGCTTTAGCAAGTTCATTCGCCGCTACAGCAGGAGGCATAATGTATTCAAAATCATGTTCACTAACATACCGCTGAGATTGCTGCGAATAAGAGGCAATACGATGACGAACCAGCTGATGAGTTAATACCCGGGATACGCCTTCAATTGCAAAGGTAAAACTTACATGTTCCAATGTGGATAAATGTTCCATTTCGACAATCTTACTTACCAATTTCTCTACCTGGGCACTAGACATATTTTCCACTAATTCCTCTGCCCCAACTGGTGAATAGCAAAGTCTTGCCGACATTGCTACCATTCGCTCTGGTTCAGGAGTATGAGATATCAATTTTACTTTCATTTCTTTTCCCCACTATTCTTAGCAGTCTTTGTCATTTCCCGGGCAATAACAGCAAATGCTTTTTCCACAAGTTCTGACAAACGCTCGTAATTTTTTCCTAAATATAAATAACCTAACAACGCTTCAAAGCCTGTACTATTACGATATTCGGCAACAGTAGCACTTTTGGGAACAGTTGATTTCGCATTCCGTCCTCGTTTGACAATACTCATTTCCTGCTCAGTTAGCTGATTTTCCAAGGACTGATACGCTACCGCCTGCATGGTGGCTGATACAATTTTAGAGTCGAGGGTATGTAACACCCGTACTTTATTTTGCTCATAAGCCAGCAATGTTGTACGCACATAGAGTGTAAAATATGCATCACCCACATAAGCAAGAACCAACGGATGTAAACGTTCCACAGGTACATTTTGATATTTTATAGGGGGAGGTCCCTCCCCCTCGTTTTCTTGAAATGCATTATTCAGCAAAAATTGGAACTGATCAAATTTCATCGTTTTTTCCACCTAACGCCTTGAGGAGAATCTTCTAAAACAATTCCCACTGCCCCTAGGCTATCACGAACTTTATCGGCTGTCGCCCAATCCTTATTCTGCCTAGCATGCTGCCGAATCTCGATGATAATATCCATTAATTGTTCTACCAGTTCTTGACTGTCATCCACTTTACCCGTCTGCTCCTGTACAAATATTCCTATAATATTTGCCATCATAAAATAAGTTTCGCGAAGAGCAGTATAGCCTTTAGCAGTGTGCTGTACTTTTCCAGCAATCACACCATTATAATATACATTAATTTCCTTAGCTAAACCAAACATTACACTAATGGCTAGCGCCGTATTAAAATCATCATCCATAGCTTTACAGAAATCTTCTTCTGCCTGCCTTGCCACTTTTACCAATTCATCAGCTTTATTTTCATTCGCAGCATCTGGCATTTTTCCCAATTGCAGCACATTTTCCACAGCAGTACGTAACCGCTCTAAACTACGCTGTGCTTCTGATAAACGCTCATCACTAAAATCAAGAGGGCTGCGATAATGTGTGGACAGAACAAAAAAGCGTAATACTTCCGGAGAGTAATGCTCTAAAATATCTTTTACTAAAAAGAAATTTCCTAACGACTTACTCATCTTTTCTTCATTTACGGTAATAAAACCATTATGAAGCCAATAGCGGACGAAAGGCTGGCTTTCTTCCACAAAGGCTTCTGACTGGGCAATCTCATTCTCATGGTGAGGAAAAATCAAATCACTGCCACCGCCATGAAAATCAAAACTATTTCCCAAATATTTTAGAGACATTGCCGTACATTCAATGTGCCAGCCTGGTCGTCCCTTTCCCCAAGGGCTCTCCCAGGCTGGCTCACCAGGCTTAGCACTTTTCCATAAGGCAAAGTCCATAGGATGGTGTTTGCGCTCATCTACATCCACTCTGGCACCAGCTTTCATATCTTCAATGTCTCGACCGCTCAATTTCCCATAGTCATTAAATTTTTCAACACTGTAATATACGTCACCGTCAACAATATAAGCATAGCCTTTTGCCACTAAACCTTCAACAATGTTAATAATTTCTGTCATATGATCGGATACCGTTGGATAGATATCAGCCCGTCGAATGTTTAATTTATCCATTACTTCAAAATAAGAGGCAATATAACGGTTAGCAATCACATCCCAAGTCACACCTTCGGTATTGGCTGCTTTAATGATTTTATCATCAACATCTGTAAAGTTTTGCACATGAAAGACTTCGTATCTACAGTGCTCAAGATAGCGTTTAATTACATCCCAAGTAATAAAAGGTCTGGCATTCCCAATATGCGGATGATTATAAGGCGTTACCCCACAGACGTACATCTTAACTTTGCCAGCCTCATGAGGTATGAACTCTTCTTTTTGCCTAGTCATCGTATTATATACTTTTAATGCCATTTTTCCTTAGCTCCTCTTCTAAAAGATTGATTCGTTCTTCCATTTTAAACATATGATGCTGCAAACACTGCAGCATTTCCTGCACTGGATCTGGTAAATCATCATGTTCTAAGTCAATAACCTCAACACCATTTATCTTTTTACCATTATGCCACACAATTTGCCCTGGAATACCTACCACGGTGGAATTAGGAGGTACTGTCTTTAAAACAACGGAACCTGCACCAATTTTAGAATTATCTCCTACCGTAAAGGATCCTAATACTTTTGCACCACTGGCAACTACCACATTGTTCCCAATTGTAGGATGGCGTTTGCCTTTTTCTTTCCCGGTCCCCCCCAAAGTTACTCCCTGGTATAATGTTACATTCTCCCCCACTTCTGCCGTTTCCCCAATAACAATACCCGTACCATGATCAATAAATAACCCTTCTCCAATGGTAGCGCCAGGGTGAATTTCGATCCCTGTTATAAATCGCGCTATGTTAGAGATCATGCGAGGAACAACAATCCACCCTCGTTTATAAAAATAATGCCCAATGCGATGCAGCCAAATTGCATGAAGTCCAGGATAACACAATAGTACCTCCCACACACTTCTTGCAGCCGGATCACGTTCAAATACCACCCTAATATCCTTTTGTAACCGTGCAAACATAGGATGTTTTCCCCCTCTAAATGTAAATATCAACAAAAAAAGACCACTATCTCGTACAGAGACAGTGGTCCGTGGTTCCACTCTGCTTAGGCATCAACCAATGCCTCTTAGGCGCACAATAACGGTTGCTACCGAATTGACCTACTATACATTCAGCCAACTTGTTCATGGGTGCATTTTGGGCGTCTCTTTCCTAGTACCGCTCTCAGCCGGTGGCGTTACTTCTCTGGAAGGCAGATTTACACTTACTTTTCCCAATCATTACATTTTTCTTATATATGTATGCAGTATCACCCGACTTGGTTACCCCATAAAACGATAACTACTCAAGCTGTGCTTACTCTTCATTTTATCTTATTATGAAATTATACTAAGAGAGGGTAGGTGTGTCAATTAGATTTTAGCTAATGTACTAGTTATTCTGTTCAAGATTTTGTCTCTGCCAATTAAAGCAATAATTTTATCTAAATCCGGACCATGCATTTTACCTGTTACTACAACCCGCAGAGGCATAAAGACCTTTTTACCGCCTAATTTTAATTCTTTTGTGATACTTTTTAAAATTGCCTTAACACTAGGAGCGTCTACAACGTCTAGACCTTGTAATTTTTCACAAAAGCTCTTGATAACAGCAGGAACATCTTCGTCGCGTAAAACCTCAGCAGCTTCCTCATTTTCAAATTCAACTTTTTCTGTAAAGAAAAGATCGATATGATTCACAATTTCTGCTGCATAACTAATATACTCTTGCAACAAAGCCACAACTTGCGTCAGCCATTCTCGATCTTTGGCTGACAACTCCTCACCAATATATCCAGCTTGTCTTAAATGAGGCAAAGCAAGTTCTGTAATTACTTCTGGAGTGGCTTTCTTAATATATTGAGCACTAATAAAATTTAATTTATCCACATCAAAAACTGCAGGATTTTTTGCTACTCGTTCCATAGAAAACTCTTCAATTAATTCTTCTAATGAGAAAAATTCTTTTTCGCCACCAGGAGACCAGCCTAAGAGAGCCAAAAAGTTTACAATCGCTTCTGGTAAATAACCTAAATTACGATATTTCTCAACCGAGGTCGCACCATGACGTTTACTCATTTTCGTGCGATCCGCACCTAAGATCAAGGAAATATGACCAAATGTCGGCGGTGTAAAGCCAAGTGCTTCGTATAATACGATTTGCCTAGGTGTATTCGATAAATGTTCTTCTCCACGAATTACATGAGTAATTTTCATTAACGCATCATCAATCACAACGGCATAATTATATACGGGAATGCCATCTGATTTCACAATCACAAAGTCACCCACACCATTTGAATCAAAGCTCACCGTATCCCGCACCATATCTTTAAAGATAATCTGCTTATTTTCTTGTACATGAAAACGTACTGTAGGTTTACGACCTTGAGCGATGAAATTTTCCTTCTCTTCTTGTGTAAGATGCAGGCATTTGCCGCCATAATGAGGAGTTTCTCCCTTATCTGATTGCAGCTGACGTTCCTCATCCAGCTCTGCCTCACTACAATAACAATGATACGCTCTACCCTCATTTAATAATTGTTTTGTATAAGTGCGATATATATCCAAACGTTCAGTTTGACGATAAGGTCCATATTCTCCGCCGACATCAGTGCCTTCATCCCAGGTGATTCCCAACCATTGCAGTGCATCTTTAATATTTTCTTCTGATTCTTTTGTAGAACGCTCTAAATCCGTATCTTCAATCCGCATAATAAATTTGCCATTATACTTTTTTGCCAATAACCAATTAAATAACGCCGAACGAGCCCCTCCGATATGAAAAGGACCCGTTGGGCTTGGTGCAAACCGCACTCGAATATCCTGCTGTAACATGCAAATTCCCCTCCAAAACGTCTTTCTAGCCATCATGTATATAGTTAGTTCCATATAATTCTAGCAGATTCTCTATATTTATGCAAAAAAAGCTTTTGGCACTCGTGGTTTTATACCCCAAGTGCCAACACTGCTGTTACTCCACTTTTATCACAAATAATCCATCGATCAAATCCGGGGCTATAAATGTTGTCCTTGCATTAGGAAATGCCGATACCGGCTTAGCACCATCACCTAAAATAGCCAGCCGCCAGACAATCTGGTTGTTATACCAGAGTTCACCGCAGGTAGTGCCATCTTCTTGACGTACAACATTTATATTCACCATATAATCTGCAGCCAGTGCTGCACTCGGCCAGACTAATGCTGTTATCATAAGCAACATACATATTCTTCTGCGCATATATACTCCTCCTAGATTTATACCCTCGCTACATAAAATCCAGATTATTTATAATATGTATCAATTCACAAATTTTATACAATTACCCCTTATTTCTACTTTATTTTTGAAAAAATACAGGAAAATAAAAATGAATCATGAATTATTTATATTTAGGGAAACTTTAGCATTTTAAGAGCATTAATTAGGAGGTAGTAACATGAAAACTTATGTCCGATGTAAAGCCTGCGGATTTATTATGGACGAAAACCATGTAGAAGACCTATGTCCAGCTTGTGGCTTGCCAAAGACGGTCTTTGAACCGTATACGAAGAAAATTTCTCCTCGCCGCACATTTATTATTGATCAGCATCTTCATCCAATCAGTGTGCATTTTCCTCAAGTCTTTATTGCCGTCATTCTTTTCATGCTAAGTCTTTCCTTCTGGATAGAAGATCCATTGCGGGGAGAATTTCTGATCGCTGCTAAACTTTCCATTATCGCTTTCCCCTTCTCTGTACTACTAGGCTTTATTACAGGCTTAATTGATGGAAAAATTCGCTTTAAAAAATTAAAAACACCGCTTCTAGTTCGTAAAGCAATTGTCGGTGCACTCCTCCAGGTCTTATCCATTGCGATCCTGGTTTTATATCTCGCTAATGGCTTTACTACCAACAGCATGTTGATCATTATTGTGTTGAGCATTGCATCTACTATTTGTGGTATTTACCTAGGCCGAGCAGGTTCTACCATGTTTAACTCCATGATGCCCGGTTAAATGACAATACGTAAGTGGAAAAAAGCACAACGCGTCTAAAAAGATTTTGAACCGCGAAGACGCGAAGACTACAAAGACTATGAAGAATAAGACTCCTTCGTGTTCTTTGCATTTCTTCGCGAACTTCGCGGTTGATTACTTTTTTTTACATAGCTCCATACATTTTAGGTATCAATAAAACTTATACATTCTCTACCTGAACTAAAACTGCCAGCCTTTTCATCAGGCTGGCAGTTATTTGTTTATTACACCTGCAGGATCGATGCTACAGCATAAGCAGCGATGCCTTCTCCCTTACCTGCAAACCCTAATCCTTCTGTTGTAGTGGCTTTTACATTGATTTGCCCGATCTTAAGCCCAAGAGCAGCAGCAATATTACAATTCATTTCTGGAATATACATTGCCACTTTAGGTCTTTGGGCCACAATGGTCGCATCCAAATTATGCACCAGATAACCATGTTCAGCAATAATTTCTCCCACCCTCTTTAGCAAGAAGAGACTAGATACTCCCTTATATTGCATATCTGTATCCGGGAAATGCCTGCCAATGTCACCTAATGCTGCCGCTCCTAAAAGAGCATCTTTTATCGCATGCAGCAATACATCTGCATCAGAATGTCCATCTAATCCTAATTCATAGGGCACCTCTACACCACCGAGTATTAGCTTGCGGTTCTCTACCAATTTGTGAACATCATATCCCATACCAACGCGCATCATTTCGTTGTTGTCACAACCTTTACTATCCAGAATACTCTTTCTTTCCTTTAGCAATGCCTCAGCTATTGTTAAATCCTCGGGAGTTGTAACCTTGAGATTATCGTAACAGCCGCATACAATCTTAACCCTTACGCCCAGTCTCTCAACAAGAGAAGCATCATCTGTACCAACAAAGTTATCCTGCTCAGCTTGCTCATATGCTTTACGTAATAAACGAGCATCAAACCCCTGTGGTGTTTGTACTGACCACAACTTGTGACGCTCTAGCGTACCCGTAACCCAGCCATCTTCATCTACCGTTTTAATTGTATTTTTTACAGCTACAGCAACTACAGCCGCCTTATGAACAACAGAAGCTTGAATGACGTTAGTAATACATTCTTCTGTTATAAGAGGTCTGGCACCATCATGCACTAGAATTGTTTTTGTTGTGTTAGGAACTACCTTAATTGCATTTGCAATAGAATGCTGCCGTTCTCTACCACCTGCCACGACTTTCCAAGGCTTAATCCCGATTAAATTACATAGCATCTTTTGCACTTGATCCACTTCATCAGGGGCAACGACTATTACTAAATTATCCACCTCAGAACAGGCTGAAAAAGTTAGCACACTATGTAATAATACAGGCATATCAACGAGCGGCAAAAATACTTTATTGCCTCCCCTCATCATCCTTTTTCCCTGCCCTGCAGCTGGTATAATCACTGTAACCACTATATTATCCTGCCTTTCCCATAAATACATCATCACTTATTATATCTTATTGTTCGATTATTGTTGCCAAATAACCTCTTTATAAAGCAATAAATTACTTCTCCTTATTCTATTAGAAATTCCCCATCTTGCCAAGTCATAATACTTCCATTAGCCTAGCAATAAGAAAAATGCTGCGAATTCTTTTAAAAATATAAAACGAATTGAACCACAAAGACGCGAAGGACACAAAGGGGGTTGTTCATATTTTTTTGTGCATTCCTTTGTGTGCCGCGTCAGCGGCATTGTGCCTTTGTGGTTCATAATTTTTTTATCATTAAAGAAAGTCAGAGAACCTTGTTTTACAAAAAAATGTCTTCGAGACTGTTCATCAACAGATCTCGAAGACATTTTTCCCGTTATTATACATGATTGCTTTAAGCGCCTTTTTCAATGCCTTTAGGCTTTGCGAAAATCATTCGTCCAGCAGCTGTTTGCAATACAGACGTTACTAATACTCCAATGGTATCTCCCATATGTTTCTTACCACTATCAACGACAATCATTGTGCCATCATCAAGATAGCCAACTCCTTGCCCAAGTTCCTTACCGTCTTTTACAACATGTACAACCATTTCTTCTCCTGGCAATACTACTGGCTTAACCGAATTGGATAATTCGTTAATATTCAAAACAGTTACACCTTGCAATTCAGCAACCTTATTTAAATTATAATCGTTAGTAACCAGCTTACCTTTCATCAATTGAGCCAACTTAACAAGTTTTGCGTCCACTTCCGCAGTATCTTCAAAATCTTGTTCACTGATTTCTACATGCAACCCTAGCTCTTTTTGCATACGATTTAGAATGTCTAAACCTCGGCGCCCGCGATTCCGTTTTAACGAATCAGAGGAATCAGATATATGCTGCAATTCTTCTAATACAAACATAGGAACCACAAGAACACCTTCAACAAAACCACTTTTACAAATATCAGCAATTCGCCCATCAATAATAACACTAGTATCTAAGATTTTGTAGCTTGGCTTCGTAATAATCTTTTCTTTCTGCCGCTCTTTTGTCCTCCAAGGAAAAACTGCCATTAACCCAATCATTTCTTCTCTTTTATGAATAGCAATATTCACTCCCAGATATCCCAAGATAATACTAATAATTCCAGGAACATAGCTACCAATAAGCGGAATATGCATAAATGCAGAACCAATTAAATTCGAAATGATCAAACCAACAGCCAGTCCTATAGAACCGGCAATGACATCAGATACTGGCATTTTATTAAGCCTGGCTTCTACCCAATAGGTAAACTGCCATAAATATTTAATAAAAAAGGGTGCCAATACATAACCAATAATCCCACCTGCTACTCCACCAAAAACAGCTACCAAGATGGTAACGATTGTATCATCACTGCTAACAAATCCTACTTTTAAAAATTCGCCACTCACCATAGATGATAAAAAGGAACTGGTGCCTAGCCATTTTGCTGTCATCAAACCTGAAACAGCTGCTAATAACGTAATGACAAATCGCAAAATTTTGTCCAACAAACTTACACCTCCCTTACTATTTATTTATTATATAAGACTTTCTCCATTCCCACAAGTCTAGCATCACAACTAAGATCTCCTGGAAACATTATCTATTATATCCTAACATTAACAAAAAAATACGTCAGTTGCCTGGCGTATTTTCTTGCATTAACTCATCTATCCATTCTTCTATACTGCCCAAATCCTTACCACAAGCTAATACCAACTCACTTACCATGATTTTCCTAGCAGTTTCCAGCAGCCTTCGTTCACCTGCTGAAAGCTTTTTTGCATTGTCCTGAAGAATAAGATTCCGCACTACTTCAGCCACTTCATAGATGCTGCCAGTTTTTATCTTTGTTAAATTTAAATTAAATCTTTTATTCCAACTAGCCGTTTCTTGTACCGAAGTAGCCCTTAATATATCCACAACTTTGCTAATTCCGACTTCGTCAATTACTTCTCTAAGTCCAATATTTTCTACATTCTTCATAGGAATCATCACTCTCATGCCACCGTAAGGCATAGTGAGAATATAATAATCTTGCAGTTGCCCAAACACTTCATGCTTTTCAATTGCTTCAATGACACCTGCACCATGCATGGGATACACGACTTTGTCCCCTATAGCTAACATAGCATCAACTCCTATAGTAGGTAGTATATCACAAATAAAAGATATTGTCAAAATTGTATATTTTAGCATAGCATATTAATTATTGTCAAATAAAATTTTGACCTCATAATCGATTTATTGAGGTTTACATCCCTATACCTCTGATTATATACTTACTTTTACCTGTTAAGAATATTTTGAAAATATTTATTATGTAATGATCACAAAATCATATCTCCTAAAATTCAAATTCATGCCTGTACAAATATTGACAATCATAGAGTTAAGTTTATATAATAAACATCAAAGTGAGGTGTTTATTAATGGATGAGAAATGCTCTGATTTTCAAACCGCTGTAGATGACTATTTAATTCGTCATCGCAGTATTCTTGATATTATGACAAAATACCAAGAAGCAAGTGCCCGAGTAAATCGTGCTTTTGCCAAAACAGTTACTGAATGCGGCTGTGTCGCCGTAAATGCCACCCGCCAACAAGCACCTGCTGATATTGAATATAGCGACTTAAAGCAATTTATGTCTTCCCATTTATCAGGTGAACCTTGCGAACAATGTAAAGAAGTACTTACCAAAGAACTCGGGCATAGTTTATTTTATCTAGCTGCACTTTGCAATTTATCTGGAATTAGTCTCAATGAAGTGATGCGCAGGGAATGCAACACCGTTACTACTTTAGGATTTTTTCATCTATCCTAGCCGTAATTTACAAACACTTCCTTCGAAGATAAAACCTTTAATTTTACAATGAACACGACTATTATAGTCGTGTCTTTTTTATTCCCTGAATCGGAGTCTTCTTTATTACATAAAGGACTTACCATGAGGACATGATACAACTATGATGAGGTTAATTATTACAGATAATGAGGTGGTATCATGCATTTTTTCCCAACATTAGTTTTTCTATTTTTACTTTTTTCGACTTATTCTCCTTGTACACAGGCAGCTTCTTCTCCTGCTATTGATGAGCTGGAATCAGGATATAATACAATTGTCGATGAGAATGATCAAATCATTTTGCAGTCAGGATTGGTCCTTCATGTGGGTGATCGCTACATTAATGAGGATAATAAATTGTATGAAATTGTCTCAATAGAGGGCTCATTAGCAAAAGCTCGTTCTATAGAATCCGAACCCACCCTTTCGTTAGAAATGGAGCTAATGACTGTGCAAGGTGCAGCTAACGGCAACCAGCCAATCATTGCCATTTATCATACTCATACCGATGAATCTTATATTCCTACTGATGGTAACTCAACGACTCCTGGCAAAGGTAGTATTATGAAAGTCGGTGATCGTTTTAGCAGTCGTCTCAAAGAACTAGGCTATCAGCCCCTTCACAGTAAAACACTGCATGAACCTCATGATGCCAATGCTTATCAGCGCTCTAGACGTACCTTTATGAAACTGCTCGAACGCCAGCCTGCTGCCCTTTTTGATCTCCATCGTGACAGTGGACCTCTTGCATCTTATAAGACAACCATTAACGGACAAGATGCTGCTAAAATTTTATTAGTTGTGGGTCGGCAAAATCAAAATCAAGCCACTACCCTCCAATATGCCAAAAAAATAAAAGCAACTGCAGATAAAACATACAAGGGCTTAATACGAGGTATCTTTATGGCTCGTGGTAATTATAATCAAGATTTAAATCCTCGTTCTATGCTGCTGGAAATGGGAACCCAATATAATACGCGAGAAGCTGCAGAATACAGCGCTGCATTATTTGCTGATATACTTCCTTCTATTATTACTCCAAAGCCACTTCCTGCTTCTCCCGCCCCAAAAGCAACGGATACACCAATGCCTGGTACTACTTCTTCAAATGATACAAACACGAATACTAAGGCTCTTGCCGGAAATGTCTCAGATATTCAAGAATCAGGCGTTACTGTTACTAATATTTTATCGATCATCGGAGCTGTGATGCTTGGCATTATTGCGTATCTCTATCTTAGTACCGGCAATTGGCAGGAAGCAAAAAATAAACTATATAAATTCTATAAATATGAATTTACTAACTTTCTTGGACCACGTAAAAAAAGAAAAGATTAATTATATATCATCGAGGAGTTGTCATCATGATACACAAGCATCGATTTACGGTGTTAGCAGGAATTGTAATATTCTCGGGTCTGCTTATCTTTAGTCTTTTACATTTATTACCGTTGAACATCTTTTCAATTCAGCAAAAACCGGAACCTGCGCCTCAGAAAATCTATGATTATTATTTGATTTTAGATGAAACAGATGGGCATAGTTTAATGTACGTACCTTTAGTAGTAAGCGTTGGGGATGAAATCTTAACGGAAGAAAATAAACTGTATCAAGTAGTAAAAATCGAAGAAAACCGAGCCTATGCTCGGTTTGTAAAAGATATAAGTTTAGATAAGTATAAGAAAAAATAGATAATAGCATTACTATGTCCTGAGTATTTACATATTACGATCTAATAATGCTTGCTCTCGCACTCGTTTTAAACCATCCTTTATTGTTTTTGCTCTAACTTCGCCAATTCCTTCTACATCATCTAGTTCAGCAATCGTAGCACTATAAATACAAGGTAATGTTTTAAAGTGAGTTACTACATTTTCCACAATGGACATTGGCAAGCGAGGAATTCTCCTTAGTACGCGAAATCCATGAGGCACCACTGGAACATCTAATATATTCGGCGTAGCTCCATAACCTAAAATGCGGCAAATGGTATACGGCTCTAAACTTTCCTCCGGCAATAGAGCCAATTGTTCTCGTACCTCTTGTACTTGGCATCCATTAAAACAATAGTCTTTAAGCAATAGCTCCATATCATCCTGCTCCGCCATCAACTCTTCTAATTGCATGCTTACCAGGCGACCTTCACTGCCTAATTCAATGACATGACGCTCAATCTCCATTGCAATACGACTCACTTGCTCCACACGAATAATAATTTCCGCCACATCTAATAATGTTACAAAATCTTCAAACTCTAAGGCACTTAAATTGGTCAAACTCCGTACTAATACTTTGCAATATTTCTCCAATGTCTGCAACGCTTGATTGGCACGGCTTAAACTTACTGTAATATCTTTTAGGGTATACCGTAAATCACCTAGATACATGGTAATTAAATTCCGTCTTTGTGAAATAGCAATCACCAAACCTCCGGTTTGTTTGGCAACTCTTTCCGCCGTGCGGTGCCTTGTACCTGTTTCTGTCGTAGGAATCCTCGAATCTGGCACCAATTGTGCATTGGCATATATAATATGTTTAAGATCAGAAGATAAAATCAACGCCCCATCCATTTTTCCTAATTCATAAAAACCAGCAGGAGTATACTCACAATTTAGTGAAAATCCACCATCTACTACATCCAATAAAGGCTGATTATTACCTACTAATACCAAGACCCCCATCTTGGCCCTTAAAATATTCTCTAAACCTTCTCGCAGCGGCGTGCCAGGAACTAATTTCTTAATCGTTTTTATAAATTTTGGATCCCATAATTTATCTTGCCGCTTTTTCGTCATAGAAATACCGCCTCCATTGCTTCAATTACATTACTAACCCCAACTATTTTCAATCCTTGCTGACGTATTTTAAGTCCTGTTAAATTACCCGCTGGGATCACAAATCGTTTAAATCCCATGGTAGCGGCTTCACTAATGCGTACATCTACTCTTGACACCATACGCACTTCACCTGTTAGGCCAACCTCTCCCATCACCACCGTATGAGCATCCAATGATATGCTGCGAAAGCTGGATGCTACCGCAAGAATCACTGCTAAATCCGCAGCCGGTTCCGTTACTTTAATACCACCTACGGCGTTCACATAAGCATCCTGATTTCCTAGCATCAAACCGACTCTCTTCTCTAGCACTGCCATTAATAGAATCAGTCGATTATAGTCAAAGCCAACGGCCATACGCCTAGGCATACCAAAGCAAGTGGTGCTCACCAAAGCTTGAATCTCGATCAACAAGGGTCTAACGCCTTCCATACAGGCTAGTACTACAGATCCTGGGGCGCTTTCTGGCCTCTCTGATAGCAACAGCCCGGAAGGATTTTTGACTTCCATAAGTCCGTCTTCCTCCATGGAAAAAATTCCGCTCTCATGGGTTGAGCCAAAACGATTTTTTATGGCGCGAAGTACACGAAAAGCATAGGTTTTCTCACCCTCAAAGTACAATACAACATCTACCATATGTTCTAAAATACGGGGACCGGCAATATTCCCCTCCTTTGTTACATGACCAATAATAGCAATCGGAATACCAGTTTCTTTTGCTAAGCGCAATAATTTTCCTGTAGATTCCCGCACTTGTCCCACGCTTCCTGGAGCTGAAGGAATTTCTGGACTATACATCGTTTGAATCGAGTCAATAATCATCAAGGCAGGTTTTAACTGATTGGCAGAAAGTGCGATTTCATCTAAATTCGTTTCTGTCATGATCAACAACTTATCACTTAATTTATTCAAACGCTCAGCTCGCATTTTGGTTTGAGCAGCCGACTCTTCACCAGAGACATATAAGACACTGCCATAAGTCCGACTTACACTACAAGCTACCTGCAGCAGCATTGTAGATTTTCCAATACCAGGATCACCACCAATCAGTATAAGGGCTCCTGGAACAATCCCTCCACCTAGTACACGATCAAATTCTCCTACCCCCGTTGTGAGTCTAGGAACAGCAAAGTTGTCCACCTCCGTAATTGGACGCGGTTTAGCGCCATTGCTGGTACTATGACGTTTTTTCCCATCTTGCCTACTAAGTGTTTCCTCCACCATACTATTCCACGACTCGCACCCCGGACAACGTCCTAACCATTTCGGTGAATCCGCACCGCACTCTTGACAAACAAAATGAATTTTAGCTTTAGACAAATTATGCTTACCCCTTCCAAATATCTACAAAATCACGACAGATAAGGAACTATTCTTTCCTTGCTCTCTAACTACACATAAGAGCATTTTATAACATGCACTATATCGTTGCTATTATAAAATGCTCTTCGTGCTATTTCTTTTATTTTCCTGCAATAACTTACAAGATTTGTTATTTTTTCATCAATTTTACTTTTCCATCTGCGTCAACATCAATTAAAACTGTGTCACCTTTAATTACTTGATGACGAAGCATTAATTCGGCGATTTCATCTTCGACTAATTTTTGAATGGCTCTTCTTAGAGGTCTTGCACCATATGCATAGTCCCGCCCCTCTTTTACCAATTCCGCCTTGGCCTTGTCGCTGCATTCTAAGTAAAGCGTATTATCCTCTAGACGCTTACCTACATCCTTTAACATAATATCCACAATACTGGTAAGTTCTGTATCAGTCAGACTGCCAAATACAATCATTTCATCAACCCGATTGATAAATTCAGGACGGAAAGTACGTTTTACTTCCTCCATCACTCTGTTCTTGGCATTCTCGGCTTCATTATTCATTTTATCATCCGCTAAGAATCCTAACATAGTATTATCTCTACGCAAATGCTTTGCCCCTACGTTAGAAGTCATAATAATGACCGTATTCTTAAAATCTACCTTACGACCCTGACTGTCAGTTAATCTGCCGTCTTCTAAAACCTGCAGCAAAATATTAAATACATCATAATGGGCTTTTTCAATTTCATCTAATAAAATAACTGCATAGGGTTTACGTCTAACTGCATCTGTTAACTGTCCGCCCTCATCATATCCAACATAACCAGGGGGAGCACCAATCAAACGAGAAACAGTATGCTTTTCCATGTACTCTGACATATCTAATCGAATCATAGAACTTTCATCATTAAACAAGGTAGCAGCCAGTGCCTTCGCTAACTCGGTCTTACCAACACCTGTTGGTCCTAAGAAGATAAAGGAACCAATGGGCCGTTTCGGATCTTTAAGACCAGCTCTAGCCCGGCGTACTGCCCTAGCTACCGACTTAACCGCCTCATTCTGTCCAATCACTCTTTTATGCAGTTCTTCTTCCAAATTCAGCAGCCGTACTGCTTCTTCTTGGGCTAATTTTTCAACAGGAATGCCCGTCCAAACAGCTACTATATGAGCAATCTCTTCACCTGTAACCACAAGCTGTTCATTCCCCTGCTGTTTCCACTCTTTTTGCTTACTTTCCAGTTCATTTTTCAACCTTTTTTCTTCATCTCTAAGATGAGCAGCTTGCTCATACTCTTGTGCCGCTATAGCAGCTTCTTTTTCCGTCTGCAATTGTTTTAATGTCTTTTCTAATTCTTTCACATTGGAAGGTGATGAAAACGTTTTAAGACGGACACGGGCTGCTGCCTCATCCATGAGATCAATTGCCTTATCTGGTAAAAATCGATCAGATATGTAGCGGTGAGATAAGGTAACTGCCGCTTCAATTGCTTCATCCGTAATGCTGATCCGATGAAAGGCTTCGTATTTATCCCGAACCCCTTGCAAAATAGTAATAGCATCCTCTACCGATGGCTCACTTACCGTAATTGGCTGAAAACGCCGTTCAAGAGCAGCATCTTTTTCAATGTATTTTTTATATTCATTGAGTGTTGTGGCACCAATCACTTGTATCTCACCACGGGCTAAAGCAGGTTTTAAAATATTTGCAGCATCAATCGCTCCTTCTGCAGCACCTGCTCCAATTAGAGTATGTAGTTCATCAATGAACAAAATGACATTGCCATCCTGACGAACTTCTTCTAAAACCTTTTTCAAACGTTCTTCAAAATCCCCACGATATTTCGATCCAGCTACTAACGACGCCATATTCAAAGAGATAATTCGCTTTACTCCAAGTATATCAGGAACATTATTCTGTACAATGCGCTGTGCTAGTCCTTCCGCAATTGCAGTCTTACCTACACCAGGTTCACCAATGAGTACAGGATTATTCTTTGTACGGCGACTGAGGATTTGCAGCACACGCTCAATCTCAGCTCCCCGGCCAATCACAGGATCGATCTTGCCTTCGCGAGCTAATTTATTCAGATCACGACCAAATTCTTCTAATGTGGGCGTGTTGGAACTTACTTGCTTTCCTCCCGATTGCTGCTGCTGAGCGCCTTGTCCGGATGCAGAAAATCCACTTAATAATTCTGATACTTTCTGGCTTAGTACTTGTACATCTACATCAAGGCCGTCTAGTAACTGAGCCGCCACGCCTTCTCCTTCCTGGAGGAGACCTAATAATAAATGCTCTGTACCAACATAGTTATGCCCTAAATCAGCAGCGACATTAATTGCCAATTCAATGCACCTTTTCGCCCGAGGAGTATAGGAAATTTGAGTATTAGTAGCTTCGCCACGGCCAACTAATTTTTCCACCTCCATCCGTACTGTCTCAATGCTAATATTTACGGACAGCAGCCCTTTGGCTGCTATCCCCTCACTTTCATGCAATAGACCTAATAATAAATGTTCTGTACCTATATAGTCATGTCCTAAGCCTATAGCTTCTTGATGGGCAAAATGCAGTGCTTTTTGTGCTCTTTCAGTAAATCGTCCTAACATTTAAATTCCCCTCCTAGTCCTTATTTGTTAATTTTTCTCGAATAATCTGTGCTCTTAATTTCTTTCGTTCATTACCACTTAATTCAGGGCAATCACTCATTTTCTGCAAAAAATTTGGCCTTGTAATTACCATCAGTTCATTGAAATTACAATGTGAACCTTCGTTGATAATTCCTAACTCATATCCCATTCGCACATCACTCAATAAAGCTAAAGCTTCCTGACCTGAGATACTGCGAGCATATTTTAAAGTACCATAAGCGCGCCATACGCGATCAACCAGCATATCCGTAGTATCAGCATACAATCCGCCTCGTGCTGTACGTTCATGATCGACTACCTGCTTTACTACACTGTATAAATTATCAATGATCTCTTGCTCTGTAAAACCTAAGGTCAATTGATTGGAAATCTGAAAAATATTACCAACAGCCTCTGTACCTTCGCCATATAGTCCTCTTACGGTTAAACCAAGCTGAATTACAGCATTTACAATGCGATTGATTTGCCCAGTTAAAACCAGAGCAGGTAAATGTACCATAACAGAAGCCCTAAGACCTGTACCTAAATTAGTAGGGCAAGAAGTTAAATACCCTAGTTCTTCATTAAAAGCAAGAGCATGTTTATTTTCAATAATATCATCTACCTGATTGGCACTTGTAAAGGCTTTCACTAAATTGAGCCCAGGCATTAAGCATTGAATGCGCAAATGATCCTCTTCGTTAACCATAATACTTACCGTTGTATCCTGTTTTACAAGAATTGCCCGATTGCTTGCTTCCCGGGCATGATCAGGACTAATAATATGCTTTTCGACTAATACTAATCTTTCTAACAATGGCAGCTTCTCTAAATCAATAAACATGTAATCCGATTGCTCATTACTATTTAAATCACATAAAGAACTCTTTAACTGAGACACCACTTGAGACAGTTGCTCTCCGTTGGCCCTTTGAGGGAAGGGTATGCCTTCCAGATTACGTGCCAAACGAATGCGACTGGCAAGTACAATATCACCATCTTGCGCACCGCTACTCATCCAATGCACAAACGGTTGATCAAGCAAATTTTCCATTGACATTTGCTATTCCCCCTTGCCGTTTAACCCTATTTCTTTTTCTAAATTTTTAATTTCATCCCGCAGTAATACGGCTTTCTCATATTCTTCATTGATAACATATTGCTCCAGCTGCTGACGTATCTTCTTAATTTGCTGCCGGATTTTAAGTGTGCCGCCGTTACGCTTAGGTATTTTTCCCGTATGAGAGCTAGAGCCATGAATTCGCTTTAACAAAGGCTCAAACTGCCCACCAAAAACAGTATAACAAGCACTGCACCCAACTTTTCCTTTGCGGTTAAAATCGGTATATGTCATCCCGCACTCAGAACAGCTTTCCTGCCCTCTTAGCATCTGAGGATCAACAAAGAGTCCATGATTAAAAATGCCTTTCAAAAAATCGTGAACATAGGACTGAGTATCAAAGGATAAACTAATTTCACCTGCAGCTTTTGCACATTCTGCACACAGGTTTTTTTCTGTCTTTTGATTATTAACGATTTTGATTATATGCATACAAGCTGTACGGCTCTTACATTCATCACACAACATCATGCAATCCTCCTCATGTTAACTCAGATAATTTTAATAGCAAAGAACGTAACATTGCTGATCGTTCCTGAGGCGCTATATGCTCATAAATGATGTCAAAGAAGTGCAGCATCAAAGCGGCCTCTCGTCCTGTTAACATTCCCTGAGCCGTAAGACTCTTAACAATCTTTACAGCTTCAGAGAACATCGTATCCTCAGCAACTTGTTCTGCTGCATCTTCATAAATCAAAGTATGGACAGGAATACGTTCAATGCGTACAAATCCGCCTGAACCACGCCTTGACTCTACAATAAAACCTCTTTCTATCGTAAAGCGAGTACTTAATACATAACTAATCTGAGACGGGGCGCACTCAATTTCTTCAGCCATTTCATTACGTTTTAATACAACAATATCCTCACACTGATTTGCTAGTTTATGAAGAATCAGCTTTTCAATATCATCAGCTAAATTGCCCATGGTCTCACCTGCCTGTTTCAATCATTATTTGACCTTTACTCTATTCTATTTGACTATTTGACTTTTTGCAACTATTTTTTAATTATAATTTATAGTTTTTTTTAAATAATAATCATGCGCCCTACAACTGAAGTAAATCATGCCTATTCTTTCTTCTTTATAGTATTGCGCTAAAAAAGACTGATCTATGCCACCCGCGTAAAAAAAGAGAGCGATATCTCGCCCTCTTTTTACTCTAGAATAGTGATTCTTATTTCTTATTTGCCTGCATTTTCTTTGCAAATTCCAATCCAAATTGAAAGCATGCATCCTGCTCTTCTTTGCTCGCCAGCCATTTTACTGCTAATCCCGGATTTTCAATAGCTATACCCGCGCGTTTTAAGGACTCTTCCATCGCCTTTAGTGCTCCTCCTGCCCAACCATGTGCGCTAAAAGCAGCACCTATTTTATTCACAGGTTTTAGTCCCTCTATATAGGTTAAGAATCCTCCCATAGTCGCCAGCACCGTATTGTGTTGAGTAGAGGACCCCAGAATGACCCCTCCCGCTTCAAGTACATCATTAATAATATCACTCATTGCTGAAGTTTTTAAGCGGTGCAGCTTTCCTTTCGCCCCTGATGCAGCAACACCCTCTAAGATACGGCGAGCCATATCTTCTGTAGCTCCCCACATCGTATCGTATATGATGACTACGGTATCATCATGATATCCGCTGCCCCATTGTTCATATTTCTTTAGGATATCTTCAATATGAGAACGCCAAATCACACCATGACTCGGCGCAATCATTTTTATTTTCACCGTTTCGGCCTTCGTTAACGCCGTACCAACTAAGCGACTATAAGGCATTAAGATATTTGCATAATATTTAGCTGCTTCTTGCATAACATCATGAATCTCATTTTCATCATCAAACCGTTTGGTAGTAGAAATATGCTGACCAAAAGCATCATTTGAAAACAAAATTTCTTCACCAGTTAAATAGGTTGCCATAGAATCCGGCCAATGCAGCATTGGCATGGTAATAAATTTTAGCTGCTTTGCACCAAGATCTAAAGAATCTCCTTCTTTTACAACTTGAAAATCATACTCTTTGTTATAGTGCTTAACAATAGAATCTTTCCCTTGGCTTGTCAATACCACCTTGGCCTGAGGCGTTTTTTCCATAATAATCGGTAAAGCGCTGGCATGGTCAGGCTCTGTGTGATTACAAACAATATAATCGATCTTTGCCGGATCAACAATCTGACTGATACGCTCTAATAATTCTGAAGCAAAAGGGGCTTTTACCGTATCAATTAAACATATTTTTTCATCTACAATTAAGTAGGCATTATAGGTAATGCCCCTTGGTGTACCATATCCATGAAAATCCCTCATGGTCCAGTCAACTGCACCTACAGAGTATACTCCCTTTGCGATTTCAATATTATTCATCATACTGCTTTCTCTTCCTCCTAGGTCTCCCCACCTAATTTTTTATATTATAACACATTAGGGGTTTTTGCTAATGCTGCCACAACTAACCGGGCTTCTTCAATGATATGCTCGATAATGACCTTAGCCGGTTCGATCTTCGTTAATGGCAGCAAACTCTGCCCAGCTTGTACCATACCATTTTCTACATCTCCGTCAATCGCAGCCAGACGATTGGTACCCGTTGCCAAAGCCGCAAGTTCTGCTTCCGGAGCATGTTGACGCTCTAACTCTAAGAAGCGCTCTGTAAACTTATTTTTTACCCCGCGTACAGCATGCCCAGAAAGTAACCCTGTTACAACGCTGTCAGTGTCACTAGCGGAAATTAATTTTTGTTTCACATTAGCATGAACGGCACATTCCTCTGCTACCAAGAACCTTGTGCCCATTTGGATGCCTGACGCTCCCATGGAAAGGGCTGCCACTAAACCTCGTCCATCAGCAAAGCCGCCAGCTGCAATCACAGGAATATCAATCTCTGGAATCACTTGTGTCATTAAGGCCATCGTCGTTAATACACCAATATGACCTCCTGCTTCCATTCCCTCGATTACAATTGCATCAGCACCTTTTTCCTGTACTCGTTTTGCCAGTTTCACATTTGGTACTACTGGGATTTTTTTAATGCCTGCTTGATCAAGTTGAGAAAAGAACGGAATCGGATTCCCTGCACCAAGAGTAACAAACGCTACCTTTTCCTGGCAGACTACATTCATTATTTCTTCCTTATCCACAGCCATAAGCTGCACATTTACACCAAAAGGTTTCTTAGTTAAGGTTTTAGCTAAACGTATTTGTTCACCAACCCACTGAGCATTACGTCCCCCTGCGGCAATGATACCAGCTCCGCCAGCTTCTGACACGGCTGCTGCCAGCTTTCCGTCAGACACCCATGCCATACCGCCTTGTATAATTGGATACTTTATATTTAGCATTGTTGTTAATTTTGTACTCATCATTATCCACCCCTTTTACTAATGTATTGTCTTTTGAGAAAATTCACTATTGAAAATAGATTCTCCTGCAAAAAACCGCTGTTAATTTAATTAAAACCAATATCCAGTATTTTCTGTCTTTTTATAGCAAAATATTCTTTACAATCTTATGTATTCAATTTATAATGAAAAGCTACAATACATATAATACAGGCGTAATTATATTTTAAACCAAAATATATATTTTTAATTATTAATAAAAGTGCATACGCCTAAATCATTACTTAAATAAAAAGGAGCAATCGAATATGATTATGGGAATTATAAGCAGGCACCTCACCATTGATATGTACGGATGCAGTTTTGAAAGTCTTACTACTATGGAAATTCTTAAACAGGCAATGCTGACAGCAATTGCTGAATCAAATATGACACTACTTGAATTCACTGAATACCAATTTCAGCCACAAGGCTTAACAGGTCTGGCAGCTCTGGCATTACTAGCAGAAGGTCATATGAGCATACATACGTTTCCCGACAAGGGTTATGCTGCCATAGATTTATTCAACTATAGTGATGCAAGTCAACCTGATAACGCCTCTAAAGTATTAAAGAAATTTTTAAAACCAGAAAAAATTAAAATTACTAATATTAAACGTGGGGACTTTGGTTCAATCAGTGATATGAAACCCAAAATTAGAGTTAGCAGCACTCCCATACGTCGTGTACGGGATACAGGAGCTAAAGTGTTTAAGTTCTTATCCCGTTCCAAATAATGGACAAGATGTGAGAAAACCGCTAGAATATTCATCTATGAATACGCTAGCGGTCTTTTTATTTATTGCGGCCTATATATACTTACTATTACTCTTCTCCAAAGTTGCTCTTAATCATGTCTTCAAGAGCCTTACTGCATTCTTTTTCATCTTCGCCTTCAGTAGTAATTGTAATCTGAGTATGTTGTTTTAAACCCATACTCATAACTGCCAAAATACTCTTTCCATCTGCTACTTTATTATTAGCTGCAATTTTGACTTTGCTTTTAAAGGTGGCTGCCTTCTGTACAAACTGAGCTGCTGGCCTTGCATGCAAACCGCTGGTGTTTGTAATTGTTACCTGTATTTCTGTCATATTTATCCCTCACCTAAAAAATATTTGAACCACAAAGGCACAATGCCGCTACTGCGGCACACAAAGGAATACACGAAAAATATAAAGAAGACTTGATTCAGATGGAGTTTTAACTCCACCTGAATCTTAGTCGCCCTTATCCAGGGGCTTAGCCGCTCTTAACTCCCACTTGTAGAAGATGGGAGTCTTAGAGCGGTTTAGTCATCGGATAAATAACCCCCTTTGTGTCCTTTGCGTCTTTGTGGTTCATTTTTAAACAACTTAAGTTATTTCACAACTTAGCATTTCTTTAATGCCCGTGCACCTTCTGCCGTTGCTATAACAGCAGCTAAAGCACTCCCTAAGGATGCTTCTACAACAGCACTAATCGCTCCCTCTAAAATAGGAGCATCAGCAATTTGAACGTTAGCACGCAATTCTTCATCTAAAAATTCAAAAGCAGTTTCAGTGCTCAGTACTGCACTGCCTAAATCCACCATAACCGCGACACCGTCACCGGTATTAGCTGCGATAATGGCCTCACTCACTTGAAATGCATCTGTCCCAATGCCACCATCTGCCATTCCCCCAGCCGCAATTATTTTTTGTTCAGGAGCTGACATTTGCAATGCCATTTCTCGTATCCCTTCTGCGACCTTTTGGCTATGTGAAACAATAACAACTCCAACCATGTCCTTGAGACCTCCTGTTTATTGACGACGAAGATGTTCTAATAATGCCTTTAACATAATATACGAAGATGTTGCACCAGGATCTTGATGCCCACGACTTCTCTCTCCGAGATAACTTGCTCTCCCTTTGGTAGCAATGATCGTTTTGGTAAATTCCACACCCTGCTGCGCAGCCTCGCACGCTAATTCCAAACATTCGATCACCGATTTTCCTGTCTTAGCACCATCCTGAAATGCTTCATGAGCAGGTACTAAAGCATCAAGCATGGTTTTTTCTCCTGTTGTCGCTTTCCCTCTTTCCTTAATACCAGCAATAGCCGCCTCTAACATCAAGCCAATCGTCTCTACATCAAGTTCCGTTTTCCCCTGACTAGGAACAGCAGCCCGCAAGAAAGCGGTGCCATACAATGGTCCTGCGGCTCCGCCTACACTCGATATCAAGGTCATCCCTACTGTTTTAAGGACTTTTCCTATATCACTTTCTGTTTCTAGTGTCTGCAGCTTTGCCTTTACTGCCTCAAATCCTCGTGCCATATTGATACCATGATCTCCATCACCAATCGCAGCATCTAAATCCGTTAACATTTGTCTATTACCAATGATCGTTTCACCCACAGCAGATATCACTTCATATAACTCTCCACTCATAAAACCAAATCCTCCTTTTAAAACTGTACCAAAGCTGGTGTATCTGCAGGAGCTAATAATAACTCTTTTAGCTCACTATCAAGCTTCAAAATACTAATGGAAAAACCCGCCATTTCTAGTGATGTCATATAATTCCCGACATATGTTTTAGCAATATGTAAACCTTTCTCTTTTAAGAGTGCCGCCACTTTTCGATTTACGATGTAAAGCTCCATCAACGGTGTAGCTCCCAGTCCATTAATCAGTACTGCAACTTCTTGTCCTGCAGCCAAAGGCATGTCTGCTAGAATCTTATCCACCAAATGATCCGTAATTTCATCTGCAGTACGCAAAACTTCCCGATGCGTACCCGGTTCACCATGAATTCCCATACCGATTTCTATTTCATTTTCTTCTAATATAAAGCTAGGTTTACCAGCAGCTGGTACTGTACAAGAATCAAGCGCCATTCCCATTGATCTCACATTATGAATAACTTTATCCGCGATTCGCTTTACTTCTTCTAATTCAGCTCCCGCTTCTGCTTTTGCACCGGCAATCTTATGTACCAATACAGTGCCTGCAATACCTCGCCTGCCAATGGTCCAAGTACTATTCTCCACAGCTACATCATCATTTACTATAACTTTATCCACCGTAATGCCATCAGCATTTGCCATCTCAATAGCCATTTCAAAATTCATAACGTCACCACTATAATTTTTTATGATCAACAGTACGCCCTTACCATTATCAACTGCTTTTACGGCTTCGTATACCTGATCTGGCGTTGGTGAAGTAAATACAGCCCCTGCAACAGCACCATCAAGCATTCCACGGCCAACAAAACCAGCATGAGAAGGCTCATGTCCGCTGCCACCGCCGCTTACCAAAGCTACTTTGCCAGCCCCTGGCTTATTAGCTCTTACTAGTACTTCAAAACCATCCACCCTTTTTACATATTGAGAATGTGCCAACACCATACCCTGCAGCATTTCCTCTACTACCTGTTCTGGTACATTAATAACTTTTTTCATGTCTTTTCTCTCCTTCGTTATTTATATTCCATTCGTGGCAGGCTTCCGATGATTTTCAGCATAATATGCTATAAGAAACATACATATCATTGCTTTACATAGTAAAATACACGCAATAATCATGCCAAGCCAGAAATCCCCTGATAAAAAGCATCCACAATTCACTAAAGGCTCTAAACCTCAACATTCATATGGAAGATTTAATCTGCCATAAAACTTACTAAATAACGTAAAGAAAGCCAACTTGGTAAAAAGTATCAGCTTTTTCTTCTTTGTTGATACTTTTTACCATAAACAATCTTTTTTACCAGCTTATTGTTTTTTCTATACCATATTTCTTAGCCTTGGCCGCTATTGTTTTATGTGTTAACCCTAAGGCTTTGCCAGCTCGGTTATAACTATTGTAGGTACCTAGCGCTAATTTGATAATCCTCTTTTCATATTCTTCCCAAGGTAAAATAATTTCACTATTTACTATACTGCTTCCTTCTTTATTTCTTGTTATTAATTTTTCTTTTAAGTATGTTGGCAAATGTTCAATGCCGATAAAATCACCTTCTGTTAACGTTACAAGCCTCTCAATCATATTTTCCAGCTCACGAACATTTCCCGGCCATTTATACTGCAACAGTATATCCAGGGCATCATTTTTTATACCTTTTGCTTTCCTTGTTAATTCAAGGCTGACTTTATTCAGAAAATGTTCTGCCAATATCGGAATGTCCTCTTTGCGCTCTCTTAAAGGAGGCAATAATAAGGGGATTACGTTTAAGCGATAATATAAGTCTTCTCGAAACTCTCCATTTAAAACCATCTTCTCTAAATCCTGATTCGTAGCAGCAATAATTCGTACATTTACTTTAATTGTGCTCTCGCCGCCAACCCTCTCAAATTCTTTTTTTTGTAATACCCGCAGCAATTTCACTTGCATGCTTTTTTCCATCTCACCTATTTCATCTAAAAAAATGGTTCCATGATCAGCTAATTCAAATTTTCCTAACTTTCTACGAATGGCGCCTGTGAATGCTCCCTTTTCATGACCGAAGAGCTCACTTTCCAATAAATTAGCGGGAATCGCACCACAATTTACTCGAATAAAAGGTCCTGCTCCCTGTCTGCTGGCATAATGAATCCCTTCTGCCACTAATTCCTTACCAGTACCACTTTCACCACGAATTAATACGTTAGAAGAGCCTTCAGCAGCTTTTGCTGCCATTGCTAATACATCGAAAACTTTACCACTGCGCCCAATAAAGTGCTCAAAAGCTCGATTGGGCTTCTTAGTACGCCATAACTCTTGCTCTAAATATTCAGCTTTTGCTGAAATATGATTCAAATTTTCCATCAGTCCCTGCACTTCTGTAATATCCTTCACCACGGATACCACTCCTGTTACTTCATCATCTACAATAATTGGGTTCACATTAGCAACTACTGCCACTCCATTTTTCTTCTTACTGATGGTTCCCAATACTTGTTTCCCAGACGAGAGTACACTGCATCGTGCTCCACTAGGAGAAATTTCCTGTATATTCTGCCCTACCAGCTGTGCATACTGTTGATTAAGAATGCGCAAATAGGCTGGATTTACATAGGTAATACATCCTTCTTTATTCACTACACAAATTCCATCTTGTACAGATTCCAAAATTAACTGAAGTTGCCCTTTTAACTCTTTAACCTCTTGCAATTCTCCTGTAATTTTCTCTAATGCGGAAATATCTTCAAAAATAGCCACTGCTCCCTTAATTTGCCCATCAATGATAATAGGAGTACGGTTAGTAATTGTACTCGAAGAACCAATAACCTGCCGATAAGCAAGCTCAGGAATTCCTGTTTTATTCACAAAATGTAGCCTGGAATTCGGAATTACATCATACACTTTTTTCCCAATAACAGCATTAGCAGGAATACCTAATATCTCCTCTGCTGCTGGATTGAATATTGTCACTACATCATGCTCGTCACTTACCATTAGACCATTAGCCATACTATTAAAAATTTGTTCAGCCGTAAAGGCATTATCCTGGAGCAATTTATCCACTTCACTGATAATCTGAGCATTATCGAATTGAAAGTCACTCTCTAAAAACTCCACCATCTGGTTAACCACATAATCAGCATGCTTCCCATGGCCTACAACCCAGACTTCATCCCCGGCTTTTATTTTTAAAGAACAAAGTACTATCAAACTATTTGATGCTATATTTTCTTGCTCTTTATATCTAAAAAATAGAGTAGTTTGATAGGTCGTACTCAGTGCATGGGATTTTTGCACTACCATTGCTGCCACCCGTGTGTGTAATCCTTTCTGGTGTTGAATTACGGCTCTTTTCTCATAATGCAAATTTTCACCCTCTTTATGCATGGTTATAATCTATTTATGTAATATATAGCATATTATTAATAAAGATGGCAATTTTTACTTGACAAATTGTCTATAATGGATAATAATAATTAATAGATAATCAATAAATATTTTTATGGAGGTTTTATACAAATGAAAACAGAAAAAAACTTAGCTGATGGCTTCGCTGGTGAATCTCAAGCAAATATAAAATACTTAGCTTTTGCTAAAAAAGCAGAGGCTGATGGTTTTCCGCAAGCAGCTAAATTATTCCGTGCAACTGCTGAAGCAGAAATCATTCATGCTCATGCTCATTTAAAAGCACTAGGTAAAATCAAAACAACTGCTGATAATTTACAAGCTGCTATCGCTGGTGAAACCTATGAATTTAGCGAAATGTATCCTCAATTCATTAAAGAAGCGAAAGAAGAAGAAAATACAGCAGCAGCATTACGTTCTTTTACATTAGCAAACGAAGCTGAAAAAGTACATGCTGTTTTATACAAGAAAGCTCTTGATACTTTAGAAAATAAAGAATCCTTTCCTTACTATCTCTGTACTGTTTGTGGTCACATCCATGAAGGCAGCGCACCTGATTCCTGTCCAATTTGTGGTGCGAAAGCACAAGCATACAAAAAATTCGATTAAATATATTTTTTACTATAATAGAAAGACCACTTCATTTATGAGGTGGTCTTTCTTTATATTCTATAATCATTCACCATAACTTTAACTTTTCCTGTCTGGAAATCAAATAATTAACTATGTGTATTGGTATGTCATTCGGAATTAGAGTTTTTTTCTAATAAATGCACAGAATTATCCCCAATTGTTTATAATCTCATATAACTCTCTTTTACACCTCTAGTTTATCCACAGCAACTATCTATCTTCCCAGGCCGTATCCAACCAAGTACTTTCGGCGTATGGCTTAACTACTGTGTTCGGTACTTCGACTGGCGATAATACCCCATCTGCGTCGTTACTCCTGCGCGCGCTCACTTCACGTACTGATGTACTAGGTAAAGGATGTTATCGTTTCACTCTAACTAAGCGAATCACTCAAATTTTCTTGCTCACTATCGTTCACGAAGATTTGGTTCCCTGCTTATTGTCGTGCCTAGCATCTGAAGCATTCTCACCAATCTCAGGAACGAAAAAACAAAAAACACTCACTCAAGATCAATATGATAAAAAGCACTCACATAAATGAGTGCTTTTTAATTAACCAGCAACTACCTATCCTCCCAGGACGTTTCCATCCAAGTACTTTCGGCGTATAAGGGCTTAACTGCTGTGTTCGGTATGGGAACAGGTGGAACCCCTTAGCTATCGCCACTGGATTAAAGTTTTTAGAAAGTACATATAAATATGTTCTCTCAAAACTTCACAGAAGAAAGATTCATGTTAGGTACGTATCAGTCACTTGAAAAGTAAAGATACATATTTGATACTTCCTAGTTCTGCTCACGCTTCACTACGGAAGTAAGCGACTTACTCAAAAGCTTTTGCTCGCTATCGCTCACAAGCTTTTGGTGCGCTGCTTAAGTCAAGCCCTCGTCCTATTAGTACCAGTCAGCTGAATCCATTGCTGGACTTACACACCTGGCCTATCAACCTTGTCATCTACAAGGGGACTTACTAGCTTACGCTATGAGAGATCTCATCTTAAGGCTGGTTTCACGCTTAGATGCTTTCAGCGTTTATCCTTTCCGAACGTAGCTACCCAGCTGTACTCCTGGCGGAATAACTGGTACACCATTGGTTCGTCCACTCCGGTCCTCTCGTACTAGGAGCAGCTCCCTTCAAATCTCTTGCGCCCGCGATGGATAGGGACCGAACTGTCTCACGACGTTCTGAACCCAGCTCACGTACCACTTTAATGGGCGAACAGCCCAACCCTTGGGACCTACTACAGCCCCAGGATGTGATGAGCCGACATCGAGGTGCCAAACCTCCCCGTCGATATGGACTCTTGGGAGAGATTAGCCTGTTATCCCCAGGGTAGCTTTTATCCGTTGAGCGATGGCCCTTCCACGCGGTACCACCGGATCACTAAGTCCGACTTTCGTCCCTGCTCGACCTGTACGTCTCGCAGTCAAGCTCCCTTCTGCCTTTGCACTCTACGCGCGATTTCCAACCGCGCTGAGGGAACCTTTGAGCGCCTCCGTTACATTTTCGGAGGCGACCGCCCCAGTCAAACTGCCCACCTGACACTGTCCTTAGTTTCGTTACTACTAAAGTTAGAATTCCAGTAAATAAAGGGTGGTATCCCAACAACGACTCCACACATACTAGCGTACATGTCTCGCAGTCTCCCACCTATCCTGTACATCATTTACCAAAATTCAATGTCAGGCTACAGTAAAGCTCCATGGGGTCTTTCTGTCCAGTCGCGGGTAACCTGCATCTTCACAGGTATTTCAATTTCACCGGGTCCCTCGTTGAGACAGTGCCCAAGTCGTTACACCTTTCGTGCGGGTCGGAACTTACCCGACAAGGAATTTCGCTACCTTAGGACCGTTATAGTTACGGCCGCCGTTTACTGGGGCTTCAGTTCACACCTTCGACTTACGTCTAAGCACTCCCCTTAACCTTCCAGCACCGGGCAGGTGTCAGCACCTATACGTCAGCTTTCGCTTTAGCAGGCACCTGTGTTTGTGGTAAACAGTCGCTTGGGCCTCTTTTCTGCGACCTTCTTTAGCTCATACCGCAAGGGTAATCACCTAAAAAGGCTCCCCTTCTCCCGAAGTTACGGGGACATTTTGCCGAGTTCCTTAACGAGGGTTTTCCCGCGCACCTTAGGATTCTCTCCCCGCCTACCTGTGTCGGTTTGCGGTACGGGCACCCACAGCCTCGCTAGAAGCTTTTCTTGACAGCATGGGATCAGTAAGTTCATCAACCTTGCGGTCAACTCCCCGTCACTCCTCAGGCTTAACGTTTAGCGGATTTGCCTACTAAACACCCTACAAGCTTAGACGCGTTTCTTCCATTCACGCGATTACTTACCCTTCTGTGTCACTCCATCACTCAAACGGATGTGGGTGGTACTGGAATGTTTGCCAGTTGTCCATCGCCTACGCATTTACGCCTCGGCTTAGGCCCCGACTTACCCTGAGACGACGAGCGTTGCTCAGGAAACCTTAGGCTTTCGGTGGACAAGATTCTCACTTGTCTTTTCGCTACTCATACCGGCATTCTCACTTCTATATACTCCACAGCTCCTTACGGTACTGCTTCGATGCGTATAGAACGCTCCCCTACCACTTGTATCTTACGATACAAATCCATAGCTTCGGTTCCGTACTTTAGCCCCGGACATCTTCGGCGCAAAACCTCTCGACCAGTGAGCTATTACGCACTCTTTAAATGGTGGCTGCTTCTAAGCCAACATCCTGGTTGTTTCTGAAG